>JBLRWQ010000270.1:0-501 GCA_047921175.1 Nitriliruptoraceae bacterium | reverse complement strand
GTGCTGCGTGACGCCGGCCGCGACCCGCAGCCGGGCCGGCGGCCGTGGCGCAGCCGGCTGATCGGCCGGCTGGCCCGCTGGGTCGGGGTGGATCGGGTCCTGCCGGCGGTGATCAAGGCCGAGGCCGCCGACCGTGACCGCTACCGGGCCGTGCCCGAGGCCAGGCCGGGCATGGCCGATGAGGAGGCCGATCACGGTCGCGCGCTCGCCCTGGCGGCGACCGACAGCGTCGGTGCTGGCCTGGTGATGGCCGACGCTCGGCACCGCACCTCCGCTGGCGGGTCGCTGCGTGCCGCGGTGTTCGGGGTCAACGACGGGCTGGTCTCGAACTTCGCGCTGATCATGGGGATGGCCGGAGGTACTGGCCAAGCCGACGTGGTGCTGCTCGCCGGGGTTGCGGGGCTGGTGGCCGGGGCCGGATCGATGGCCGCGGGCGAATGGGTGTCGGTGCGCTCCCAGCGTGAACTGTACGAGCACGAGCTGGCCGTGGAGGCGTGGGAG
>JBLRWQ010000269.1:0-502 GCA_047921175.1 Nitriliruptoraceae bacterium | reverse complement strand
GGGAACAGCTGCCGGCGTAGGGGCCGTCCGCCTCTCGACGCCGCGCCGCAACGTCGCGCGCCGCCACTAGCCCTGAAATAAGCGAGTCGGCTCTGCAGGTCGTTGATCGTAGGTGTTGGTGGATGTGATCAGGGCGTTGGGGTGGCTGGTGGGCCGGTTTCGGAGGTCTGGGTCGGCGATGTCGGGGCCGGACGAGGCGCGGCGGCGTGTGGGAGGGCGCGGCGAGGTGGTGCCGGGCGGTGTGGCCGGGCATCGGGTGGCAGCTATGAGGTTGGCGCGGGTGCGGGTCAGGTGAACCCGGTGCGTTCGATGGTGCGCCAGGCAGAGAACATCTTGTCCAACGATGGTTGCCATCCGATGAGGCGGATGGTGATGGTCCGTGCGCGGCGGGAGACCATGGCGGGGATGAGGATGAAGCTGTGGATGAACCGGCGGAACTCCATGGCGATGGTCTCGCGCCGGTCGTGTTTGCGGTGCAGCATCATCGCGAACCACGATTTGA
>JBLRWQ010000268.1:0-502 GCA_047921175.1 Nitriliruptoraceae bacterium | reverse complement strand
GCTGCTCGCTGCTTCAAGCGTCGCTGGACCTCGTCATCCAGGTTGCGCACCGTGATGTTCGCCACCATCGACCTCCCGCCACGCGGTATGCTAGCAATGCCAGCATCTTCGGACCCAGGATCGATGGACGGACCCCTCGCCGCGAGGGAAGTCGCGCACGGCCACGGGACTGCACGAAACGTCTCCAGCCTCGAGCTCGCGAGAACCGGGCTCGCCGCCCAGGTGGTTGTCGGAACGAGCTGTCAAAGCAGTAGCCCCCCGTCGGAAACTGGGGGCTACAGGGGTGGGGCGTAGAGGATCCGAACCTCTGACCTCTTGCGTGTCGAGCAGCGACGTAGGGTCCAGCACGATCCACCCGCGGTCCGCGGAACCGGCCCTGACCAGGCGCGATGCTCCACCTACATCCAGCGACGTCCCGACCGATCTGGACGAGTTGGCTGTCAACCGAGCTGAAGCTGCCACCCCGACCGGGGCTGCACCCGGCGCTCGTGGCGCTGACGCC
>JBLRWQ010000267.1:0-503 GCA_047921175.1 Nitriliruptoraceae bacterium | reverse complement strand
GCAGGTCTTCGTCCAGCATCGCGATCGGGTCGCTGTTGACCCCCAGGTAGCGCGTGATCGCCAGCAGTGACAGTGCCGACAACAGCACGAAGATACCCAGCACCAGCCACGGGTGCCGCGTGACCGACGCGAGCCAGCGTTCCGTGGTGTAGGTCATGCGGGGGTTCAGTTCGCCGCCTGGCGGGCCGCCTGCTCGCGGACGTGTTCGACGACTGCTGCAAAGTCCTCGCGCTCGAGAATGCGCCGGTACTGGCTGCGCTTGAGTGCCAGGTCGCTGACCCCGTCGGTGACGATGGTCACGATCTGCCATTGGCCGTCGGTCGGGGTCATCAGATAGTCGAAGGCCACTTGCCTGCCGTTGCCGGCCGTCAGCATGCGGCGCACCAGCGCCCGGTCTTCGGCTTGTCGCTGCACTTCCACCGGGTCGAAGCGTTCGCCGTTGTAGTCATCGAACTGGTTGGCGAAGGTGGCCGCACTCAAATCCAGAAAGGCCTCGCTGAATC
>JBLRWQ010000266.1:0-504 GCA_047921175.1 Nitriliruptoraceae bacterium | reverse complement strand
GCCCCGACCGCGAGCAGCGGCAGGTTCATCTCGTCCGACCCCGACCACAGCACGAACCCGCCATCGGTGCCTCGCGTCGCGGCGAGGATGTCCCCGGCCTTGCCGATGTCTCCGGTGGCGTCCTTGACCCCGACGATGTTCGGGACCACGGACAGCTGCATGTAGGTCGGGACGTCGATCGTGCAGGACGTGCGTCCAGGGACGTCGTAGAGGACGACGGGCAGCGACGTCGACTGCGCGACGCTGCGGAAGTGGTGCACGAGCATCCGCTGGTTCGGCCGGTTGTAGTAGGGGGTGACGACGAGTGCGGCGTCGGCCCCTTCCTCCTCGGCTCGCTGGGTCGCTGCGACCGTCTTCTTCGTATCGTTCGCGCCGGTACCGACCATCACGGTGCCGCGATCGCCGACCGAGCTGCGAACCGCTCGGAACAGCTCCCACACTTCATCCGGATGGAGGGTCGGCGATTCGCCGGTGGTGCCGTTCACCAGCACGGTCTCCGTACCG
>JBLRWQ010000265.1:0-504 GCA_047921175.1 Nitriliruptoraceae bacterium | reverse complement strand
GCCGCATCCTGAAGATCAGCAATGCCACCGTCGACCAGTCCAAGGACCTCGAGGCCGAGCTGGCCATCGAGCTGGTCCGGGCCGGCGGCAACATCGCGCCCAGCAGCGGCAGTATCGCGGTCACGCACCAGCTGCTGTTCACGGAGTCTGGTCCCAAGGCCTGGAATATCCCGCAGACTGTGCACCTGCTGGCCATCGACGACGAGTTCATCGACGGCGGCGACGCGCTGGTGTTCCCGGCCTTCGGCGAGCGCATCAACACCATCCGCGGCCCGCTGACCCTTGAGGGTGGCCCGCGCGTTGGCGAGGAGCGCTTCCTCAACGATCCCTTCCTGCTGCCGGGCGAGATCAACCGGCCGCTGGCGGACGGGTACCTCGAGGACGTCACCACCACCACCGGCGACCCGGTGATCACGCCGGAAACGCCGACGGGCGAGGGCGTCATCTACGACCCGCGGGCCTTCCACTTCAACGCCTTGACCGGCGAGCGCCCGGGCTTCGACC
>JBLRWQ010000264.1:0-507 GCA_047921175.1 Nitriliruptoraceae bacterium | reverse complement strand
GGGGCTGCGGTTGGTGCCGCCGTCGGTGTCGTGATCGTCGTCGACGTTGAGCAGGTCGTCGCCCCATCCGCCGTAGAGGGTATCGCGGCCGGTGCCGCCGACGAGCCAGTCGTTGCCGAGGTCACCGAAGATCACGTCGTCACCGTCGGTGTTGACCGGCCCGTACGTGCCGCCCTTGTCCAGCGTGCCGCCGGGAAGCTCCGGACCTTCGGTCTTGTCGAAGTTGAGCAGGAAGCCGGGTATCTTCGCCCACGGGTCGTACTCGTCGTAGTCGGCGAACTCCCCTGCCTTGTACATGCCGTAGCCGAGCACGTTGCCGGGGTTGTACGGCGCGGCGTAGAACTCCGGCAGCGCCTCGGCGCCCGAGATCGCGTCGTCGCCCGCACCGCCGTGCAGGAAGTCAGAGCCCAGACCGCCGTAGATGATGTCGTCAGCGTAGAGCGGTCGGAAGAGCGGGTTCTGGATGCCGCCTGACGCACCGATCGGGTCGAGGTTGAACGGCTCGAG
>JBLRWQ010000263.1:0-507 GCA_047921175.1 Nitriliruptoraceae bacterium | reverse complement strand
GCGTCGTTCACCGGACGTCTCGCGGACCGACTCCGGAGGCGTCGACGCGCTCGGGGTGTTCTCGGGGGCGGCGTCGGCGTGTTGCGCTCCGGTGCTCGCCGGGGTGCTGACCCTGACCGCCGGTGTTGACGGCCTCGTTCCTACGCGGCCTTCCTCGTTGATGCGGTCGGGCTGGATGGCCATGTGGCGCCGGGGTGCGAGCGGGGGGACTCGAACCCCCACAGCCTCTCGGCCACTGGGACCTAAACCCAGCGCGTCTGCCAGTTCCGCCACGCTCGCGTGAGGGTGGAAGCTACCGCTGACCTGCGGGAACACCGAACGGGCTTCCCGCGAACGCAGGTAAGCGAGGCCTGGCGGTGTTGTGCCAGCGGATGTGGCGGGCGATCTCCACGGCGGCCTCGTGGCGTGAGGCGAACGCCACGAACGGGTGGACCAGCTCGACCTTGGAGCCGGCGAACCCGGACCCGGCGGCGGCGCTGTCCCTCGCGACTCCGACCCTGCCCATCG
>JBLRWQ010000262.1:0-510 GCA_047921175.1 Nitriliruptoraceae bacterium | reverse complement strand
AGTCCCCGCACAGCAGCCGGTGGCCCCCCAAGACCCACAGGTCCCCCAGCCGCGAGATCGGCAGCTCGGGAGGCTCCTCGGCGCCGGGGTCTTCGAGCTCGGCTTCTTGGCCCTCGAGCAGCTCGTCGATGAGCTTGCTGACCTCGGAGGCCGAGAAGCCCACGCCCTCGAGGGCGTCCTCGGACGCGAGATCCTGCAGGAGGCGCGCGAGGTCCGCGCCGCGCGTGACAACCTCGCCGGGGCCCGTCTTCGTCGACACGCCCACGAGCGGGAGGTGGCCCATGACGACGCGGAGGGCGGCCGAGGTCGCCTCGGGCCGCGCGAGCACGTCCGTGAGCCACACGCGCTGATGGTCGTCCACCAGCGCGCTCGACGCGTCGATGACGGCGACGAACGCCGCGCCGTGGCGGAAGGCGTACGTGAACGGGTACGCGCCCCGGTCGACGTACGCGAGGTTCGCGGCGTACATCGGCTGCGACCAGTACGCGGCCGCCGCGGCACGCTCGCGCC
>JBLRWQ010000261.1:0-510 GCA_047921175.1 Nitriliruptoraceae bacterium | reverse complement strand
GGGAGGGCTCGTGGCCCTGGCTGCGCAGCAGTTCGGAGAAGGAGGTCATGACCGGAACGTGCTGGATCTTGGGGGTCGCGACGAAGGTGCCCTTGCCCTGAACACGGCGGAGGACCCCTTCGAGCTCGAGGTCGCCGACCGCCTGGCGGATCGTCGCGCGCGACACCCCGTACTGGGACTCGAGCTGGGCCTCGGTGGGGAGACGGTCGCCGGGACGCAGGCCCCGTTCGCGGATGTCGTGGCGGAGGGCTTCACGCAGCTGCGCGTACAGCGGGACCGCCGTACGTCGGTCGCGAACGACCGGAGAGGCAGCAGGCGAAGTCATCATGATGACCGGATCATCTCTCACGAGGGGGCCGGTGTCAACCGTGGGCCACAGGTCCGGTCGCGGGGCGCCGTCCGAGGCACCGACGGCAACGAGGTGCAGCGTGTCACCCCTGCGCGTGCCCGGGCACCGACGATGCCGCCTTCGTCGAGGCCCGCGCGATGACGTCGAGGTGGAGTGGGTAC
>JBLRWQ010000260.1:0-510 GCA_047921175.1 Nitriliruptoraceae bacterium | reverse complement strand
GTGCGTAGCAACCGTGGGGCTGCCGGCATCGATGGGGTGACCATCGATGCGGTCGTGGCCTCCAGCGTGGAGGTGTTTCTCGACGAGCTTGCCGCAGACTTGAGGGCGCAGACCTACCGGCCTGCGCCGTTGCGGCGGGTGTACATCCCCAAGCCCGGTAGACCGGGCGAACGCAGGCCGCTGTCGATACCCACCGTTCGTGACCGGGTGGCCATGACCGCGGCGAAGCTGGTCCTCGAGCCGGTGTTCGAGGCGCAGTTTCTGCCGTGCAGTTTCGGGTTCCGCCCGAGACGTTCTGCCCACGATGCTTTGGAGGTCGTGCGGGTCGAGGCCAACCGGGGCGGGCAGTGGGTGGTTGACGCGGACGTCCGCGACTGTTTCGGGTCCATCTCGCATCAGGCACTACTCGCTCAGGTTGAGCGGTGGGTGTCGGATGGGGCGATGCTCAAGCTGGTGCGGGCGTGGCTGCGGGTGGGGGTGCTCGAGGATGGGGCGGTGACCGACACGGTG
>JBLRWQ010000259.1:0-513 GCA_047921175.1 Nitriliruptoraceae bacterium | reverse complement strand
AGTATATATACTGGCTGCCTCTGGTCGAAGTAGGCGCTACCGTCGCTGCCAGCCGTCCACGGAGTGATCGTGACCGCCCAACCCTCGGCCGAACTGCCCACCGACACGCTGGCCGAACTCGAGGCGCTGCGCGAACAGATCGCCGAGATCGGGTTCACCCTGCCCGGCACCGTCACCGAGCGCTACACCCGCTGCACCTCCACCAACTGCCGCTGCCAGGCCGACCCGCCCCAACGGCACGGCCCCTACCTGGACTGGACCCGCAAGGTCGCCGGCAAGACCGTCACCCGCCGGCTGTCCCGCGACCAGTACGAGCGCTACCAGCCCTGGTTCGACAACGCCCGCCGACTACGCCAGCTCACCAGCCAACTCGAAGAACTCTCCCTGCGCACCATCGAGGAAGCCGAAAGCTGGTAGCCCAAGTCCCGCTCCGGCACCAACCGACCCGAAAACGCGGTCCCAGATCCCACTCAAGGGGTTTTGCGACAGCCTGTGGGCGGTGACGAAGTCGTC
>JBLRWQ010000258.1:0-514 GCA_047921175.1 Nitriliruptoraceae bacterium | reverse complement strand
GGGTGAACCCGGCACTGTGTGAGCTGCTCGGTCGGTCCGAGCCGCTGCTGCGCGAGGTGCGCTTCGTCCACGCATCGGGTCGGGTGCTCTACACCCAGGTGTCCGCCGCCCTCGCGCGGGACGACGACGGGACGCCCCTGCACACCGTCGTCCAGATCGTCGACCTGAGCAACCGTCGCGCGCTCGAGGAGGAGCTGCGTGCGGCCGCGTCTGAGGACCCGTTGACGGGCGTGGCCAACCGCCGCGGACTGGCCGTCCGGGTGGATGAGGCTCGCCGCTACCGCAAGCGCGATGGTCGCGACATCGGGCTGGTGTTCCTCGACCTCGACGGGTTCAAGGCCGTCAACGACGAACACGGGCACGATGTCGGCGATCGCGTCCTGGTCGCGACCACGAACGCGCTCGTGGCGGCGACCCGAGGGATCGACACCGTGTGCCGGATCGGTGGCGACGAGTTCGTGCTCCTGTGCGCGGACGTCGACGGCCAGCAGGGTCTCGACGGGGTGGTCGCCCG
>JBLRWQ010000257.1:0-515 GCA_047921175.1 Nitriliruptoraceae bacterium | reverse complement strand
GTGTACGACGGGCCCTCGCCCAGATCGAACTGCAACGTCTCGCCGTCGCGTGCACCATCGGTCGCACAGACCGTCTGCAGCCCACTGTCGAGCAGATCGTCGCTGGCGCCAAGAGACACACCCACCCCGGCCGCATCTAACAGCTTCGCGGCCGCCGAACACAGGCGCACCTCGGGCGGACCCGGCGGCTGCGCGGCGAACGCCTCCACCACACGCAAGATCCGATGCGGCTCCACCTCAGCCATGAAGCACCCACGCACTCGAAGTGACGCCAGGCCGCAGAAACCCGCCTACGAACATCGTCACTCCAGAACCTTCGGCCAAGACCACCGTGCCGAGGACCGGAGCACGTCGTGCTGCGCAGACAGCCTACGCCACCACCGACACCGGCGCTCCGATCGACGCCCGGATCGAACATCTCAACCCCCAACCTGCGACGCGGCGGACCCAGCAGACGCCAGCGTTTCGATGGACGTACGAGTCGGGACACGCTACGGTCGTTGGTACAGGTTCTC
>JBLRWQ010000256.1:0-516 GCA_047921175.1 Nitriliruptoraceae bacterium | reverse complement strand
CGAGCAGCTCTTCCGCGCCCTCAAAGGCGTCGACCTCGCCGCCCGCCCCATCCACCACCGCAAGGCCGACCGCACCACCGCGCACCTGTTCATCTGCCTCCTCGCGTACTACGTCCGCTGGCACCTCGAGCGCGCCTGGGCCACCCTCACCTACCGTGACCACGACCCCCTCGACGAGAGCGAGCGCGACCCCGTCGCGCCCGCACGGCGCAGCGACGCGGCCGACCGCAAGGCCGCCAGCCACACCACCGACAGCGGCGAGCTCGCGCACTCCTTCAAGACCCTCCTCGAGAGCCTCGGCGCCATCGTGCGCAACACCCACCAGCACCCCGAAACGGGCATCACCTTCACGCTCGACACCGTCCCCACGCCCCACCAGCAGCACGCCCTCGAACTCGTCGAAACCATCAACCCGTAGACACAAGCGCGCACCCCAACAAACGACATGAGCCCCGTCACTGACGGGGCTCACGCCACCACGAGCAGTCCAACTTCAGGCTAGAACCAATACTGTTG
>JBLRWQ010000255.1:0-518 GCA_047921175.1 Nitriliruptoraceae bacterium | reverse complement strand
CTGGCGTCGAGCGCGAAGACGAGACCTGCCACGCCTCCGCCCACGACGACGGCGTGACCCCGGTCGGGCACCGCTCAGCCCTGCTCGGCGTGGACGAGCTCGACCACGCGGGTCAGCACGTCCGGGTCGGCCTCCGGAGGGACGCCGTGACCGAGGTTCACGACGTGGCTACGAGCGCGCCGCCCGGCCGGGACGACCGTGCGGACGTGCTGCTCGAGGACCGGCCACGGTGCGAGGAGCAGCGCCGGGTCGATGTTGCCCTGGACGGGGACGTCCGGCCCGAGACGCTCGATGGCGACGGACAGCGGGATGCGGTCGTCGATGCCGACTACATCCGCACCACACGCCCGCAAGTCATTGAGGATTTCGCCCGTTTTGGTGCCAAAGTGGACCCGTGGGACGCCGTAGTGTGCGACTGCGGCGAACACGTCGGCAGAATGTTCCATGACATGCCGACGATAGTCATCAGGGTTGAGCATGCCAGCCCACGAGTCGAACAGTTGCATCGCTGAGGCGCC
>JBLRWQ010000254.1:0-519 GCA_047921175.1 Nitriliruptoraceae bacterium | reverse complement strand
CATCCTGCCGGGTCTGGCGCGAGTATAGCACCGCCCGTCTCACCTCCTCGGCAGGAGTATCCCGGACGATGCTTACCGGATGCTCACCGTACTCTGAACGTCCGGGTGGCCATTTTACCGGCCTGTTCGGTTTGACAACGAGCGATACGCTCGGCATTCTATTGTGGCTCGCTTTCCGGCGGGCGACATGTGGGGACGTGGCTCAGTTGGGAGAGCGCTGCCTTCGCACGGCAGAGGTCGGCGGTTCGAATCCGCTCGTCTCCACCAACGATAGTGATGTCGGGGCGGTCCGCAGCGATGCGGGGCGCCTCGACTGTTTGAGGGCATAGCCGAAGCGTGCGTCCGATGCGACGGGCGCGGGCCAGACGAGAGGGAGTGGAGAATGGGCGTGGGTGCACCGTCAGGATTCGAGGTGGCGTTCCAGGAGTTCGTGTACTACGCCGGACCGATCATCCAGCTCGCGTACTGGCTCGTGATGATCGTGGCTGCGCTCTGGGCTGTGACGATTCTCAAGCGCTG
>JBLRWQ010000253.1:239-520 GCA_047921175.1 Nitriliruptoraceae bacterium | reverse complement strand
GATCCTGCAGATTGGCCTTGTTGACAGCAGCGACAGAATCACCGCCACCAATAATAGATAAGCAATCGGTTTGTGCCAATGCTTCAGCAATAGCGAAGGTGCCCTTCGCAAAAGCATCAAATTCGAAGACCCCCATCGGCCCGTTCCAGAGAACTGTTTTAGCATTGCAGATGTGCTCCTGATACTGCTTTATCGTATCCGGTCCGATATCCAGTCCCATGCCTGTTGCCGGAAATGTCGCGCTGTCGACAATCTGGAACGGGCTGTCGGCAGCAAACCTT
>JBLRWQ010000253.1:0-229 GCA_047921175.1 Nitriliruptoraceae bacterium | reverse complement strand
CAATTTGTCTTCTTCGACCAGAGACTGACCGATATGGAACCCCTGTGCCCTGAGGAAGGTATAGGCCATGCCGCCACCGATCAGAATGCTGTCAACCCTGTTCAGCAGATTTTCGATGACGGTGATCTTGTCACTGACCTTGGCGCCGCCGAGAATCGCAATAAAGGGTCGCTCTGGTTGCGCGAGGGCTTCACCTAGGTACTGCAGTTCCTTCTGCATCAGAAGCCCG
>JBLRWQ010000252.1:0-522 GCA_047921175.1 Nitriliruptoraceae bacterium | reverse complement strand
CGAGGGGTCCACGACGGCGCAGCTGCGTGCACGCACCGAGGGCGGCCGGGACGAGCGGGCGGTGCTCGCGCAGCTGCTCCATGCCGGCGTCGACGTCGCGCTGCTGCGACGGTTGCGGACCGAGCAGGTGCTGGACGCGATCGCCGAGCTGCTCGCGTGGCGGGCCGGCAGCTACGTGCTGGTCAGCGCCGGCGACCCCGACGAGGACCCGGATCCGAGCGCACCGCGGCTGACGGTCGCGACGGCGCTCGTCCGGGCGGGCCGGCGCCGGGACCGGCTGGACCTCCTCACCGCGCTGGTGCCCTCGCTCGACGTCGTGCCGGCTCCGGAGCCGGACGCGCCACTGACGCTGGACCCCGGCCCCGACCTGCGCGCGCTCCTGGCGGCCGCGGACGGACGGCGGGACCTACGCGGCCTGGCGGACCTGCTCGGCCTCGGCGGCGGGGAGGTGGTGCGGCTGATCGCCGGGCTGCACGGCCTCGGGCTGGTGTCGCTGCCCGGACCCGTCGACCCGGCGGCGGC
>JBLRWQ010000251.1:0-523 GCA_047921175.1 Nitriliruptoraceae bacterium | reverse complement strand
ATGATGTCCGCAGTATGCTACTGAGGAGATGGAATGTGGTGGAACCTCGACCGCTACGGCAGGATGTGCCCATGTCCGAACCCACCGACGAAGACCGTCGCGCCCAAGCCGACATCGCCGCCCGGCTCGCCCAGGTCGGGTTCGTGCTACCCGGCACCCTGCTCGAACGCAACATGCGCTGCGGCAAACCCCGCTGCCGCTGCAAGGCCGACCCGCCCCGCCTACACGGCCCCTACCACCAGTGGACCCGCAAGATCGACGGCAAGACCGTCACCCGCCGGCTCACCGCCGAGCAGGTCGAGATCTACGGTCCCTGGTTCGACCAGGCACGACAGCTACGCGACCTCCTCGACCAGCTCGAGACACTCTCGCTACGGATCTACGAACGCAACCAGAACTCACCATGACGCCCCGTGACCGTGACCGCATCGACGCAGCCAAGGTTTAATCGCAAGCTCAGGCGCTCCGGCGGTTGCGGAACTTCGCCTTGCGGTAGTCCTTGTTCATCATCGCGATGAAGTCG
>JBLRWQ010000250.1:0-524 GCA_047921175.1 Nitriliruptoraceae bacterium | reverse complement strand
GCCATCGACACTGAGCTCTACCGCGACCTCGGCGCCGACCATCTGGCCACACGAGACAACCCCGAACGCCACCGCGACCGGCTCGTCGAACGGCTCGCCAACCTCGGCTACCACGTCGAGCTGACCCCAGCCCAGCCCGCCTGACCAACCCCTTTCGGCGGCTGCGCCGCCGAGCCGGCCTGACGGCCGGCTACCTCGTCGTGCCCGTGAACGGAACCCGGACCATCATTCACGTGTCAGACCACCGGTACCGACCCGGGACCGACGGTGAGCTCGAACGTGTCGCCGTCGGCCGGCACGACCGGGGCGCCCCCGGAGGCCCCCGACGCGCCGAACCTCGCTCCGTTGGAACTGGACGTCGACGAACGTGAGCTGGTCACCCTCGACCTCGACGTCTTGCTCCCGACGTTGGACGCCGATCGCCGAGCCCGGTACGGGGCGCTCCGCGAGGCGGTCGAGGCCGGGCAGGTCCCGGGGGAGCTCGTGCCGGCGCTCGAGTCGCTGTTGGAGTTGACGCTGCAGAC
>JBLRWQ010000249.1:0-525 GCA_047921175.1 Nitriliruptoraceae bacterium | reverse complement strand
CTTCTTCCAAGCCCGCGAGGGAGCCAATCCTTACTATCAAGATCTCCCCGCGATCGTCCGCCAGGCGATGGACGATTTCAAAAAACTCACCGGTCGCGCTTACAAGCCATTCGACTACGAAGGCCACCCCGATGCCGACCGCGTCATCGTGATCCTCGGGTCCGGCGGCGAAACCTGCGCCGAGACCGTGGGAAAACTCAATGCGGATGGCGCGCGCACCGGCGTCGTCAAAGTCCGCCT
The DNA here is from genome assembly GCA_047921175.1 of Nitriliruptoraceae bacterium. GTDB lineage: Bacteria > Actinomycetota > Nitriliruptoria > Nitriliruptorales > Nitriliruptoraceae > T1Sed10-7. Next base: position 285 of record JBLRWQ010000249.1, on the reverse strand, counting down.
CTACCGGCCTTTTTCCGTCGCCGACTTCGCCTCCGTAATTCCGAAATCCACCCGTTCGATCGCCGTGCTCGACCGCACCAAGGAGCCAGGCTCGCTCGGCGAACCGCTCTACCTCGACGTCGCCGCCGCGCTCCGTCAGGCTGGTGAGGATGGCTTGTTAGAAAACCCGCAGTCGATCACCCTCATCGGCGGCCGCTACGGCCTCGGCTCCAAGGAATTCACCCCTGCCATGGTCAAGGCGGTGTTCGACGAGCTCGGAAAACCCACACCCAAGCGCGAGTTCAC
>JBLRWQ010000248.1:0-525 GCA_047921175.1 Nitriliruptoraceae bacterium | reverse complement strand
CCGGTCGGCGTGCAGGCTGAGCTGGTCACGGGCGATGCCGTGCTCGACCAGGGCGGCTTCGATGAGGTCCTTGGCCCGTTCCCCGTCCTCGGCATTGGCGACCGTCCAGGCCACCACGTACCGCGAGTAGATGTCGATGATCACGTACAGGTCGTAGTAGACGCCGCGGGTGGGGCCGGCCAGTTTGGTGATGTCCCACGACCAGCATTGGTTGGGGCCCGACGCGCGGAGCTGTGGTTTGGTCTTGGCCGGATGGGTCGCCTGCCGGCGGCGTTCGCCGGACTCGCCGTGGTCACGCAGAAGACGGTACATCGTCGATTGTGACGCCAGATACGTGTCCTGGTCCAGCAGCCGGGCCCAGATCTGGGCGACCGCGAGGTCGGCATGCTCGGGCCGGTGCAGCTCGGTGAGCACCCGTGCCCGTTCCTCGTCGCTCAACGCGTTCGGCGGGGTCGGCCGCGGCCGAGACGGCCCGAGCACCCGCGGACGGGCCCGGCGGTAGTGGGTGGCACGCGAGACCCCCAC
>JBLRWQ010000247.1:0-526 GCA_047921175.1 Nitriliruptoraceae bacterium | reverse complement strand
ATGACCCGGAAGTGCTGCGCGTGCTGCAGCGCCAGGACCACGGCCACCGCGACGAGCAGCACCGCGACCTCGAGCCAGGTGTCGAACGCGCGGAACGCCAACAGCACGGCGGTCACCCCGTGCACGACGCCCGTGTCGGGCAGCGCCTGCGTGACGGCGGGGCCGAGGCCCTCGGCCGTGCGAGGCACCGACAGCACGGCGGCGATGAGGACGCCGACGAGAGCGAGGACCGGCACGGCGACCGCCAGCAGCGAGCTCCGCGGGGGCGTACGTCCCTCCGGCGTCCTCGCCTCTCTCGCCGCGTCGAGCAGCAGCACCCCCGTCAGCCCGGCACCCACCGCCGCCTCGGCGAGCGCGATGTCCGGGGCTGCGAGCCGTACCCACGCCAGGGCGGACAGCAGCCCGAAGACCACGAACAGCAGTGAGGCGCGCACCGGATCGGCGGCGAAGACCGTCGCCGCCGCGCTGCCCGTCAAACTGATCACGAGGATGACGTCGAACAACAGTTGCGGCACGCCTCATCCCT
>JBLRWQ010000246.1:0-534 GCA_047921175.1 Nitriliruptoraceae bacterium | reverse complement strand
GCCCGTGTCGGCGGAAAGAACGCGTCCCTCGGGGAGATGATCGGCCATCTCGACGAGATCGGCGTCCTCGTGCCGGGCGGGTTCGCGACCACGGCCCAGGCCTACCGCGACTTCCTCGATCACGACGGGCTCGGCGACCGGATCGCCGCGGCGGTAGACGAGCTCGAGGTCGACGACATCGAGGCGCTGGTCGACGAAGTGCTGGGGCTTCAGGCGCCTCAGGCCCACCACAAGGGACTTCACCTTATCGGACTGGTCTACGACGATGTACCCACCACCCTGACCGGCGACCCGCTGCGCATCCGGCAAGTCCTGACCAATCTGGTCAACAACGCCGTCAAGTTCACCGAGACCGGCGAAATCCGCGTGCGGTTCAGATGTTCTCCCGAGACCCTGATGGTCGTCGTCAGCGACACCGGGATCGGGCTGGAGCAGGAACAGATCGCGCGGGTTTTCGAGGAATTCGTGCAGGGCGACAGCTCGACCACGCGCAAGCATGGCGGCTCGGGGCTGGGCCTGTCGATCACCCGCCGG
>JBLRWQ010000245.1:0-535 GCA_047921175.1 Nitriliruptoraceae bacterium | reverse complement strand
CCGCATCAACGCTGGCGACATCGAACCGACCGTCACCTGGGGCATCTCGCCCGACCACGGCATCTCGATTTCCGAAAACATCCCCGATCCCGCCAAAGCCGCCACTCCGCAGGAAAAAGCCACCATCGAGGAAGCGCTCGCCTACATGAAACTCGCCCCCGGCACCCCGATCAAGGGCGTGAAAATCGATGTGGCATTCATCGGCTCCTGCACCAACGGCCGCATCTCGGACTTCCGCGAAGTCGCCAAATACATCCAAGGCCACAAGGTCGCTCCCGGCGTGCAGGCCATCGTGGTTCCCGGTTCGCAAATCGTCGCCATCCAGTGCGAACAGGAAGGCCTGCCGCAAATCTTCACCGATGCCGGTTTCGAATGGCGCGGAGCCGGTTGCTCGATGTGCCTCGCGATGAACCCAGACAAACTCGTCGGCGACCAACTCTGCGCATCCTCTTCTAACAGAAACTTCAAAGGCCGCCAGGGGTCGCCCACCGGCCGCACCGTCCTGATGTCTCCCGTCATGGTCGCCGCCGCCGCC
>JBLRWQ010000244.1:0-535 GCA_047921175.1 Nitriliruptoraceae bacterium | reverse complement strand
CCTCATCCAGAAGCTCGCGAAGGGGCACCTTTTCAGGCAGTTCGCCACGCTCCTCTTTCGCGGTGGCGATGGCTGCCTGCAGAGTGGCGATCTGCTCCCGGAGTTCCTGCACCGGAGCGTTCTTGGGGTCGCCTTCGAGGGCCTGTCCGAGGGCGCTCCGGACACGGGCCAACTCGGCCCTGAGGGCTTTCAGCTCCTGCTCCCTTGCCTTACGAGCGGGGTTGGGGACCAGGCGGTCCGCGTCAGCGGGCTCCACCGCTTGGGTGGGCAGATGGTCGAGGGCGAACTCGTGGCGCATGTAGCGGAAGAAGTTCTCCTGCCGCCAGCGGGCGAACAGGCGCGAGGCCACCTCGCCAGGGGACAGGTCCTGGCGGGTCGTCACGATGGAGATCTGCTTGCCGCTCTCATCGAGGCAGCGGACCTCGCGAACCTTGAAGTCCTTCGCCAGCTTCAGCGTGGCCTCGGCCAACCGGAGCTTCTTCTTACGGCCCGCCACCTCCACAGGCTCAGAGAAGTGGTCGTGGGGCCACGCCTC
>JBLRWQ010000243.1:0-537 GCA_047921175.1 Nitriliruptoraceae bacterium | reverse complement strand
GTGCGTTGCCCGCCAACGCCAAGGTGACCGCCATCTCCGCAGGAGATTCTCACACGTGCGCGATCGCCGACGGGAAAGCCTACTGCTGGGGGGAAAGCACCTCTGGGCGGCTCGGCACCGACAAGAACCGTCCCACCCGCGTTCCTAGCGCGGTGCTGGCACCGGCGGCGGCGTAACGGCCAGCGCGGGCGAAGGCCACCGCCTCGTCGGCGCGACGCCGAGGGCTGGACGGTCAGGGATGATGGCACGGTGGGAGGGCAGCCGATGGCTCGCCCTCCCACCGTCCCTCACCTGGCTCAGACGCTTGGACGTTCCCGGCGTTCGACTCGAGCGGTGGACCCCGCACCGTCTCCCCACCGGTGACGGTGCGCACGAACAGCGCCCACCACCCTCCGGTCCGGCCTTGTCCCCCGCGGCAGCACCACACCACGCTCACCGATCTGCCCGTCGCCTCTCGGTGCGGACCTGACGCGCTCCTCACCCATGACTGCCCGACCACCGGCGGAGGCCGCACCCGCCCTCCCCGCGAACGCCAAC
>JBLRWQ010000242.1:0-538 GCA_047921175.1 Nitriliruptoraceae bacterium | reverse complement strand
ACACGATCTCAGACACACGCACGCCTCGTTGGCCGCGGGCGTCAACCCCAAGGTCGTATCCGAACGCCTCGGCCACAGCTCCGTGGCGTTCACGCTCGACACCTACGCGCACGTGATGCCGGGCATGCAGCCCGACGCCGCCCAGATGTTCATCGACCTCGTCTACAGAGACGACAAGGGGGCCTGACCATGACCGCCGAAACCGTCCTGGCGGACCGAGTTCCCGTGGCATGCGAGCGATCTGCGAGCAGCAACCCCCGCGACCTGCGTGGGGCCACCGCTCAGAAACCCCGCCTGACCTGGGGAAACGTGGTTGGAGCGGGTGAGGGGAATCGAACCCCCATTCCGAGCTTGGGAAGCTCGTGTTCTACCATTGAACTACACCCGCGGGAGCGGCGGAACGGTACTCGTTCGATGGCTCACCCCGCAACGCGGCCCGTCGCCGCTCGACACCTTCGCGGGCTGTATCGTCCACGATCGTGTCCGACCCCCGCCACCCCGTGTCGCCGGAGGTACCCATGATCCTGTCCGACGGCAC
>JBLRWQ010000241.1:0-539 GCA_047921175.1 Nitriliruptoraceae bacterium | reverse complement strand
AGAAATATATGAGCATGGAACTAACGAACAAAAGAAAAACTTGTTCAAAACCTACATCCGCTCTATGATTTTTGTCCCAGACCTCAACCTGGTTCAGGTAACATTATATCCCGATTATCTAATTGAAAAGGTAAAACGTGGAGATCTCTCTCCACGTTCCATTTCAAGTGGTGTCGGGAGGGGGACTTGAACCCCCATGGTTGTTACCACACGGCCCTCAACCGTGCGCGTCTGCCAATTCCGCCATCCCGACATGCTTAAGTTGTCAAATAAGATTATAAGGGTTAGCACCTGCCCCGTCAAGGATCTTGAGCGAAAAAAATAATGGATCAGCCTGGCGCCATCTGCATAATATTTGAAGGTTCTCAAATTATCAAATTTTTTTTATTGTATAATTATGTAGTTTTTATTATAATAATAAGTAATTTATGCGCTCAAGGATACAAATATAAAGGAGGGCTCAAATCTATAGTGGATAATAAAGAACTTTACCTTTCTAAGCCATGGCTGCAGTATTACCACAAAGATGTGCCGCACAC
>JBLRWQ010000240.1:0-540 GCA_047921175.1 Nitriliruptoraceae bacterium | reverse complement strand
TCACCACCGCGGTGGGAGACATGTACTGCGCCCCGTCTCGGGGACTTGTCCAGGATACACGCGGGGGCGCCGTCACAAACGACCAGGAAAAGCCCTCCTCCAGCAGCCCTCCGGTCGTGTCAGCCAGGCCTGCCGCGATGGTCGCCTCGTACGGCGGGAGGTGGATCGCGCGCAGCTCCTCCTCGGAGATCGTCGCGTCGCCTTGGTCGATCTGGTAGTCGCCTGCGGTGGAGGTGTCCCACTCGGCCGCCCCATCGCCGACGAAGTGCTTGGGCGTGGCGACGACCCGCAGCGGCCCCTCCACGGATTGCAATCCCTCGAGGAAGGCCGTGCCGAGTTCGGTCACGACCTCCACATCTGCCCCGTACGCCTCGTAGGTCCGTCCCCAGCGGATGTCCTGAGGGACCGCCACGACCGGGGCGTAGTTCCAGGGGATCCCGGTCGCGAGCATCTCGACCGCGGTGGCGACACCGATGTCGTGAACCAGCTGCGGGTCGCCCGCGGCGCCGAGCCCGATGTTGTGCGGGAAGATCGTCGCCC
>JBLRWQ010000239.1:0-540 GCA_047921175.1 Nitriliruptoraceae bacterium | reverse complement strand
CCGGGCGAGGACCGCGATGCGCCGGGCGAGATGGCGCACACCGTAGAGGCGCCCGTAGACCATGAGGTTCTCCCGCACCGTGAGGCGCTGGGGCAGGTCCACGTAGGGGGAGGCGTAGTTCATGCGCCCGAGGACCCGGTAGCGGTGGCGGCGCATGTCCTCGCCGAGCACGCGGACCTCGCCGGCGCTGGGGATCATCAGTCCGAGCAGCATGGCGAGCGTGGTGGTCTTGCCGGCGCCGTTCGGGCCGAGCAGGGCGGTGGTGCTGCCCCGGGCCACGCTGAAGGAGATCTCCGCCACGGCGCGGGTCTCGCCGAAGGTCTTGGTGAGGCCCTGCACCCGGATCACCGGTTCGTCGCTCATGACCCGGGCGGCCTCCAGCGGGGCTGGCGTGTGAGGTCCGCGAGCAGCAGGCGGTTGTGTCCCGCCCGTTCCACGTCGGGGTCGGGGATGGCCCGGGTGCGCTCGAGGAAGGCGATGTAATCGCGCGGCGCGTCCAGATACCGGGCCCCGGCGACGATCAGGTCCCGGTACCAGTCA
>JBLRWQ010000238.1:0-550 GCA_047921175.1 Nitriliruptoraceae bacterium | reverse complement strand
GGGGTGCTGGACCTTCCCGGTGAGGTGTTCGGGTTCGAGCTCCACGCCTACACCACGGCCGACTCTCGAGCGCGCGTCGCCAACCCGATCGCCGCCGACTACGGGATCCTGATCGACACGTTCCGCGGCCGGCTGGTCGCCATCGTCGAGGTGTCGGGCCAGGACCTGCTGTTCTGCGACCCGAGCGAGCAGCAGAGCCGGTTCGCCGGGTGGGGTGGGCTGCTCGACCACGTCGGCCAGTCGCTGCCGGAGCTGTGCCGGCTGCAGCTGGTGCATGTGTGTGGCCCCGCCACGGGCGGGCGGCCCCGCCGGTGGCATCACACCCACGGCGGGCGGGGCGACGACGCAACCGCCGACTCCTACCGGCAGCTGCTCGACCAGGCGGATGGGGTCGGACAGCAGCATCGGCTGCTGCTCGCGATCGCGCTCGACCGCAGGGCGGCACGACGTCAGATCCGCCAGGCCGGCGGCGGCTACGACGGGGCCGCGGCCGTGCTGCTCGACCGGGCTGTGCAGGTCGAGGAGGCCCTGGTCGGTGCCGGGGTCGAGG
>JBLRWQ010000237.1:0-552 GCA_047921175.1 Nitriliruptoraceae bacterium | reverse complement strand
CTGCCGTGTGAAGGCAGCGCTCTCCCACTGAGCTACGTGCCCGAGAGCAGGCGCACGATACCGGGGCCGTCACCACCGGGCCAACCCGCCGCAGCGCCTCCCGCGACCGCACCGTCACGGCGACCCGCACGCCGGAACCCGGGCGACCGCCCGCGTTCGCGGCGGGGGACGAAGAAGTACGTGCATCTCGCGGCGACGTGTGGCACAGTGCCCGGCACCAGAGGAAGGAGGTGGTCCATCTTGGAAAGCAGTCATAGACCCGGGACCCTGGAGGTGCTCGGCCGCTAGGAGGCCGACGCTGGATCGCTCCAGCGAATACCCGCCGGGCACCGCCCTCTCATCGGTCGGGAGATCGTCCCGCCTGACGACCTGGTCCTCTCGCCGTGCACGCCGACGTGCGTGACGCCTGCGCTGAGCAACCAGGAACGGTGCCAGAGGTTCCATCCAGCAAGCCGGGGGGCGCGACCACCGTCGCGCCCCCCGATGCTTATCCGCTGGTCGCCACGTGCGCGAAGCTTGCAGCTTGCCACCTCGACCTGCGAGGCTTGCGAC
>JBLRWQ010000236.1:0-555 GCA_047921175.1 Nitriliruptoraceae bacterium | reverse complement strand
CCGGTCGCGAGCGGATCAGGGCCGCAGGGAGCGGCGCAGTTCCGTATCCCGCCAGGCGAAATAGCCCACCAGCGTGAACGCCGCCATGCCCAGGAACGAGAAGATCACCCAGGTGGGAACGGTCGCCGCCTCGCCCGCGGCATAGCTGTGCAGTCCCACCAGGAGATGGTTCACGCCGAAGTAGGTCATGACGATCACCCAGATCGCCATGAACGACCAGGAGGCGTGGGTGAACGGGTTGGCCAGCTTCGGTATCCAGCGGAAGTGCACGATCAGGCCGTAGACCAGGATCGAGACCAGCGCCCAGGTCTCCTTGGGGTCCCAGCCCCAGTAGCGCCCCCAGCTCTCGTTGGCCCAGACGCCGCCCAGCAGGGTGCCGATCGCCAGCAGACCGAGGCCGGCCACCATGGCGTCCAGGTTCAGGCGATCCAGCCGGGCGACCGCCGAGGCGACCGGCCGGCGGTTGAAACCGGCGATCACCATGAGCACCAGCGTCAGTCCGCCGAGCAGGAAGCAGAGGCCGAAGAAACCGTAGCTGGCGGTGATGATCGTCAC
>JBLRWQ010000235.1:0-558 GCA_047921175.1 Nitriliruptoraceae bacterium | reverse complement strand
GAGGAGCACGCGCCGGCCGCCGGGCAGGTCGTCACCGTCGACTGGGTCGAGGTGCAAGCGGCCTGATCCCTCACCGGCGACACGCGAGCGGACCGATCGCTCGCACCGGCGTCAGGAGCCCCCGCCTCGTCTCTCGCCGCGTCGTGGCCACGCATCGTGTGACCATTCTGTGACCACTCGGCCCCGGCCCGGCCAAGGAGAGAGGCGGCTCCCCGAAGGAAACCGCCTCTGACCTGGGACGATGCGGCGGAGGGAGGGGGATTCGAACCCCCGAGACCCGTAGGTCTACCCGCTTTCGAGGCGGGCGCACTAGGCCGGACTATGCGATCCCTCCAGGCCTGCCGGAGCAGGCCGGGGGAGGGTACGCAGCCGGACGAGCGGACGGCAACCGGCCACCGCCTGCACGCCAGCACGCTCGACACCGCAGATACCGCTCCAAGGGTGCACCCGCGCGGTCAGCGACGCCGACGCGCAGCGAAGAAGGACCTGAGCTGCTCGGCTGCCTCGGCCGCGAGTACCCCACGGACCACCTCGACGCGGTGGTTGAGCCGCGGGTCG
>JBLRWQ010000234.1:0-561 GCA_047921175.1 Nitriliruptoraceae bacterium | reverse complement strand
GGCGAAGCCGACGGGCCCGCGTCGATCGCCGATGCGTTGGACCACGGCGCGGAACGGCTCGGTCACGGGATCCGGGTGATCGAAGACGTCGCCGATGACGGCACGTTGGGGCCGGTCGCGCGACGCGTACACGACCAGGAGATCGCGCTGGAAGTGTGTCCGACCTCCAACGTGCACACCGGCGTCTCACCGGATGTCGCCACCCATCCGATCGGCCGCCTCCTCGACCTCGGGTTCCGGGTGACGCTGAGCACCGACAACCGGCTGATGAGCGGGGTGACCGCAACGAGCGAGTTGGCCGCCGTCGTCGACGCTTTCGACCTCGGCCTCGACGACCTCGAGGAACTGGCGACGACGGCCGCGGCTGCGGCGTACAGGGCGCAGGCGCGCTCGTCGTTCAGGCGCCGCACCAGATGCTCATCGCCCTCGCGCAGCCCCGTCAGCACTTCGCGCAACGGGCCTTCAGGGATCAAACAACCCGTCGCCTCGGCCAACGCCTGTTCCCGGAGCGCCGGTTCGGCCAGAAGCACTGCGACAAACATCACGTCGTCGCGGCTGAAC
>JBLRWQ010000233.1:0-561 GCA_047921175.1 Nitriliruptoraceae bacterium | reverse complement strand
CCGATGACGACCGATCGTCGCCGGTCAAGAGCGGGTACTTCCACGCACCGTTTCGAGACGAGCGCCCCTTCAGCAACGGCAACGGACGCGTCGGACGTCTGCTGATCACCTTCCTGACCACCGAGCCGGGCGCGCTGCGCCATCCGTTGCGGCAGCGAGATCCGCCACCGGAACGGGTCGGGCAGGGCGCTTGCAGGACCCGTGATGCCCGGATGTTGTGGTGAGACTGTGGTGAGCTCACCACACGATTCCGAAAGGCATCCCCCTGCAACGCGAGAACCGCCCTCCAGATGTGGCTAGAAGGCGGTTCTCGTGGTGGAGGTGATCGGATTTGAACCGACGGCTTCTTCGTTGCGAACGAAGCGCTCTGCCAGGCTGAGCTACACCCCCGGGGTGGTGCGGCGGCGGAGTGTAGCCGCGACGACCGGCAGCGACGAACGCCTGGGCGGGTGTCGCCCGGGCGACCACCGCCGCACGGTCACGCCGATCCGGGCCGGTCCAGGACCTGCTCGAGCACCGCGCGGTGCGCGTCCAGGGCAGCCCGGAGGTCGCGCTGTCCGG
>JBLRWQ010000232.1:0-564 GCA_047921175.1 Nitriliruptoraceae bacterium | reverse complement strand
CTCGGTGACTGGGGTCCGTACGTGTGGCCGCTGCTGCCCACGTGCCGGCGGACCGCCCACCGGCTCGACCTGGACCGCGCCGCCCGCTGTCTGCTGCCGGACCCGATGCTGCGCAGGTTCGTCGACCCGCCCTACTCGACGTCGTAGCCTCTCGTCCTCGGGACCGGCAGCGATGACCGAGGAGCCCACGATGGTGCCCTGCGAGAACTGCGAGACGCCGTACGACCCGATCGGCACCCGCTGGAAGTGCCCGCACTGCGGCTTCAAGAACCACTGCTGCGGCTGAGCTGATCGGCGGGAAGGCCATCGACATCGCCCCGGTGGTGGCCCACCCCGCGGGGACCCGGCTCGTGATCGTGCCGACCCTGGCCCGCATCCGCGCGGGGGAGCGACAGCGCCGGACCTACGGCTCCTGGTCCGGCGTGCGGTTGCGGAGCCTGGTCCGCGCTTCCTCGGTCGCCTGGAGATCGGGGTGGTCGGAGCCGAGGATGCGGCGCTGATCCTCATGGAGGCGGTCGAGCTGGTGCATCGCCTCCACCTGCCGCTCGGCCTGCTCCAGCCACC
>JBLRWQ010000231.1:0-567 GCA_047921175.1 Nitriliruptoraceae bacterium | reverse complement strand
CACGCTGCCCGCCTGGCCGGCGGCCAGGAGCGCCGCGGCCGAGACCGCGATGTCGCGCACGAAGCACTCGCGGTAGTTCAGCGGCACGGGGCCGGGGTCGCAGGCGGCGACCGTGCCGACCACCTCGCCGCCGAACCGCAGCTGCGCGCGGTGCAGCACCTCGGCGGCAGACGACTCGGCGGGTCCGTTGAGATCGGTCATGCCCCCGAGCCTATCGCGTCGATCCCGCGGCTCCGGCCACGGGGCTACCCTCCGGCCAGGTACCCCCGCAGCTCCTCGTCCACCGGCGGGCGCGCGCCCACCTGCTGGATGACCCACTCGGAGACGCCGACCGCGAAGCGGGCCGCCGCGGCGGGCTCGGCGCCGCGCAGCCAGCGCGACAGGAAGGCGCCGGCGAAGGCGTCGCCGGCGCCGGTGGCGTCGATCAGGCGGTTGACCTGCGGCGGGACGGCGGCCGGCCGGCCGCCCGGGGGCAGCACCAGGGCGCCGTCGGCGTCGAGCTTCAGCGCGATCAGCGCGCCCGGGTAGAGCTCGGCCAGGCGCGCGGCCATCGCCTCGGGCGCGTCC
>JBLRWQ010000230.1:0-572 GCA_047921175.1 Nitriliruptoraceae bacterium | reverse complement strand
CCGCAGCCGACTCCTGACGCCGACGTCGCCGCAGTCATCGAGGACGCGATCGACCGGCTCGCCGCCCTACGCCGGTTGTCCAACCCGGCCCACGGGCCCACCCAGGTCCACCTGCTCGCCACCCTGATCGCCGAGGCCGCGCAGCGTCTGCCCGACGCCCTGGTTCTCGCACACGACCAGGACCTCGACTGGACCGACATCGCCCGCCTCGCCGGGCTGACACTGCGCGAGACCATCCTGCTCGCCGACCCCGACCCGGAGGACGACCTGGCCAACTGACCACAACTGAATATCGGCCACGCCACGGCCGCCAGCATCCCAAGCACCAGCGCACCACCCGAACCCGACGAAAGGCACCGACACGACCCACAGCCCAACCTGAAGAGGCCCACTCGACGACCACGCTGTGTCACCAGCCGTCGTCGAGGCGATCAAACACGCCAGTGGGTGGGGCCACTTCAGATCATCAAAGTGGGGCCACTTCTAGTTGACAAACCCAGCTGCGGTCGGACTGTTCGGTCTGGACCTGTCCGGGCTGGTGCTGGACATGACCAACTTCGCGACCTTCATCG
>JBLRWQ010000229.1:0-576 GCA_047921175.1 Nitriliruptoraceae bacterium | reverse complement strand
CGGCTCCAGCGGCAGCTCGGGCGCACGATCGTGTTCATCACGCACGACCTCGACGAGGCGCTCCGGCTCGGCGATCGCATCGCGATCATGGAGGACGGCAACATCGTCCAGATCGGCACGCCGGAGCGCATCATCACCTCGCCGGCGACGGCGTACGTCGCCGACTTCGTCGAGCACGCCGACCCCACCCACGTGATCACGGCCGGCACCGTCGCCGTCCCCGTCGACCCCGTACCCGCCGCCGGGCGGTGGGGGCGGTCCGGCCACGTCGGGCTGGTGGGTGGCGGCGCTCGCACGCCAGGTGGAGCCGAGGAACTGCATGGGGCCGCGGGCACCGGCGTGGTTGACGGATCCGGGTGGCCAGCAGCCGGGCAGGCGCGAACGGAAGTGGTCGCACTCGAGCTTGCCGACGGCCGCGAGCAGCGCCCAGTCGATGTCCCAGGCCTCGGCGGCGTCGAGGTAGGCGCCAAGCATGGGCTCCGGGATGTGTCCGGCAACCCGGCCCGGGTCGAACGGGCCGTCGTAGCCGACGGTGTCGTTTCGGCCGCCGGCGGCGAGCAGCAGCAGCGCCAACGT
>JBLRWQ010000228.1:0-576 GCA_047921175.1 Nitriliruptoraceae bacterium | reverse complement strand
CGCGATGCTCTCGCCCCTGCCCGGCATCGATGACATCGCGCTGACGACCAACGGGATCCTGCTGCCGAGGTACGCCGACGCGCTGAAGGCGGCCGGCCTCAGACGGGTCACCATCAGTCTCGACGCGCTCGACGACGAGACGTTCCGCAGGACGGCCGACACACCGCTGTCGGTCGATGCGGTGTTGGCGGGTGTCGACGCGGCGCTGGCTGCCGGCCTGGCACCCGTCAAGATCAACGCGGTCATCCAGCGCGGGGTGAACGACCACCAGCTCGAGGACCTCGCCGGGTGGGCCAGGGACACCGGTGTGACGCTGCGGTTCATCGAGTTCATGGACGTCGGGACGACGAACGGGTGGCAGCGGGACAGGGTCGTGCCCGCGGACGAGGTGCAGGCCCGTGTCCACGCACGCTGGCCGATCGAGCCGGTGCAGCCGATCCGCGACGGCGAGGTGGCCGAGCGCTACCGCTACCTCGACGGTGCGGGCGAGGTCGGCATCGTCGCGAGCGTGACCCGACCGTTCTGTCGGACGTGCGTGCGAGCGCGGCTGTCGGCGGTCGGCGAGCTGTACACGTG
>JBLRWQ010000227.1:0-580 GCA_047921175.1 Nitriliruptoraceae bacterium | reverse complement strand
GACACCCGTATCTCGGGCTACATGTTCGAATCGGCACTGGAGGCGGGTCTGTCCGCGGCAGGCACCGATATCCGCCTACTGGGCCCTATGCCGACCCCGGCGGTGGCCTATCTCACTCGGACCTTCCGTGCCTCGGCGGGGATCGTCATCAGCGCCTCTCACAACCCCTTCTACGACAATGGCTTCAAGTTCTTCTCCGCCCAGGGTACCAAGCTGGCGGACGAGGTGGAGTTGGCCATCGAAGCGGAGCTGGAGAAGACCATCGAGACCGTGGATTCCGCCGATATCGGAAAGGCGGAGCGGGTGGTTGATGCGGGCGGACGGTATATCGAATTCTGCAAGAGCACCATCCCCACCGGCACGGCCTTTCATGGGCTGCGCCTGGTGGTGGACTGCGCCCACGGAGCCACCTATGCGGTGGCGCCCAGTGTGTTCGAGGAACTGGGTGCCGAGGTCCTTGCCATTGGCGCGGAACCGGATGGTTTCAATATCAATGAGAATGCCGGCTCCCTGCATCCGGAGACCCTGTGTGACGCGGTGCTGAGCCAGAGGGCGGATGTGGGCATCGCCCTGGACGGTG
>JBLRWQ010000226.1:0-582 GCA_047921175.1 Nitriliruptoraceae bacterium | reverse complement strand
CAGGTGGCGGTTCGTTGTAGTCGATGATGTCGGGGTCACGACCTTGCCCGTGGGGCTCGCTGCCATGGACAAAGTAGGGACCGTTGGTGCGGTTCATCCGGCGCGTGGTGGCGAACCTGTTCAGGTACTCACGCTCTGCATGGTTGAGCGGAGGGTCGATGGCAATGAGGCCGTCGAAGTACGTGGTGTAACCCAAGGCTGTGCCTTTCAGGTCAGGGGCTGGGAACCATCCCAGCCCTCTGGTTCATCGAGGGGGTCGGGGACTTCGGCGCGCTCGCTGCGGTAGTCCTCGGCGACCTTCAGCGTCGTGACCCCGGCCTTCGTGGTGCGCAGGACGTAGAGGTCGCACACGGCGAAGCTCAGGCTCGCACCGAGCAGCTCGTCGACGGCCCGACGGAGCTCGAAGTTCGTGTCGAAGGTGACGTAGTGCTCCAGTAGGTCGTCGAGGTACTCCGCCTTGATGGGCAGCTCACTTCGGTGCAGGATGTTCATCCGCGCCTCCTAGTCGTAGTACGGGTCTCCCGCCATGTCCTCGTGGCGTGAGATGGCGGCCTCGGTAGCCCGGTCTTCCAGGTCTTCACG
>JBLRWQ010000225.1:0-585 GCA_047921175.1 Nitriliruptoraceae bacterium | reverse complement strand
GTCGTCGACCGCGACCACCCGCAGGACGTCCCAGACGCCGGTGTCGGGGTCGACCTCGACGGTGACGATGTAGGCGGCGAAGGGCCACGTCAGGTTCGGCGGGTCGTAGTAGGCGTGGTTCTCGAGGCCCGGCTCCATCCCGTCCGGCACGTTGCTGTACGCGGCCATCGCGCACTCCTGAATCGTGACGCCACGGTCCGGGGCGCTGCGGACGTAGAAGCGGCCGAGCTCCCACTCGACGTCCTCCTCGGAGACCTCCAGGAGGTGGGCCGCGATCTTGCGGGCCTTCGCCCGGATCTTCCGCGCCACCATCGAGACCGCCGCGCCGGCCACGGGGGTGCTCCGCGACGCGTACGTGCCCATGCCGAAGGGCGCCGTGTCGGTGTCGCCCTCCTCGACCACGACGTCGTCCGCGGGGATGCCGAGCTCATGGGCCACGATCTGCGCCCAGGTGGTCTCGTGGCCCTGGCCCTGCGTCTTCGCGCCGGTGCGGAGGATCGCCCGCCCCGTCATGTGGACCCGGAGCTCAGCCGCGTCGAACATCTTGATGCCGAGGATGTCGTACTCGCGGCTGTTGCCTGCCCC
>JBLRWQ010000224.1:0-601 GCA_047921175.1 Nitriliruptoraceae bacterium | reverse complement strand
GCCATGCCGTGCTCGCGGATGCCAAAGCGGAGGTTACGGGCCGCGCGGTTGGCCGGCTCGCAGTCGCCGTCGGTCGCGATGTAGTTGAGCGTGGAACCATGCAGATCGGCGCTGCCCGAGATGAGCAGGGGCTGGGCCGCCGCGAGCGGTTGCAACACGTCGCGCCCCGCCGCCCGGGTGGCGAGTTTGGCATCGGCCGGAAAGGCGGGGATCTGCGCCAGCAGGGCCTCCGCCTCGGGCGCGGTGCCGCGCGACTGCAGCAGGGCCGCCCGGTCGGGATTGGCCGCCGGCCACGCCTCATAGGTATTCCCCCACTTGCGCTGGACACGCTTCAGGCGCTTGGCGTGCGCGGCAAAGTAGGCCCGCACCTCCTCGCTCACGAAAAAGTGCCGATCGGCCGGCAGGCCGAGGCGCTCACGGGCGGCCGCGGAGAACTTGGCCCCGCCCTCGCCGTGGCCCTTGGCCGTGCCCGCCACCTCGGGGATGCCCCGGGCAATCTCGGTCCGGGCAATGATGAGCTGCGGCCGGCCGGACTTCGTGCGCTTGGCCTTGGTCAAGGCCTTGGCGATGGCGGTCAGGTCATGACCGTCGGCCAGCGTGA
>JBLRWQ010000223.1:0-602 GCA_047921175.1 Nitriliruptoraceae bacterium | reverse complement strand
GGGCGAGGCCGAGATCCGCCTGCAGGCTGCGCTCGTGGAACTCGTCGAAGATGACGATCCCCGTGCCCGCGAGGGCCGGATCCCGTTGCAGGCGCCGGGTGAGTATGCCCTCGGTCACGATCTCCACCCGCGTGTCCGGGCCCGCGAGCCGCTCATGGCGGGTCACCAGCCCAACGGACTGGCCCGGCGTTTCGCCGAGATGCCAGGCAATGCGCCTGGCCGCCGCGCGGGCGGCGAGGCGCCGGGGCTCGAGCATCAGGATGCGTTGTGCCGCCAGCCATCCGGCCCGGGTGCGGTCCATGAGGGCCAGCGGCACCCGGGTGGTCTTGCCGGCCCCGGGCGGCGCCTGAAGAACCGCGACGCCCCGCCGTTGCAGGGCGTCCAGGAGATCGGGCAGGCAGCTTTCGACAGGAAGCGCGGGATCCGTGGCTCGCATTGGGAGGAGGGGGCTTGTTAGAGTTAAATGTTTGTGTGCGGTGGTGGCGGGATGCACCGAAGCGCGCGCATTAGCCACAATACAATCATAACAGGGGCGGTTCTTCCCCGGAGGAGACGACATGCGCATGACGATTTCCTGGCTGCTTGCCGGGCTTGTGGCGACC
>JBLRWQ010000222.1:0-612 GCA_047921175.1 Nitriliruptoraceae bacterium | reverse complement strand
CATCACCGGCGCCGCCGAAGATGATGTCCTTGCCCAGCCCGGCGGTCATCTCGTCATCACCACCAAATTCCGGATGCGTCGTCATCACCAGTCCCAGCGTGATCGGCTGATTGCCGAACCGCGCCTCATCCGAGACCGCCGCGAGGATGGCGCCGTTGTCACCGAATACCAGGTTGCGGCCGTGGCCGGCGAAGATCACGTCGCCGGCCTCGCCGTTCTCGCCCAGGGCGGCCACCTGCGTCAGGATCGCACCCGTCGGGTCAGCGCCTTCGGGCAATTCGACATAGAGACTGAAACCGTCCTGGCCGCCGAAGATGATGTCGTCACCGTCTCCCGTGGTGATCTGGTCATTACCACCCAGCCCGGGCTCGGTGGTCTCGATGCGGTCGATGTCGCCGAGATCGCTGTCATCGATGAACCAGTCGATGAAGCCCATGTCGCCGATCACAATGTTGTGGCCCTGGCCCGCATAGATCACGTCGCCGTCGATGCCGCCGAAGACGATGTCGTTGCCGTCGTTGGTCTCGATCTTGTCGCTGCCGCCAACCATCGGATCCACCGTGAACACGCGGGCCGGCGTGCGCGCCACGCCATCCGTGAAGTCGCCGGGGC
>JBLRWQ010000221.1:0-614 GCA_047921175.1 Nitriliruptoraceae bacterium | reverse complement strand
GCTGGATGCACGACACCCTGACCTACTTCGGGATGGACCCGATCTACCGCACCCACCACCATGGCCAGCTCACCTTCGGCCTGCTCTACGCCTTCACGGAGAACTTCGTCCTGCCCTTCTCCCACGACGAGGTGGTGCACGGAAAACGCAGCCTGCGCGGGCGCATGCCCGGCAACGAGTGGGAGCAGCACGCCAATCTGCGCCTCCTCTATACCTACATGTGGGCCTACCCGGGCAAGAAGCTGCTGTTCATGGGTTCCGAGTTCGGTCAGGGTAACGAGTGGGACGCGGCCAACCAGCTGGACTGGTACGTGCTGGACTATCCCCTGCATCAGGGAGTCAGGGCCCTGGTCGCCGACCTCAACCGTCTCTACCGGGAGATCCCCGCCCTGCACCGGCTGGACTTCGAGTGGCCGGGCTTCGAGTGGGTCGACTGCCACGATGCCGCCCAGTCCGTCCTCGCCTTCATACGCAAGTCCGGGGACGATCAGGTGGTCGTGGCCCTCAACTTCACCCCCATCCCCCGGGACGGCTACCGCATCGGCGTCCCCGAGCCGGGCCGCTACGAGGTGCTGCTGAACTCCGATTCCTCTCATTATGGAGGCAGCAACCTG
>JBLRWQ010000220.1:0-615 GCA_047921175.1 Nitriliruptoraceae bacterium | reverse complement strand
GCAACGTCCGGACGTTCTCCCGCGATGCTGAACACCCGCACCTGGTCGCGTGGGAACAAGGGAATATCCGCTTCGCTGCCCGGGTTGCGCCAGGCCGCGGCGAGATTGGCGGACTTGCCGATCACCCGCCGGTCGGGCGGCAGCTCACGCCGGACGAGCACGTAGTGCAGGTCCGGCATGTCGCGTAAATCCTCGATGGCCGGGATGAGGTCGGTCAGGCGCATGCCGGGACGGAACTCGACATTGCCCGGCCGCCATACATGGCCCTCGAGCCTGACGATGTTCTCGACCCGATCGAGAATCGAGGGCACCCGCACGATGTCGCCGACGCGCAGCGCCCGGCTGCGGCCCTCGGCCGTGCGCAGGTCGAGATCCTCGAGGACCCGCTCCTGGTGCGGCGAGATCCGCGAGATCTGCGCGCCCTGGAGCCAGGCCTCGGGCGACAGCCCGCCGCCCAGCCGGACCAGGTCGTCGATTGTGCGCTCGTTTTTGAGCTCGTACATGGCCGGGCGCAGCACCTCGCCGCGGATGCCAACCTGCGTCCCAACCTGGGGGATGAAGATCACGTCCCCCGGCTGGAGCCGAACATCACCGCTGGTATCGCCCTTCAGCAAC
>JBLRWQ010000219.1:0-617 GCA_047921175.1 Nitriliruptoraceae bacterium | reverse complement strand
CATGACGCATTCCTTGGTCCGTCGGTTGCCAGGCGCAGGTGCGTCTGGCGGTGGATGTCCGGCAGCATCCGGGACGGGACTCACGAACGGCTCACAGCCACCGACCGCCCGTCGCGTCAGGGCCGTCGTGAGGCCATTCGCTCGCCGTTGTCAGCCTCTCCGTGAGCTGTAGTCTCCGCAGACCGCAGACCGCAGCCAGCAGCGAGGTGCCGCGTTGGGCTACGGAGAGGTTGTCCGGCCGAACGATCATGTGGTGGCGGTCCACGCCCGGCTTGGTGGGGGACTACCCAGGCACCGGTTGCCCCCGATGGTGAGGAAGCACGCTAGTCATCATGGAACGGCCAGCTCCTGACCGCGTCTTCGTGGATCATCCGCCCGCAGGGTGATCTGCCTGGCGGAGCCGACACCGAGGAAGGAGCCGACCGTTCATGCCCAGTGTTGCCGACACCGAGTTGACGTTCATGGGGTTGGATGTTCACAAGGACTCGATCAGTGTCGGGCTGCTCGAGCCCGGTGTGGACCAGCCAATCCACGACAAGATCTTCCACGACGGTCCTTCGGGCTCCAAGGACCGCGTCGTGGAAGTGGGGCTGCGTGCCCGAGCGGCAGTCACAGGC
>JBLRWQ010000218.1:0-628 GCA_047921175.1 Nitriliruptoraceae bacterium | reverse complement strand
GTCGTGGCGCGAGCTGCTGCTCGATCTGAAGCGCCGCGGCCTGGCGATGGGGCCGGAGCTGGCGATCGCCGACGGGGCCCTCGGCTTCTGGCAGGCCATCGAGGAGGTATGGCCCAAGACGCGTGGCCAGCGCTGCTGGGTGCACAAGACCGCCAACGTCCTCAACAAGCTGCCCAACAGCCAGCAGGCCAAGGCCAAGCGCGCTCTGCACGAGATCTGGATGGCCGAGACCAGAAGGGACGCCGAGGCCGCCTTCGAGACGCTCCGCAAGATGTCGATGGACCACAACCGCAGACTGCGCGACGTCGCAGCCGACCTCATCGACGAGTAGCACCTGCCGACGTGACCGACCTCGCGGCCACCGGCGGCGATGGTCCCGCCGCGGTGAGGCCGACGACCCTGGGGCCAACGTTCGCCGGGAGGCAGACTCGCACCGACACGTCCACGCGACGAACGGAGCAGTCATGGCCAGGCGCATCGTGATCATGGGCGCGGCGGGCCGCGACTTCCACGTCTTCAACACCGTCTTCCGCGGCGACCCGAACGCCGAGGTGGTGGCGTTCACCGCGGCACAGATCCCGGGAATCGCCGATCGCATCTACCCGCCGGCGTTGGCTGGTCCGCTCTA
>JBLRWQ010000217.1:335-632 GCA_047921175.1 Nitriliruptoraceae bacterium | reverse complement strand
GTCGGCTCCTCCTCCGCGGCGCCGTAGAGGTGCACCTGGTCCGGGGGGACCTCCATCAGTGCGATCACCGGCCGGCCCGTTCGCTCGTGCGCCTCGATCATCCGGGCGAGGAAGTCACTCCCGGGTTCGAGCAGGTCGTCGCCGAGCAGGACCGCGAAGCTCTCGTCCGGCCGGACGTGCCCCGCGCCCATGAGCACGGCGTGCCCCAGCCCGAGCGGCTCGTGCTGGCGGACGCTGTGGACGGTCACGAGATCGGCGAGGTCGCGCACGAGGGCGACGTCGTCGTCCTTGCCCTTG
>JBLRWQ010000217.1:0-325 GCA_047921175.1 Nitriliruptoraceae bacterium | reverse complement strand
CGCCGCCTCCAGCTCGAGGCGACGATCGAAGTGGTCCTCCATGGCGGCCTTGCCCGTGGAGGTCACGAACACGACGTCGTCGATGCCCGAGCGTGCACACTCCTCGACGATGTACTGCACGGCCGGCTTGTCGACGATCGGCAGCATCTCCTTCGGGATCGACTTGGTCGCCGGCAGGAAGCGGGTCCCGAGCCCGGCGAGCGGCAACACGGCTTTGCGGACCACGTCGGCTCCTTCGACGTGCCCGAGCCTACTCACGTCGCAGCGGCGCGCCCCCTGGGCACCCGACCGGCCGGACGCCCGTCGCCCGGCGCGGCCTACGCTC
>JBLRWQ010000216.1:0-633 GCA_047921175.1 Nitriliruptoraceae bacterium | reverse complement strand
CGGTGGTGTTCTCGTGTCCGCCGCGTGCCCCTCACGGTCCGGCAGCGTGACGACCGGGTCGGCCCGGCCCTTGGCCGGGTGCCCGCCCCTACCGGTCGTCCCGCCGGCGCGCGTGCTTCTCGGCGTACATCCGCTCGTCGGCGCCCGCGAGGATCTCGTCGGGCGTCTTGTCCGGCGTGATGTCACCGAGGTGGCCGACGCTGAACGAGACGGTGACGGGTAGGGACACCGACTGCAGCCGCATCTCGATCCCCTGGCCAAGACGCTGGACGGTCTCGGCGATCAGGTCGGCGCCGACCTCGCCCACGAGCAAAACCATGAACTCGTCGCCCGCCCAACGCGCCACGAAGTCGGTGGCGCGGACGGCGGCGACCAGGTGGGCGGCGACGTGGCGCAGCACCTCGTCACCGGCCACGTGACCGTAGTCGTCGTTGAAGCGTTTGAAGCCGTCGACGTCGATGAAGACCGCGGCGAACTCGGTGGCCGAGCTGCGCCGGTCCGCCTGCAGCTCGCGGATCCGCTGGTACAGCGCCGATCGGTTCGGGAGCCCGGTCAGCGAATCTTGCAGGGCCGCCTGCCTCAGGTCGTGGGCCACGTACGCCAGGATGAACTGGTGGCCGCGAACGGCAACCG
>JBLRWQ010000215.1:0-634 GCA_047921175.1 Nitriliruptoraceae bacterium | reverse complement strand
GGGTGCTGCATCGCTCGGAACCTGTCAACCCCGGTGAGACAGATGGTGGATCGAAATTAGTGAGCGGCCTCCTTGGATTTGGGCGGGTTGATCCAGGCTGCCATAGGCAGCGTGGGCGGATGGGGTAGGCCCCGCACGAAGCGCTCGGGGTTGGCCTTGTAGGCGTGCTCCAGCACGGCGGCGCGTTGCTCGCGGACGTGCTCACCCTGACCGTGATGGACCATGGCCGGTGTCATGAGGCCGATCCCGGAGTGGCGGTGCTCATGGTTGTACCAGGAGAAGAACCCCCGAGCCCAGGAGCGTGCGTGCAGGATCGCGTCGAAGCGGTCGGGGAAGTCCGGCCGGTACTTCAGCGTCTTGAACTGCGCCTCCGAGTAGGGGTTGTCGGTGGAGGTGTAGGGCCTGGAGTGTGTCTTGGTGACGCCGAGGTCGGCGAGCAGGAAGGCCACCGGCTTCGACCTCATCGAAGGGCCACGATCGGCGTGGACCGTGAGCTGCTCGGGCCGGACCTCTTGCTGCTCGATGCTCTGGGCGATGAGCTGCCTGGCCACTTCGGCCGACTCGCGGTGCTGGATGGTCCAGCCCACGACATAGCGGCTGAAGACGTCCAGGAGCACGTAGAGGTAGAAGTAGG
>JBLRWQ010000214.1:0-646 GCA_047921175.1 Nitriliruptoraceae bacterium | reverse complement strand
CCACACGGTTCCTGCGCCCGACTACGTCGCTCGCTGTGTGGGCGCGCTTCGGGGTTCCGGCGCGGCCAACGTCGGTGGGGTGATCGAGCCGGTCGGCACGACCGCTTTCGGCCAGGCCGTCGCGATCGCCAGCACGCATCGCCTCGGCGCGGGCGATGCCCGCTATCGGGTTGGCGGCGAGGCAGGCTACGTCGACACGGTGCCCTTCGGCGCCTTCCGCCGCGACGTGTTCACACGCGTCGGGTTGTTCGACGAGAGCCTCGTGCGCAACCAGGACTACGAGCTCAACGTGCGGATCCGTGCAGCCGGTGAACGGGTCTACCTCGACCCCGCGATTCGATCGGTCTACACCCCCCGCAGCACCGTCAGGTCGCTGTGGGCCCAGTACTTCCAGTACGGCTGGTGGAAGGTCGAGACGCTGAGGCGGCATCCGCGTTCGCTCCGTGTGAGGCAACTGGTACCGCCGGCGTTCCTCGTCGTCCTGGCATTGGCCGTCGTGGCGGCGCCCTGGTCGGGCTTCGCAGCCGGCGCGCGGGCTGCGATGCTCGCGGCCTACGCGATCGTCGTGGGGAGCGTGGCGCTGCGGGTTGCTCCGCCGCGCGCCCAGGCCCTCCAGGTCGCCTTGGCCTTCGCCGTGATCCACTTT
>JBLRWQ010000213.1:0-693 GCA_047921175.1 Nitriliruptoraceae bacterium | reverse complement strand
AAGGTGCGGATGGATCACCTCCTTTCTAAGGAGCCTGTCTTTGCAGCAATGCAAAGGTCAGAGCTTAATTCTTACAAGTTCTCTAGTCTGCTATTTAGTTTTGAAAGACCTGGCCTCTCTTAGTCGAGAGGTTTTGTGTTCTTTGACAACAAATAAATGTAACTTTTCAACGCGGATGATGGTGTTGGGAGGTTGCGGCGAATTTATGTGTGGATGTGGGCTAGTAGCTCAGCTGGCTAGAGCACACGACTGATAATCGTGAGGTCGGAGGTTCAAGTCCTCCCTGGCCCACCAGATATCTTCGGGGGTGTAGCTCAGTTGGGAGAGCGCCTGCCTTGCAAGCAGGAGGTCATCGGTTCGATCCCGTTCACCTCCACCATAATTCGTTTGATCATTTTATTTGTTCTTTGACAATTGCATATGACTGATAGATTTAGAAAGAGCTGTTGTTTTTTTGTGATGAGAAAACAACAGAGCGAGCGATAACGTAAAGGCAAGACGTAACAACTTATTAGTAAGAGACTAGATATGGTCAAGCTAATAAGGGCGTACGGTGGATGCCTTGGTATCGGGAGGCGATGAAGGACGTGGTAAGCTGCGAAAAGCTTCGGGGAGCCGCTAAACAGGCTTTGATCCGGAGATATCCGAATGGGGAAACCCGGCAGGGGTCATACCCTGTCATCATTCACTGAA
>JBLRWQ010000212.1:0-695 GCA_047921175.1 Nitriliruptoraceae bacterium | reverse complement strand
CGTCGTCGACGTCGACCCCGAAGTAGTCGGGCGCACGGTTGGCAACGGCCTCGACGACACGGGGCACGATGCGGTGGCGCGAGCGCTCCTCGGCGAGGAACACGTCTCCATCGACGCCGCGCAGCTCCCCGACCTCGCCGGCGAGCAGCTCCCTCGCCAACCCGACGATCCGGCTGTCCGCGGCCTGCCGGTGGACCTCGGTCAACTCGGTGACGGGGATGACACCGCACCGCACCAGGTCGCGGAGCACATCACCTGGACCGACCGAGGGCAGCTGGTCGGGGTCACCGTCCAGAAGCAGGTGCGCCCCCTCCTCAACGGCGGAGATCAGACGTTCCGCGAGCCGGGTGTCGCACATCGACACCTCGTCGACCACGACCAGGTCGAAGGGCACCTGCTCGAACCGGCCGTACCGGAAGCTGAACCCTCCGTCCCCGGTCGGGCGTGCCTCCAGGAGCCGGTGCACGGTCATCGCTGGCCGGCCGACCAGCTCCTCGATCCGCTTGGCCGCCCGTCCCGTCGGGGCGCACAGCGCGACCTCCAGGTCGGCCGCCTCCGCGGCCCGCACGACCTCCTCGATCGTGCGGGTCTTGCCGGTCCCCGGTCCCCCGGTCAGGACCGTCACCGGGTCGGTGAACACGGCGCGGACGGCAGCCGCCTGGCCGGCGGTCAGCTCCGGTGCCGGGTCGACGTCC
>JBLRWQ010000211.1:0-698 GCA_047921175.1 Nitriliruptoraceae bacterium | reverse complement strand
CTCCGGTTCGTCGACCCGGGTGCCGAGCGAGCGGAGCTCGGTGCTCCTGGCCGCGTTGGCCAGCGCGCCGAGGGGAGCGAGCGAGCGCCACAACGACAGTCCGAGCAGCACCCCGCCGACCAGCAGCGCAAGTCCGGCTGCGGCCGCGACCCGCATGGCCGCCTCGATCGCCTCCGAGCGCACGGGGTCCAGGGGAGACAGGATCTGGAGGGTCGCCACCTGCTCCTCATCGAGCAGGACGGGGACCGCCACGACCCGCACGTCCCCCGCAGACGTGGAAGCCGTCTTGACGGCGTTCAGCTCACCTGCCGGGAGGGACTGACCATCCTCGCCGTGGAAGAGCGGCTCCAGCTCGGGTGGTCCGTTGGCTGCGGCCAAACGCTGCCCGTCCTCGAAGGTGACGATGGTCCAGTACGAGGCCGTGCTGGGGTTGAGCTGGAGGTACCTGCGGACCGCTGCGCGCAGGCTGGCGATCAGTTCCCGGTCGGGGTCGTCCTCCTGCGCTTCCGGAAGCAGCTCCCCCATCGAGCGTTCGAACCGTTCCTGCTCGCGGGCGAGGACGATGTCGGCATCACGGCGCCCGTCGGTGAGGAGCAGCTCGTAGGCGAGGAACGACGTCACCGCCAAGCTGATCGCGAACACCGCCATCGCGGTCGCCAGCACCCGGACCCGCAGGCTCCGAACCGACCGGGTCAACC
>JBLRWQ010000210.1:0-704 GCA_047921175.1 Nitriliruptoraceae bacterium | reverse complement strand
GCCGAGGGCGTGGAGCAGCCCCTCGTCGTAGTCGCTGCCACCGGCGATCGCGTTCTCGAAGATCGTGGGGTTGGAGGTGACACCGGTGACCGCGTAGCGGTCGAGATAGTCGGCGAGCTCGCCGCTGTCGAGCAGCGCGCGGCGGATGTTGTCGTACCAGATGCTCTGGCCGAGGTCGGTCAGCTGGGTGAGCACGCTCATGGAACGTTTCCGATCTGCAGGAGGATGGAGGTGCGGCCGGCCACCGTGGCGGACGGGTCAAGCATGGATCGTGGCGCGGAGAAGAGGGCGAAGGCGCGCACACTCAGGCAACCCTTTCCGGCCGCGACTATTCCGCTCGCCGCTCCATCACGCGGCCCGGGTGCTCCCAACGGAATGGCCGGGCCGCGCCGACGGTTGTCCGGTACAGATCGCCGGTCGAACACGCCCCGACATCGGCGCAGGAGCCACCGATGAGCGACCGTGCCATCGAGGATCACGCGCTGCTGTCCGACTGCCACTCGGCCGCCCTGGTCGACCGTCGCGGGTCGATCGAGTGGCTGTGCTGGCCACGTTTCGACAGCCCCTCGGTGTTCGGTCGGCTCCTCGACGACGATGCGGGCCACTTCCTGCTCGGCCCGGTCCACGACGGCGGCGTCGGGGACGAGCCGCGGGTCGAGGTGTCGCGCCGCTACCTCGAGGGCAGCTTGGTGCTGGTCACCGAG
>JBLRWQ010000209.1:0-731 GCA_047921175.1 Nitriliruptoraceae bacterium | reverse complement strand
CGACACGACCGGGGATGCGCCCACAGCTCAATGATGGTTGCTGGTGACCACGAGCGCCCTCTCTGTCAAGCTTGGGTGAGACGGGCAGTAGCCCAGCAATGACCGAGTTCGAGGGCGAGATGGGACCCCACGAGGATGACCGTATCGACAGCCCGTGAAGTCAACGGCCACACTGGCGTCATGACTTCTGAGGAGCAAGATCCACAGGTGCCTGCGAGGGCACGACGACGTAGCTACACCGCGAAGTACAAGCTCGCGATCCTGGCCGAGTACGACCAGTGCAACCGGGAGGGCAAGGGCGCGCTGCTGCGCCGTGAGAGCCTGTACACCTCGCTGCTCTCGGAGTGGCGCAAGCAACGTGACCGGGGTGCGCTCGAGGCGCTCTCGCAGCCGCGGGGCAGGCCACGGGTCGACCCCAAGGACCGCGAGATCGAACGGCTGAACGCCAAGGTAGACCGGCTCGAAGCGGAGCTGGACCGCACCCGCAAGGTGGTGGAGGTGCAGGGAAAACTCTCGGCGCTCTTGGAGGAACTCGCGACCGAGAGCCGGCCCAACGCGAGCGAGCGCGACAGATGATCGACGACGCCATTCTCGAGCTCACCGACGCCGGGATCGGCATCGGTGCGGCCTGTGATGCGGTGGGGCGGCCACGTTCGTCGCATCACCGTCGGACGACACGTCCGCACGGGCCACCCGCCCCGCCAGCCTCCCGCAAGGGGCAGGCCCAGCCG
>JBLRWQ010000208.1:0-732 GCA_047921175.1 Nitriliruptoraceae bacterium | reverse complement strand
TCGTCGTTGGTGTGGCGGCTCACAGCCCTTCCTCCCTGCGATCCCCTTCAAGGATGGCGCGGATCGCCTCCGGCGTCCACCCATGGTCCTGGTCCGGCTCGTCCACGGAGATCAGCACGGTCGCACCCGAGATCTCGTCGTCGGCCACGACGGCGATGAGCGGACGTCCCGCGACGTCGCCGAGCAGCACGAACCGGGCTCGGTGGTCGATCACCTGGACGATCACGTTGTCGGTCAGGATCGCGTGCACCTCGGCCGCGCTGATGGAGCGTGCTGCCATCTTGGCAGGGGCGTCGCGGCCGAGCCGGAGCGGTCGCCGAGGGACGAAGCGATCGTCGATCTGACGACCGCTCCGACGTGGGGTCCTCGTCACTGTCGGCTCTCGTCAGCTGCCGCGTTGCCGTCTTCGTTCCCGGCGAGGGGCCGCTGCAGCCGCTGACCGAACCGTCGGGCCGCGTCCCGCTGCATCCCCGGCATGACCTCCTGGTACGCGTCCTGGGTGTAGGCCGCGGTCGAGTGGCCGAGCCGTTCGGCGTGATGCATCAGATGCAACTCCGCGCATATCGTCGATGTCGGCGTAACCGTTGCTGACCTGTTGCCAAGCAACACCCAACCGGGTCGTGAGCTCGTGGCGCAGCTGGGCCTGGTAGAGGATGCCGGCGGTCTTGGCATGCGCGTACAGCTTCCGCGAGTCCAACGTCCTCCACGCGCCGTCGTCGGTGGTGCGGGCGA
>JBLRWQ010000207.1:0-738 GCA_047921175.1 Nitriliruptoraceae bacterium | reverse complement strand
CGGTGGGATCGATCCCGAAGCAGAGGCAGTGGTCCAGTCGATGGCAGACGTGGCCACCATCGGACTGTTGCAGCAGCGCGAGCTCGATCGCGCCCACGCCGTCGAAGGCCAGCTCCAGCAGGCGCTGCAGACCCGCATCGGCATCGAACAGGCCAAAGGCATCATCTCCGAACGGATGGGCATCCCCATGGACGCCGCCTTCGCGCTGCTGCGCGGCTATGCACGCAACCACAACCGGAAGCTCCACAACGCCGCCCGAGACGTCGTCACGGGGGCGCTCGCTGCCAGAGACCTGACCTGATCCCTCACGTCCTCAGCCGCGTATGGCTCCGACTGCACTGTCCCACCCCTGCTGGTGTGCGGCCCACTCATGCGGGCGGCTGGGCGGTCGCCCGCGGCGCTAACCCTGGGCCGCCCGAGGTGGATGATCGCCCCGAGCGGGGACTTGTCTAGTCGTCGAGAGCAGCAACGAACACCCGCAGTGGCCGCCCAGTCAGACACCCACTGCCGTGGCGTCCTCGGCAGCCCGAAGGACCGGATCAGGGAACGGTGAGTAACCGCTGCCACGCGCACGATTGCGGTCAACTGACCTACATAGGCACAACGTCTTCACCGTCTTGGTCGGAGGGCCTTGGACCGGTCCCGCGGACCGGTGGCGTGCGGTGCGTGACTCGTTTGGGCTGTCGGGGTGGCGCGGGGGTGGTTGATGGGGATCCAAATCTCCATCCGGAGACCTCC
>JBLRWQ010000206.1:0-742 GCA_047921175.1 Nitriliruptoraceae bacterium | reverse complement strand
ATGGCGGTGGGCACGCTCACCCTGGACGGCCAGGGCGGCTCCGACCACTACATCATCTATACCAACGGCAGCCAGAACGAAGATCGCGACTACATCATCAACGTGCTGGATACCGGCGCGAGTAATGACGGCGTCGACGTGCTCTCGATCTACGGCTACGACTCGGCGCTGAACGGCATCGATCCCGAAACCAGCCTGCCGTACGCCACCGACGACATTTTCCTGCTGCGCGCCATGACGGCCATCGCGGGGCTCAACGGCAATGAGGCGGCCAACCGTCCCGCCTTCGTCGGATTGCTGCACGGCACGATCGACCAGGTCCAGGCCGGCGCCTACACGGCCGTCGAGCGCATCAACTACGACGCCGCTATCAACGGCCGGCTCGAGGTCTTCGGCATGGGCGGCAACGACAGCTTCGCCACCGACGACAACAGCGCCATTACCACGCTGGACGGTGGCCAGGGCGACGACAGCTTCCAGATCGGCCAGTTGTATGGCACCCAGCGCAACGCCGCGGCGGGCGTCAGCGCGAACGACATCTTCGCCACGATCGCGACCACCCGCGGTTGGCTGTCCGCCGGCAACAGCGCCGCGCTGGTCGCCCAGGGCGGGGAGGGCAACGACCAACTCACCGTCTATTCCAACCAGGCCATGGTCCGGCTGGAAGGCGACGACGGCAACGACATCTTCGTGGTGCGCGCCTTCGCACTGGCCGATACGGCCAATGGCACCGAGGGCGCGA
>JBLRWQ010000205.1:0-758 GCA_047921175.1 Nitriliruptoraceae bacterium | reverse complement strand
GGAACGATCCGCCGTCGGCTCGGCGAGATCGCCCAGGCCGGCCAGGCGGGCGAGCTGATGGCCGCCCTGGCCCGACGGCATGTCGACACCCACCCCGACGCGACCGGGTTGTTCTACATCGACGGGCACGTCCGCGCCTACCACGGCACCCGAACCCTGCCCAAGACCCATGTCGCCAGGATCAGGATCTCGATGCCCGCAACGCTCGAAACCTGGGTGTCAGACGCCAACGGCGACCCCATCTTCGCGGTGATGGCACCCCCTTCGGCATCGACCGCTGCCGAGGTCCGTCGGCTGTTGCCCGACCTGCGGCAGTTGGCCGGTGAGCGTCGTCCCACGGTGGTGTTCGACCGGGGCGGCTGGTCGCCGGACCTGTTCGCCCACCTGCTCGACAACAACTTCGATCTGCTCACCTACCGCAAAGGCAAGACCCGGCCCGAACCCGCGTCGGCGTTCACCGAGCATGAGGTCACCGACGACCGTGGCGTCGTCCATCGTTTCGAGCTGGCTGACCGGGCGGTACGCATCCGCCTGTCCGCCAAGGCCGCGAAACGCTATGGCCGTAAGACCATCCGGCTGCGCCAGATCGTGCGGCGTAGCCCCAACGGCCATCAGACCCACATCCTGACCTCCCGGTTCGACCTGACTGCGGTCCAGATCGCGGTGCGGATGTTCAACCGGTGGCGCCAGGAGAACTACTTCCGCTACGGCCGAGCACACTTCGCGCTCGACAGTCTCGACAGCTACGCCACCATCGC
>JBLRWQ010000204.1:0-813 GCA_047921175.1 Nitriliruptoraceae bacterium | reverse complement strand
GTGAAATTACAAATAGTATCCTTTCTATTACAATCACTAGTTACGGTGATGCACCAGAACTAGCGTACATCGAAATTTTAACCGTAAACGAGCACGACGGTAAGCGCGCATTTAATCGGATTGTTTACGACTGGCAACAGCGCGCTAAGCACGCAGCTTGGGGGGTATAACTTACTATGCGGACGTGGCGAAATCAGGCAAACGCATCGGCCTTAAAAGCCGACGGAGTTTACTCCTTATGGGTTCGAGTCCCATCGTCCGCACTTGTGGGTTCGAGTCCCACCGGGGGTACTAAGCGCTCGTAGCTCAACGGTAGAGCATCGGACTTTTAATCCGTTGGTTGGGGGTTCGACTCCCTCCGGGCG
This sequence comes from Nitriliruptoraceae bacterium, assembly GCA_047921175.1. Classification (GTDB taxonomy): domain Bacteria; phylum Actinomycetota; class Nitriliruptoria; order Nitriliruptorales; family Nitriliruptoraceae; genus T1Sed10-7. Next base: position 448 of record JBLRWQ010000204.1, on the reverse strand, counting down.
CACGGCTAGGGTACTAGCCGGGCCAAACTTGGGGAAGTGGGGCTACGCAGTACCCTAGCTATGGGACGGTAGCTCAGCTGGTCAGAGCAGCGGACTCATAATCCGTCAGGCGTGGGTTCAAGTCCCACCCGTCCCACTTAATCAACAAGGAGCAGCTATGAAGCGAGATAAAAAAGGCCACGTTGTAGGTAATAGTAGATTTACTGTTTGTAAAAAGTGTTTAAAGTCGGACTGGATGAATTATTATGTCGTAATTAAGGTAAAAGAATGAAGCTAGTACGCCTACGTGAGCAACTTAATCGTGTCAAGATGCTAGACTTTGATGTTACAGTAGTCCAAACGTCTACACTTGACACGCTAGTCTCTATCGTAGAGGAGCAGATGGAACTAGAACTGTGCTGTGCTGACTGTTATCGGGCAGGAAAGCGCCCTAGTCACCCGTTACTAG
>JBLRWQ010000203.1:0-974 GCA_047921175.1 Nitriliruptoraceae bacterium | reverse complement strand
CCGCTGTAACGATGTCCCGAGGATCGATGCGTCCGTGTTCACTGCTACCAGCGCTGCTGCACTGGTCCCTGCCTGCGGTTGTCCTCCGCCCTTCCTCTGGCCAGAACCCACCGTCGCGCGCGTGAGCTGACCGGATGGTTCTCAGAGGACTCGACCGTATGTCGTGGCAGGTCAACCGAACAGACCTGGATCACGCAGAGCACCGCCGAACGCGAGCGGTGAGGCCACGGAACGTGATGCGATCCTCGGAGAACCGGCGTAGAGCGTCGATTTGGGCGCTTCCGAGCGATACCCGAGACTTGCGTCCCGATCCTCCGAAATATGTGCGCTTCGCGCGCATTATGCGCCCGAGAGTCGCCGATAGTGGCGGTTCGGTTCCCGTGAACGCAGAGCGTCACGGCTTACTCGGGCGCTCAACCACTTGGGCAGCCCAAGCTCAGGGCTCACAGCAGCACGGAGACCGGCGCTGGTCGCGAGCGCCTGCACGGTCGTTGAACGCGCTCCGTGCTCTCGGACCGCAGCCCCCCGGCACGGACCGGGGCGGCCCGACCGGATGGTCGGACCGCCCCGGGTGGTACGGGTCAGACGGTGGGATCAGGCGAGCAGCCCCTTCCGGCGCCGGTCAGCCAGCCAGACCGCGGCGGCACCCAGCAGCGACATCGCGAGTCCGGCCGCGGTCAACAGCACCGCGTCGAACCCGGTCTTGGGCAGCTCCTCCACGACCTCGAGCACCTCGACCAGGAAGACCGTCTCGTCATCCTCGTCCTCGACCGTTGCCCCCTCGATGGTGGTCCCGGTCGTGGTCGCCACGTTGACGACCTGGCCCGCGTCGAGCTGGGCCGCGGTGGTGGTGTAGGCCACCTCGACCACCGTCGACGCACCCACCGGCAGCACCGTCACCGACAGCTCGTCCGTGAGGTCACCGATCACGTCGTCGGTGAGCGTCACGTCCAGCAGCGGCGTGTCACCGGTGT
>JBLRWQ010000202.1:0-1246 GCA_047921175.1 Nitriliruptoraceae bacterium | reverse complement strand
CTGAGGACGTGCTTCGCCTCGAGGCCGCGCTGCGGCGCGGCCTTGCGTCACGTGGTGTCCCGAAGCGGATCTACGTGGATTATGCCGAGGTCCGGGTTATGCCGACCTTGACGCAGAAGCCCTGCTCAGCGGGGGTGACGGCCATGGAGTTGTCGGCATAATCCTGGCGGGCTGGCGCACGCTTCTCCTCTGTCGAACACCGGATGGAGGAGAAGTGATGGCAGGGCCTGTGAGCAAGGTGAGCAAGGTTCGTGTGGCGGGGCCGCTGGCGCCGTTCGCTGACGGCTTCACGTTGTGGTTGCGCGATCTGGGCTACACGCCGTTGTCGACGGTCACCCAGCTGCGTCTGGTCGCGCAGTTGTCGGTTTGGCTGGAGGCTGGCGGGTTCGGTGCAGCGGATCTGACCGACGCACGTGTCGAGGGGTTCCTGGCTGCACGGCGATCTTCGGGCTGTTCGTGGCTGATCTCGCGTCGGGCGTTGACACCGCTGCTGGAGTTCCTCGCTGCTGGTGGGCAGCTTCCGGCGGTGCCTCCTGCAGCGACGCCAGCCTCGCCATCGGAGGTGGTGGTTGCGGCGTTCCACGATCACCTGTTGAGCGAGCGGGGGTTGATGGTCTCGACAGCGGATGCCTACGTGCTGCGGGCCCGGCGGTTCATGGCGGGATGCGCTCCCGACGGGCGACTGGACGAAGTGACGGCTGCGGACGTCACCCGTGCGGTGCTCGAGGTGTCCACGGCGATGTCGGTCGGGTCGGCCCAGATGTTCATCGCGTCACTGCGTTCGTTCCTGCGGTTCGCGCATGTCGAAGGGTTGGCGGGAGCGGACCTATCCGCCGCAGCGTTGACTGCGACCGGCCGCAGGTCTTCGGCGCTGCCACGGGGCATCAGCCGGCCGCAGGCTGATGCACTGCTGTCCGCGTGCGACCGTCGGCGGGCGATCGGACGGCGGGACTTCGCGGTCATCGTCGTGCTGCAGCGACTGGGGCTACGTGCGGGAGAGGTTGCGGCGCTACGCCTGGACGACATCGATTGGCGTGCCGGAGAGCTCGTGGTCCACGGCAAGGGCCGCCGCGTCGAGCGACTCCCACTGCCGGTCGAGGTCGGTGAGGCGATCGCCGGCTATCTGCAGCGTGGCCGTCCGGCCACGACCTACCGCGAGGTGTTCGTCAGCGCCATCGCTCCGATCGGTCCTATCGGTCGCGGTGCCGTGTCCTCGATCGTGCGGCGTGCCTGCGTACGGGCCGGC
>JBLRWQ010000201.1:0-1296 GCA_047921175.1 Nitriliruptoraceae bacterium | reverse complement strand
CGGACACGGGGTGGTCGAAGACCTCGCGCTTCGCGACGAAGCGCAGCCGCCGACGGCCCTGCTCGCGCACGCCGTAGCCGGAGAACACGAAGTCGAGGTGCCGACGTGGTTCGTCGCGACGATGCCAGCTCCGGTCGCGGGGATGTGCTCCGCGCCCCGGACCCGGACGTCCCACCGCAGGAGCTGGAACGAGCTGACGGCCGCGCCGATAACGGTCGTGTACACGGGGTTCACGTGGTCGCCTCCGCCGGGTTGGTCGGACGGTAGCCGGACCCGGGTCGCGGGCGGCTGGTCGTCAGGACCGCAGGACGTTGCCGAAGATCAGCCAGGCCAGCAGCGTCTTCGCCGCGAGGCTGAGGATGATGTAGGCGTACTCGCCGAAGATGTAGTCCTTCCAGCGGCCGACCTCGGCGTACTGCAGCGCCATGTTGAGCGCGAAGGTCCAGAACAGCAGCAGCTGGAACCCGACGATGGCGTACACGAAGCCGGGGACCGCACCGCCGGGGGCCAGCACGTAGTAGACGATGATGGCCCACGGCACCGCACCGGCGAAGGTCCCGTACCAGAACGCGCTCCAGTCCGCGCCCTTGCCGGGCTTCTCCGTCCGCTCCCACAGCAGCCCGAACAGGATCATCGAGGTGTTGACGCCGAAGATGGCGATCAGCGCCGCCAGGTCCCAGATGCCGGTGAACGCGGCGATCAGCACGACCATGATCGAGGAGCTGACCGAGTACTCGATCCAGCGCGCGTAGTTCTCCTTGCCGTCGAGCTTGCGCTCGTACCAGGCCCGGATCCTCGGCACGGTCATGAGCAGGTGGTCCGCGGCGGCGAAGAACACGAAGACCGCCACCAGGATCGCGATGGGCAGCTCGAAGACGAGCTCCGGGGCCGCGGGGCCCTGCTGCGCAACGGGGTCGTCCTCGAGGAAGGTCGCGAGCACCGGCAGCGCGAGGTCGTTCGCGAGCACGAGCAGGACGATGCCCTGGACGAGGTGGATGAGGCCCACGCCCAGGTTGAAGCGGGCCAGGCGGGCGTAGCGTTGGGTGGTCTCGGGGGTACGGGTTGCCTCGCTCATGGGTCCCTCCGCGGGTGTCGAGGTGGTGGGCACGGCGGCGACCATGCGTCACTGCGCCATGCAGGAACCTAGGTTCGGAGCACACGGGCCGCATGGGCCGGTCGGCGACTCGGGTACCGAGGTGGTCCGCTCAGCGGGCCGAGTCGTCGGGCCCGCCCGGGGCCTCCGGGACCAGGTTGAGGTGGTAGCGCGAGGCCGTCGGGCCGGCCTGGCCCTGGTAC
>JBLRWQ010000200.1:0-1318 GCA_047921175.1 Nitriliruptoraceae bacterium | reverse complement strand
CGCCACAGGCGGCTCCTGACCGGACGGCGGGTCCCGCCCCGGTCGACGCTACGGCCCCACCGGGACCCCGGGCAGGGCAGTGGGTCTCCGGTGCCCGTCCGGCGCGGACGGGTCCGCCGCAGCGCGTGCGACGACGGCGTGCCGTCGTCCGGCGGTGCCGATCCACCACACGGCGAGGGCGATCAGCCCCACCAGCCCGACGTCCCCGAGCACCGCCGGCGGCGTCAGGATCAGGTGCTCGGTCACCCGGACCTGCACGAGGTCTCCGACCGCGTCGGCCAGCTGGGGCACGGCGTACACCAGGAGGACGGCACCGGCGACCTCGGGACGCAGCCGCGGCGCCACGAGCAGCAGGGCCGCCACGACCACCGCGTACGCGACGCTGGCACCGGCCTCCATCCCCACGAGCCGCGACAGCTCGGTCCGGGCGAAGGAACGCATCGCACCCGGGGGCGCGAGCTCGAGGGTCTGCAGCGCCGTCGGCAGCCAGGCCAGGACCGCGACGGCCACGTAGACGCCGACCGGACCGGGGGCGGCCGTCCGCCAACCCTGGCGGGGCCGGGACCACAACGCCGCGGCCATCGACAGCAGCCCGAGCAGGAGCACCGCCGGCTGCCCGCCGACGATCACCAACGCGGCGGGTCCGGACACCGATGGACCCGCATCGGCCAGTGCGGACAACGAGCGCAGCCCGGCAGGCAGGAACAGCGCCGTGGCCGCGACGACCACCCCGGTCCCCAGGTGTGCCCGTCCCGCCAGCACGAGGAGCCCGCCGACGAGCCACGGCAGCGGCGCCAACGCGATCCAGACCCAGCGGAACCCGGACACCGGGTAGGTGATGTCCGAGCCCCCGACGGCGTCCCGGAGGACCTGCTCGGTGATGACCAGCACCGCCACCTGGACGGCCGCGGTGGCCAGGGCGAGCAGGGCGGTCGTGCGACGGATCGTCAGCCTCCGGCTCGGGCCCGTGAGGGTACGGAGCCGACCCCCACCGGGGCCGGCCCCCACGACCTCAGCAGCCCGGCAGCCGCGCGGCGAGGTAGGCCTCGAGCTGGTCGATCGCGACCCGCTCCTGCACCATCGTGTCGCGGTCGCGGACGGTGACGGAGCGGTCCTCGAGGGTGTCGAAGTCGACGGTGATGCAGTACGGCGTGCCGATCTCGTCCTGGCGCCGGTAGCGCCGGCCGATCGACTGGGTCTCGTCGTACTCCGACATCCACCGGACCTTGACGAGGTCGAAGACCTCGCGGGCGGTCGGGGTCAGGGTGTCCTTCTTCGACAGCGGCAGGACCGCGACCTTGTAGGGCGCGAGCCGCTT
>JBLRWQ010000199.1:0-1349 GCA_047921175.1 Nitriliruptoraceae bacterium | reverse complement strand
CAGCGCCACCGACTTCATGGAGCTGTCCGAGGGCGCCCAGACCATCTTCATCTGACCCCGGCGGTGCCGCTCCATCCGGGCAGCTCCCGACCCGGCAGGTAGGCACGGATCGACGGACGACGCGTCGATCCGTGCCGCCGTTCGTTGCGGCGTCAGCTCGGCTCCGGAAGGAGGAGCTCGACGTCGAGCCCGGGCACGTCGCGTGCCAGCGCGGCCTGCTGCCGGTCCAGGGTCGCCATCCTGCCCCCGGCGGCTGCGCAGGTGTAGGCGATGAGCAGGTCGTGCACGTTCCCGCCGAGGTGCAACCCGCGGCCGATGCGGAGCACCTCCACGTAGGCGCCGACCGAGGTCTCCGCGACCCGGGCTGCGGTTGCCCACGGCGCCAGGGCGTCCGCAACGACGCCCGCGTCGAGGTGGAACGGCGCCCGGCGCAGCACGGACCAGGTCTCCGCGAGCACGATGCCGGGGATCCGGGCGCCGGTGGCCTCCACCACGAGGGGACGGGCCCGAGCGTGGAACTCGTGGTTCGCGACCAGGCCGGCGACCAGGACCGAGGTGTCGATCACCGCCGGTCCCGGTGCTCGCGGAGGGCCTCCAGCGTGCCGTCGTTCGTGATGCGCTCGGCACCGGAGATGGTGATCAGAGGCACGCCGCCGACGTCGTTGACGACCTCGGCCTGCCGTCGACGTTCGAGGAGCAGGCCCTCCGGCGTGGGGACCAGCTCCAGGCTGCCGCCCTCGCCGACACCGAGCCGCTCGCGCTCACGTTGTGGTAGCACGACCCGGCCCTGTCGGTCGACCTTCACGCTGACCGCCACCTCGGGCACTCCTCTCGACACCACCATCGGTGCCACGAAGATACCATCGCAACACCATCGTGCTGCCGTGCCGGTCGGAAGCGGTGCTGCGGTGCCCGGGGCCATCGCCCCTGCCGTCGCGGTCGCGCCGGGTGCACACGGGAAGCCCGAGCTGGTGGCCGGACCCGAGGACCCGGTCCAGGGCCGACGGGCCCTGCCGGGCGGACCACCACGGGTCCACCATCGTCGGAGCACGTCCGCTCGTCTCGTCGAGCCGGACGACCCGCGGTCCGCGGGCCTGCCCGGGCCTGGTCCTGGTGTGAACGTCACCCTGCACCGTCGGCGCACCGTCGCGTCGCCGCCGGCTGCACCGATCGGTCAAGCGCCGGCCGACCTCGCCACGCTGACGCCCGACGAGGTGTCGCTCCGTCTCGGCAGCCGTCCCTCCGGCCTCACCGCGGCGGAGGCCGCGGCCCGCCTCACCGAGGTCGGACCGAACGAGCTGGAGGAGGCTGGCGGGACCACCCTCCTCCAGGGGTTCGTCGCCAACGTG
>JBLRWQ010000198.1:0-1558 GCA_047921175.1 Nitriliruptoraceae bacterium | reverse complement strand
CGATCCTGGGTGCTTCTGGAGGGTGACCGCCTTCCACATCCCGTACTGCCAGTACTGCGACGCGAGGCCACGCAGCGACCCGCGCGGCCGGTACACGACCTCGAGCGTCGGGTCGAACCACACCACCTCGCCGGCGTCGCGGATCCGGACGTTGAGCTCGTAGTCCTGGTTGCGGATGAGGGACTCGTCGAACCCGCCCAGCCTTCGCAGCACCTCGGCGCGGAACACGCCGAGGTAGACGGTGTCGATCGGCCCCGGCTCACCGCCGTAGTGGAACCGTGCGTCACCGGTGCCGAACGGACTCGACATCGCCGCGGCGATCGCGCGCTGCATCGGCGTCGTCCCCACGGCTCGTTGGATGCCACCGACGTTGGCCGCACCCGTCTCCCCGAGCACCTCCACGGCACGTGCGAGGTAGCCGGGCGTGAGCTCCGCATGGGCGTCCACCCGGGCGATGACCTCGCCGGTCGCCGCCTCGATGGCCCGGTTCAAGCCCGCCGGGGTCGTACCGGCCGGGTTCGCGACCACCTCGATGCGCCCGTCCTGGGCAGCGAGCCGTTCGGCGATCGCCTCGGTGCCGTCGGCCGACGGCGCGACCGCCAGTACGACCTGGAGCGGCCCGTCGTAGGCCTGTGCGAGGACGGCAGCGACCGCCGCTTCGAGGTGCTCGGCCTCGTCGCGGACCGGCATGACGACGGACAGGCTCGGCGTATCGGGGGAGCTCACCGTCGACCCTCGGTCCTGGCTGGGGGAGACCGCCCGGAGTGAGCGGTCGTGGGGGAGTACAGTAGGCCGCCACACCGGCCGGTCACCCCGCGGAGGTCCCCTGTGCTCTGGTTCTTCCTCATCCTGCTCCTGCTGCTCCTCGCCGTCGTCGGCTGGGTCGTCAGTGGCTACAACCGCCTGGTGCGCTCCCGGGTGCGTATCGACGAGGCCTGGGCGCAGATCGACACCCAGCTCCAGCGTCGCCACGACCTGATCCCGAACCTGGTCAACACCGTCAAGGGCTACGCCGCCCACGAGCGCGAGACCTTCGAGGAGGTCACCGCCGCCCGTGCCAAGGCCATCAGCGTCCAAGGGCCCGCCGACCTCGCCGAGGCGGAGAACGGCCTGACCCAGGCGCTCGGCAAGCTGCTCGCGATCACGGAGAACTACCCGGAGCTCAAGGCCGACCAGAACTTCCGTCAGCTCCAGGAGGAGCTCGCCCACACGGAGAACATGGTCGCCGGCTCCCGCGGGCACTACAACGCGTCCGTGCGGGACTACGACACCGCCCGCAAGGTCTTCCCCACCTCGATCATCGCGGGGATGTTCAACTTCGAGGACCGCGAGTACTTCGAGGTCGACACCGTCGAGGTCCGCCAGGCCCCGAACGTCTCCTTCGAGTGACCGGCCGAGGTGACCTGAGGTGACTTCCCCCGGGAGCACCTACGACCAGCTGCAGCGCGAGAACCGACGGGCGACGCGTCTGCTGCTGATCGGCTCGGTCATCATCGTCGCGGTGATGGTCTGGGTCGTCGCCGGCGCCATCATGGGTGGCGTGGTCCTCGACCCGGTC
>JBLRWQ010000197.1:0-1572 GCA_047921175.1 Nitriliruptoraceae bacterium | reverse complement strand
GGCTCGTCATCTGGGGGCCGTCGTGGGCCTACTGGTCCAGCCCGCTGCCCGGGTGGGCGCAGCGTTCCTTCCGACCCGGTCGGTCCTCGCGGGTCGGTGCCCCGCCGCGGTGGCCGGTCGAGGTGGGGGAAGTGGACGTCCTTGCCGTCGATGTGTACGTGGTGTGGTCCGTTGTCGAAGTGGCGGTGGTGTCGGCGGCGGAGGAGGAGGGCGTTGTCGAGCGAGAGCTGGCCTCCGTCGGTGAAGGCGTCGGGGCCGTGCGCGACGTCGCACCAGGAGGCGGGTGCGTCGCAGCCGGGCCAGCGGCAGCCGCTGTCGCGGACCAGGAGCGCGCGCCACAGCCCTGCGGGGACCGTGCGGACCGTGGTCGAGACCTGGGTCGGGACTCCCTCGGCGTCCAGCACCATGCGTAGCAGCTGGCAGTCACCGGCCAGGTGCCGCAGCTGTGTCCCGGAGATCGGCTGCCCGGAGCCGGCGAAGGTGGCGACCACCTCGGCCGGTTCCTCGTCCAGCCGTGCGAGGTCGTCCGCGTCGATGAGCACGATCACCTGCGGTCGGGTGCCGTGCCGGGTCGGGGCGGCGTCCGCAGCCAGCGCGGTGGCGCACAGCTGCTCGAACGCGTCCGCTCCCCGTTGGTCCGGGGTGCGGTGCTCGCCGGGGGTATCCGGCCGCCGGAAGGCCTGCAGCGCCACACGCGCGGTCTCCGCCGCGGTGCCGTACAGCAGCCCGGAGAACGCGAACCCGCCATCCTCGGTGTCCGTCGCCCGCACGCGGCGTTGCGGTTGCTGGCGCCGCTGGGCCTGGGCCAGCGCCTCGGGCTGGACCCGGCCCTGGACCTTGCGTGCCGCCTTCCCGAACGCGACCGGGTCGAGCTGCTCGGCCAGCTCGACGAGCTCGACCTCGACCGCGTCGCGCTCGGGACCGACCAGCGAGGCCAGCACGCGGGCGATGGTCCGGGCCTGGGAGACCCCGACCCGCCCCTCGGTGACCGCCCGGCCCGTGACCGTGCCGTCAGCGGCCACCCGTCCGGCATCCAGCACCCGTTGCGCCTCACCCGGAGGAAGCCGCTGCTGCTCGCCCAGGGCCCGACGATGCTCCGTGAGCACCGTCTCGATCGAGCGGGACACACCCCGTGCTGCCAGCTTCCGCCGCTGCAGCGTCGCGGCCGCCCGCGCGCGCAGCCCTTCCAGCTGCGTCAGCGGCCGGCGCAACCGCCCCAGGAGCTCGTCCAGCTCCTGGTCGCAGAGCACGTCCAGATCACCGTGCGCAGCCCCGTCGACCGCGGTCTCCATCCGTGCGAGCGCGTGCAGGACCTCCGCAGCGCCCACGTCGGTCACCGCCGGTTCCCGGCGGTCCGTTGCCGCCTCGACGACAGGTCCATCGCGGCGATCGTCCCGGCCGTTGACCGCGGACCCAACCCGGGCCGCCTGGCCCTTCCCCGTGTCCTCACACACGATCCGGTGTCCCATCCGCCCCCGGATGCGAACCTCACGACCACCACGATAGCGAACACACGTTCGGACCGCAAGGCCGGATGCCACCCGATGTGGACGACCGGGTCCGGCCGGCCGG
>JBLRWQ010000196.1:0-1622 GCA_047921175.1 Nitriliruptoraceae bacterium | reverse complement strand
GGGCGACGGGCAGCGGGCGGTGTTTGTGGGTGCGACACCGATCCATGTGTTCGACGCCGACGATCGTGACGCACAGCGGGCGTGCATCGCGATGCTGTCCAAGGCCGATCTGGCGTTCGACGTGGAGATCGCCGAGGCGTTCGGGGTGCACCGCAACACCGTGGGTCGGTTGGCACGGCAGCTTGACGAGCAGGGCATGGCCGGGGTGGTGGCGGCCAAACGCGGCCCGAAGGGTCCCCACAAGGTGACCGACGAGGTCCAGGCGGTCATCGACGAGCGGGTCGCGGCAGGGTTGGGGCCGGCCGAGGTGACACGTGCGATCGTGGAGGCGACCGGGGTGAGCCTGTCCCGCGAGCACGTACGTCAACTGATGGCGGTTCGCCGCCCTCACCCTGCCGACCAGCTCACCCTGGACGGCGATGAGGCCCAACGCGACGAAGGCGGCGAGGACGCCGAGGCCGGGCACGACATCATCGCGAGCGACGACGAAGGCGACGACGAGGACGCCGAGGTCGAAGATGAGGTCGAAGACGAGGTTGAGGACGTCGAGGTCGAGGACGTGGAGGTCGAGGACGTCGAGGTCGGTGGTGCTGGGGCGGGTGTCGCGGGGTTCGACCCGCCGGCGGTGTTGCCCCACCGGGTGGTTGGGGAGGACATCGGGTTGACGCTGTTCTATCCGGCGGTGGCGGCGTTGGGACTGGTGGAGGTCGCCAGGCAGATGTTCGCGCTGCCGCGTTCGGAACGGTTCGGGGTGCGGGCGGTGATGCTCACGCTGCTGTTTCTCACGCTGTTGGGCAAGCCAACGGTCGAGGCCGCGAAGCATCTGCGTCGTGCCGCGTTCGGGGCGGTGGTCGGGACCGGGCGTGCGCCGGCGGTCAAGACGTTGCGGCGCAAGCTGGCCGAGCTGGCCACCCAGGGTCGGGCAGGAGCGTTCGGCACGGCGTTGGCCCGCCGGTGGGTCGAGTCCGGGATCATCGACACGGCCTATCTGTACGTGGACGGGCACATGCAGGCCTACAGCGGCAAACGGCGTCTGGAGAAGGTGTACTCGACCAAGCGGCGGATGCCGCTGCCAGGCATCCACACCTACCACGTCGGTGACATCACCGGCCGTCCGCTGCTGTTTGTGACCGAACAGGTGTCGGCCAACCTGGCCAAGGCGATGCCCGCCATCGTCGCGACGATCCGTGAGGCGATCGGCGAGCGGGACTTCACGATCATCTTCGATCGGGGCGGGTTCGACGGCAAGCTGTTCACCTGGCTCGATTCCCAGGGCATCGGGTTCATCACCTATCAGCGCGGCAACCCCGGCCTGCCCAAGGCCGCGTTCGTCCGGCGTGAGACCCGGTTCGAGGGCCGGCGGCTACGGATGCACATCGCCCAGGACGAGGCCAAAGTCAACGGTCGGGGACCGTGGCGGCGGGTGGTGGTGCGCACCCCCGATGGGCATCAGACCCCGATCCTGACCAACCTCAAGCCAGACAAGGTCGGGCCGGCCCGGCTGGCCTGTCTGGTGTTCGCCCGGTGGCGGCAGGAGAACCTGTTCAAGTACATGGGTGAACATCACGGTCTCGACCAGCTCGTCTCCTACGCCGCAGGTCCTGCCGATCCTGACACGGCGG
>JBLRWQ010000195.1:0-1623 GCA_047921175.1 Nitriliruptoraceae bacterium | reverse complement strand
CGTGCAGACGGTCCGGAGACGGATCCGCGCCATCCAGCAACGGCTAGGCGTCACCACCCGGTACCAAGCCGGCCTGGCGATCGGCCGCCAGGGCCGACCGGAGGCCGGGGTCGGCCCCTGAAGTCCCCCCACGCCGCATCGATCCCCAACGTTGGGAGGAAACAGCAACGATCGGGTCCGTCAGGCTGCCGCGGCCGCGAGAAGGACGTGACGGTTGACCTGCCCTAGACCGGCGTCAAGGGCTTCCTGACTGGCCTGGCGAAGGATGCTGAGGCAGGTACGAAGCGAGCGGGCAGCGCTGTCGCCGTAGACGTCATACAGCGTCTGCATCGCTTCACCGTTCAGGATGTCCTTCGCGGTGACGTCAGCGAGTCCTGCGGCAAGGAGTCGATGATCGAGGATGCGAGTCAGCATCTCATGCCGGCCTGGCGGCCGGCGCCCCTGCGGATGAGAATGGGGCGCCGTCCCAAGACCTCGTTTGCCTGTAGTGCCCTTGAGCCTGCGAGTCAGCATGAAGGCGGGAGCCTGCTAGGAACCCCCGACTGTTGCCATGAGCACGCGTGTCAGATTCTTGACTGTTCGGGCTCCCTGGGACGGCGCCGTACCCGATCCCATGGAGGTGAACCGGATGGAAGTCATTGTAGAACGTGCCGGCGCGCTCGACATCCACAAGAAGACGGTGGTGGCGTGTGTGCGCACCCCCGGCCCTGACGGCGGCCGTGTCGAACAGGTCCGCACCTACCCGACGTTTCTGGCCGATCTGGAAGCGATGCGCGAGTGGCTGCTGGCCGAGGGTGTCACCCAGGTCGCGATGGAGGCGACCGGGTCGTACTGGCTGCCGGTGTGGCGGGTGCTCGAGGAGGGCGAGGTGTTCGATGAGCTGCTGCTGGTCAACGCCCGTCACGTCAAGCAGGTCCCGGGCCGAAAGACCGACGTCAAGGACGCCTGCTGGTTGTGCCAGCTGCTCGAGGTCGGCCTGTTGGCAGGGTCGTTTGTGCCCCCGCCCGAGATCCGCCGGTTGCGGCAGGTCACCCGTTACCGCAAGAAGCTGATCCAGATGCGCACCTCGGAGGTGCAACGCGTCGAGAAGGTCCTCGAGGATGCCGTTTGTAAGATCGGGGCCGTGGCCTCCAAGACGTTGACCAAGTCGGGCCGGTCGATGATCGAGGCGATGATCGGCGGACAACGCGACCCCGACACCCTCGCGGATCTGGCCAAGGCCAAGCTGCGCATCAAGATCCCCGAGCTGGTCCGTGCGCTTGACACCCGCTTCGACGAGCACCATGCCGTCCAGCTGCGCAGTCTGCTCGATCACATCGATGGGCTGGATGCGACCATCGATGAGCTCAGCATGCGGATCGCGGCGATGACCGCCCCGTGGGCCGAGCTGATCGAACGGCTGTGCACGATCCCCGGGGTCGGCCGCAAGACCGCGGAGATCATCATCGCCGAGACCGGTGCGGACATGTCCTACTTCCCCGACCATCAGCACCTGGCCTCGTGGGTCGGCATGTGCCCCGGCCACAACGAGTCCGGAGGCAAACGGAAGTCGGGGCGGACCACCCACGGCAACGTCTGGCTCGCGGATGCGCTCACCGAGGCCGCGTGGGCGGCGGCGCGCAC
>JBLRWQ010000194.1:0-1646 GCA_047921175.1 Nitriliruptoraceae bacterium | reverse complement strand
GCCCGACTCCACCACCCCACCACCACCTATCATGTTGGTCCGCACCTCAGGTGCGGTCGCAGCCAGCAAGGCAGCCGCCATGACCACCTCCCGGCCCGATCGCACCACGACCCGCGAGCACCGGCTCGTGACGACCTTCATCGAGCTCGCCGACACCCTCGTGGAGGACTTCGACGTCGTCGAGTTCCTCTCGCTGCTCACCGAACGGGTCGTCGAGCTCGGCATCGCCACGCAGGCCGGCATCCTGCTGGCCGACGAGACCGGCTCGCTGCGGTTCATGGCCGCCTCGAACGAGCAGACCGAGCTCCTCGAGCTGTTCCAGGTCCAGAGCCGCGAAGGCCCCTGCCAGGACTGCTACCGGACCGGCATCCCCGTCTCCGTCGCGCACCTCGAGGACGAGCGGGAACGCTGGCCGCGGTTCGTCCCGCAAGCGCTCACGACCGGCTTCGCCGCCGTCCACGCCGTCCCGCTGCGCCTGCGCGACACGGTCCTCGGCGCACTCAACCTGTTCACCGACCAACCCGGCGCCATCGACCCCGACAGCCTCGCCGTGGTGCAGGCCATGGCCGACGTCGCCACGATCGGACTGGTCCAGCAACGCGAGCTGCACCGGGCGCACACCGTCGAAGCCCAGCTCCAGCACGCCCTGCACAGCCGCATCGCCATCGAGCAGTCGAAAGGCATCCTCTTCGAGCAGGCGGGCGTCTCCATGTCCGACGCCTTCGAGATGCTGCGCACCTACGCCCGCAACTCCAACACCAAGCTCAGCGACACCGCACGCTTCGTCGTCGAGGGCACCCTCACCGCCGAGGACCTCAGCGTCACACGTTGACCCGCGACCACGACGGGCACGGGACCGCCACACGCTCCGGGTGCGCACCACCCGCTGGCTGGCGTGCTGGATCCGATCCTGCAGCAGCAGCCCGTTCGGAAGCCCGGTCAGCGCATCGTGCAGCGCCTGCTGCTGACGCTGCTGCTCCGACACCACCGCGAATGCTCGCGGGAAGGTCAACACCGCACCGAGCCCCGCGGCCAGCGGTGAACGCCGGGAACCGCACCTCGAGCCGGACATCCCGACCACGGCACGTTCAGGCCAGATCGCTGGCAGCCAGCACCCCGGTGACCACGTCCCGGGCCACGTCGTGGAGCTTCTCGTTGCGACCGCGCGAGTAGCCGCGCAAGAGCTCGAACGCCGCATCCATCGGCACGCCCACCCGCTCCGAGATGATGCCCTTGGCCTGCTCGATACCGATGCGGGTCTGCAACGCCCGCTGCAGCTGCCCCTCGACCGCGTGGGCGCGATCGAGCTCGCGCTGCTGCAGCAGTCCGATCGTGGCCACATCCGCCATCGCCTGCACCACCGCCTCCGCTGCCTGGTCGATCCCCCCGGGCTCGGTCAGGAACAGGTTGAACGCACCGAGCACCGCCCCACGCAACCGCAACGGCACCGCCTGGACCGACCGGAACCCCGCCGACACCGCACGCGGCGCGAACAACGGCCAGCGATCGCTCGCCGCCTCCAGATCACCGACCGAGACCGGTACACCCGTGGTGAAGCAGTCCTGGCACGGGCCCTCCTCGTTCTGGACCTGGAACAGCTCGAGCAGATGGGCCCGCTCATGCGATGCGGCGATGAACTGCAGATC
>JBLRWQ010000193.1:0-1681 GCA_047921175.1 Nitriliruptoraceae bacterium | reverse complement strand
CGAGGAGAGCGGCGTCGGCCACCGGGTCGGGGTCGGCGACCTGCCGATCGCGAAGCCGGCGCAGCGGGGGACGCACCTCGGTGGGGTGCTCGGTGGTGGGCCCGACGGCGCGGTGATCGGGGCGGTGCCCCTGCGCGACGTGGAGGGGTGCAGCCTCGTCACCGTCAGCGCGGCCGGGCTGGTCAAGCGGACCGCGCTGGGCGAGTACGCCGACGCGCGACAGCGCACCCTGCAGGCAGCGGGCGTGCGTGACGGTGACCGGCTGGTGGCCGCCGCCTGGTGCCACGACGACGACCACCTGCTGCTCGCCCACGACCACGGGCTCGTGACCCGGTTCCGCGCCGGTGACGTGCGCCCGATGGGACGGACCGCGGCCGGGGTCGCCGGCATGACCGTGCCCGACGGCGCCCGGATCGTCGCGCTGAGCGTCGCCCCGAGCGACGCCGAGGAGACCGAGGTGCTCACGCTCGCCGCCGACGGCAGCGCCAAGCGGACCCCGCTGGCCGAGTACCCGCTGAAGAACCGCGGCGGGAAGGGGCTGCAGACCGGCACCGACGCGCTGCGGTGGTGCGGGGTGGCCGCCGACCTCCACCTCGGTGACGAACGTGGCGTCGTGGTCCGGGCTGTCGACATCGAGCCGGGCCGGCGCGCCGGGCGAGGCACGCTCCTCGCCGACGTGCCGGACCCGCTGATGTCCGTGGTGCCGGAGACGATGCCGCCGGAGCTGCGCTGACACCGAGGCGGCAGGGGTAGGTAGCGCACCGTCGGTGATACCGGCGCGCGGATTGCTACCGTTGGTGACCTGGAAGCGGGCCGGTAGCGCGGGCGCCCAGCGGACGAGCGCGGACGACCTCGGACGACCTCGGACGACCTCGGACGAGCGCGGGCGCCCGGCGGACGAGCGCGGACAGCCCGAACGGCCCGACCGGCCCGACCGGCCCAACCGGCCCGACCGGCCCGAACGGAGCGACGTGGCGACCAGCGATCCCGCGAGCACCGCGAGGCTCGAGGCCGCGCGCGCCGGCGACGCGTTGGCCTGGTCGCACCTGTACCACGAGCTCGCCCCGCTGGTGCTGGGCTACCTGCGTGGGCAACGCCTCCCCGACGCGGAGGACGTCGCGGGCGAGGTCATGCTGGAGGTGGTGCGCGACCTCGGCCGGTTCGCCGGTGATGCGGCGGGGCTGCGGTCGTGGGTGCTGTCCGTCGCCCATCACCGCCTGCTCGACGCGCGCCGTCGCGCGCAGCGGCGACCGGTGACGGCTGCCGCACCGGCCCCGGAGTCCCACCACGTCGCGACGGAGATCGGACCCGAGGAGTCGACCATCGCCTCGGAGGGACTCGCCCGGCTCCAGCCCGCCCTCGCGGCGCTGACCGAGGACCAGCGCACGGTGCTGCTGCTGCGCGTCGTCGGTGACCTCTCGATCGCCGACGTCGCCCGGATCACCGGCAAGCGACCCGGTGCGGTCAAGCAGCTCCAACGCCGGGCCGCCGCGTCGATGCGCCGGACCCTCGATGAAGGTGCCCGGGGCGAGCGCATCGAGGTGGTACGGGACCCGGATCCCGTTCCCCGACGGCGCCCCGGTGCGCTGGTACCCGTGGATGGACACCCGGATGGAGGCTGAGCGCCGGCACCGGCTGGCACGCGAGCTCGGGGACGGGGAGCGCAACGGTGGCTGCGGGC
>JBLRWQ010000192.1:0-1707 GCA_047921175.1 Nitriliruptoraceae bacterium | reverse complement strand
CGAGCCGGCGATGACCACGATCGCCACGCCCAACCCGCGGATGGTGTCTGCGACGACGGGCACCCGGTCGACCGTGGCGGCCAGGGCCAGGACGGCCACCGCGGCGACCCCCACCTGCAGCACGAGGCCCTCGAGCCCCTCCAGCGCGAACAGCCCGCTGGTCGGCCCGGCGTCCCCCTCGACGCCGGCAAGTAGGGCGCTGGCCAACGCGACGATCGGTGCCGCCATCCCCGCCATGCCGGCCGCGAGGTCGTGCCCCGCGACCATCGCCGCCCGCAGGTGCAGACCGACGAGCGGCGCGGCCAGCAGCGCGGTCGGCAACGCCGCCGGCGTGTTCCACGCTGCGGCACACGCCAGGACCGCCAGGGTGGTGGCGACGGCGATCCGGGCGTGGACGGCGTACCTCGACGTCCCTGCTTCGTGGGTCCCGCGGGTCAGCGCGGGGACCAGGCCGATCGCGACCACGGCCAGCAGCAGCGAGGCAGCCAGTGCCGTGCGCTCGCCGCCGATGGCCACAGTGGCTGCGGCGGTGCCGTGGAGGACGGCGGTGCCGGTCAGCAGGATCGGGATCCCGCCGAGCGGCCCACCGGGCAGGCGGTGGCGGACCACCGCGGCGAAGAAGGCGACGGCCGCTACGGCCAGGGAGACGGCCAACTCGGGGTCGGCGCCGGTCCCGATGAGGATCGAGGGGGCGACCACCAACTGGGCCGCGACCAGGACGCTGAAGGCGGCCACGATCTCCACGGTGGCGGCGGCCCAGCGCATCGGTGCCGCGAGGTCGTCGTCACCCTCCGCGAACGTCGCGAGCACCTCGAGGAGCAGGAGGAACACCGGGCCGACGAGCAGCAGCGCGAGCCGCGGCGTGCCCTCGGGGAGGACCGCGATGACCGCCGAGACCGCCGCGAGGATCGGCGCGATAGCCGCGATCCGGCGGGAGTGAAGGGCCTTCGCGGCGATCGCGTCGGTCGTGACCGCCAGCACCCCGACGACCACGGGGACCACCCACGACGACGGGCCCCATCCGGCGGCCTGGATCGCGGCGACGATCTGGCCCGCGGCCAGGGTGGCGTCCAAGGCCGCGGCGACGAGCGGCAGCAGCACCGCGGTCATCGCCAACGCGACGGGGCCACCGTGCCAGATGCGGGCGACCCGGGTGCCACGGAGCCGGAGGGTCGCGAGGCTCGCGACCGCGATCAGCGCGACGGTCAAGGACGGGTCCATGATCCCGGCCAGACCGAGCCCGGTGGCCAGGACCGGCGCACCGACGACCGCGGCGGTCGCCAACACGCGCGACCTCCCGGCGATCGCCAGGGGCGGGAGGGCGGCGAGCGTCACGGCACCGGTGAGGATCCACGCCGACGCGATGGACAACTCCAACTGGAGGGCGAGACCGAGCGCGTCCACCGGCAACAGCAGCGCGCCGAGGTGGAACAGGACGGTGCCGACCGCCGGCAGGACCTGGCGCAGACGGTGGCCGCCGACGATGGCGGCGGCGGTGATGGAGGCGACGACGGCGACGCGGGCGGTCAGCCCCAGGACATCCCAGGAGACGGCGAGGAAGATGCCGGCCGCGACCAGGAGGAGGAGCGCGCCGGTGGCGGCCACCCACGTCGCCGCGGTGGACCGCGGTGTGTGGTCGTCCGCGGGGACCTTCGGCGGCAGGGGCGGCGCCGGCGGCCCGTCGGGATCCGAGTCCTGTGGGGCACC
>JBLRWQ010000191.1:0-1711 GCA_047921175.1 Nitriliruptoraceae bacterium | reverse complement strand
CGAGCGGTGGTTGATGGCCCGGTGCCGGTCGCCGAGCGCGGTGCGGAACTCCTCCAGCACGGTCCGGTCGAGGTCCATCACCTCGGCCTGGTGCTGGTCGACGACCGCCACCTCGACGTTGGATCCGAGCGTGACCGTGCCCGCCGCGGCCGGGACCTGCCCGAGCAGGGACCGGAGCAGGGTGGTCTTCCCGGCCCCGTTCGGCCCGATCAGCGCGACGGTCCGGCCGCGCTCGATCACGAGGTCGACGCCGTCGAGCACGGTCAGCTCGCCGTAGCGCACCGTCAGGCCCGACACCTCGGCGACGACCCGGCCCGACCGCGGCGGCTCCGGGAAGGCGAAGCGGGCCACGAGCGCCCGGTGGTCGGGGACCTCGATGCGGTCGAGCTTGTCGAGCTGCTTGAGGCGGGACTGGACCTGGCGGGCCTTGGTCGCCTTGTAGCGGAAGCGCTCCACGAAGCGCTCCTGCTGGGCGATGACCCGGTCCTGCTGGGCCTTGGCCGCGCGCAGGCTCTGGAGCCGTTCCTCGCGCTGGGTCACGAAGGAGGTGAAGGGGCCGAGCTCCGCGGCGATGGTGCCGGAGCGGACCTCGTAGGCGGTCGCGGTCCCTGCCGCCAGCTCCACGATCACGTCCGCGGTCGCATCGATGAAGTCGCGGTCGTGGCTGACGAGCAGCAGCGCGCCGGGCAGCTGCCGCAGGGTGGTCTCCAGCCAGGCGATGGTGTCGAGGTCGAGGTGGTTCGTGGGCTCGTCCAGCACGAGCAGGTCGGGCTTGGCGAGCAGCAGCCGGGCCAGCGCCACCCGGACCCGCCAGCCACCGGAGAGCTCGGCGGTGTCCCGGTGGGCGTCGTCGGGCGCGAAGCCGAGCCCAGCCAGCACGCGGTGGGCCTCGGACTCCAGCTCGTAGCCCCCGAGGTTGGCGAAGCGGTCCTGGGCGGTGGCGTAGGCGGCCAGCAGGGCGTCGTGGTCGGGCGCGTCGTGGTCGGCGATGCGCGCCTCGAGGTCGCGCAGCTGGACCTCCAGCGCGCGGAGGTGGGCGGCGCCCGCCAGCACGTGCTCCAGCACGGTGGTGGTCGCGCCGACGTCGTCGACCACGTCCTGCGGCAGCCAGCCGATGCGCAGGTCCTTCGGTCGGGTCACGCTGCCGCGGTCCGGCTGCAGCTCGCCGATCAGGGTGCGCAGCAGGGTGGTCTTACCGGTCCCGTTGCCGCCGACCAGCGCGGTGCAGGTCCCCGGGGGGAAGCGCAGGGTGACGCCGGAGAAGAGCGTGCGCGAGCCCAGGGTGACCTGCAGGTCGGAGCAGCTGAGCACGGTCGCCTCGGGAGGGGGAGGGAGGTCGGTGGCCGGACCACCGCGGTCACGGCCGGCCGGCCCACGAGGCTACCGACGCCGACCGCGTAGCCTGGCGCGTCATGCACCTGCTCTCGCTCGAGGCGATCGCGGCGGCGGTGGACGGACGCACCCTGTTCGCCGGCGCCTCCTTCGGGCTGTCCAGCGACGACCGGGTCGGGGTCGTCGGCCCCAACGGGGTCGGCAAGACCACCCTGCTCGACATTCTCCTGGGACGCATCACGCCCGATAGCGGCACCCTGCGGCTGGGCACGAAGCTGGAGGTCGCGTACTCGGACCAATTGCGCGCCGTGCTGGATGACAACCAGACGCTTGCGGACAATGTCGGTCAGGGTTCGGAAACCATCGTTGTGAACGATAA
>JBLRWQ010000190.1:0-1817 GCA_047921175.1 Nitriliruptoraceae bacterium | reverse complement strand
CTCGACCAGCCAGGCGGTGATGATGCCTTCCTCGACGGACTCGCCCAGCTGGGGCAGCTCGACCTCGGCCACGATGCTCTCCTCGCTCACGTGCGGGCCGCAGCGGCCCGATCGGTTCTCGTATCGGTCGTCGTCAAGTGTGGTCGGGTTGCGCCGGAGATGCAATCGTTTGTCTGCCCTGGGGGAGCGGAGATCGCGGCGCCCGGCACCGGTCGCCACCGCGCGGGCAGGTCGCCTCAGCCATGCAGGGCACGTCCCGCGAGCGCGAGGTGGGCCTCACCGATCGCCTCGCTGAGCGACGGGTGGGCGTGGACGAAGCTGGCCACGTCGGTCGGCAGCGCCTCCCAGTTGTAGATCAGCTGGCCCTCGGCGATCAGGTCGGTGGCCTTCGGGCCGACGATGTGGACCCCGAGGATCCGCCCGGCGCCGCCCTCGGCGTCCTCGTCCTTCTCCGCGATCAGCTTGACCATCCCGGTGGCCTTCATCATCGCGGCGCGGGCCAGCGCCTGGAACGGGTACTTCTCGATGACGACCTCGAAGCCGGCCTCCTTGGCCTGCGCCTCGGTGTAGCCCACGGACGCGGCCTCCGGATGGCAGTAGATCACCCGCGGGACGCCCTTGTAGTCGATCGGGGTGACGTCGAGGCCGGCGAGCTGGTCGGCCACCAGGAAGGCTTCCTGGAAGGAGGCGTGGGCGAGCCCGAGCGTCTCGATCACGTCGCCGAGTGCCCAGATCCCGGGCACGGCCGTGCGGCAGTACCCGTCGACCGCGACGAAGCCCCGCTCGTTGACCTCGACCCCGGCGGCGTCCAGTCCGGCGCCCTCGGTGACCGGACCCCGGCCCACGGCGACCAGCAGCAGGTCCGCGCGGACCTCCTCCTGGCCACCCTTGGTGTCGATCGTGCAGACGACACCGTCGTCGACCACCTCGACGCCGGACATCTTGACGCCGGTCATCGCGGTGATGCCCCGCTTGCGGTAGCTGCGGCCGATCTCCTTGGAGGTGTCGGCGTCCTCGAGCGGCAGCAGCCGGTCCTCGAGCTCCACGATGGTGACGTCGACCCCGAAGGCGTCCCAGGCGCTCGCGAACTCCATGCCGACCGCACCCGAGCCGAGGATCACCGCCGAGCTGGGGAGTTCCTGCAGGTGCAGGGCGTGGTCGGAGGAGATGATCCGCTCGCCGTCGAAGCGGGCGAAGGGCAGCTCGCGCGGGGCGGAGCCGGTGGCGACCACGATCGCGGGTGCGGACACGGTCCGGGTGCCGTCCTCGGTGGCGACC
Source organism: Nitriliruptoraceae bacterium (assembly GCA_047921175.1). Taxonomy (GTDB): domain Bacteria; phylum Actinomycetota; class Nitriliruptoria; order Nitriliruptorales; family Nitriliruptoraceae; genus T1Sed10-7. The sequence continues at coordinate 539 of JBLRWQ010000190.1, read as the reverse complement.
TCGATGGTGGTGGCGTCCACCATCGTGCCGTCGCCGATGATGGTCTCGACCCCGCGGCCCTTGAGCGCGGCCTGCAGGCCCTTCCACATCTTGTCGACCACGCCGTCCTTGTGGGCGTTGAGGGCCGCCACCTCGATGCCGTGGTAGTCGACGTTGACGCCGTAGTCGGCCGCCTCCTGGGCATGCTCGGCGACCTCGGCGGTCTGCAGGATCGCCTTGGTCGGGATGCAGCCCCAGTGCAGGCAGGTGCCACCGACCTTCGCGCGTTCGATCAGGATGACGTCGAGGCCGAGCTGCGCGGCACGCAGCGCGGTGGCGTACCCGCCCGTGCCGGCGCCCAGGATGATGACGTCCGCGTCGTGGCCCTCGCCGCGCTGAATGCGGTCACCGGACGGGGCGGTCGTCGGCGCGCCGGTGGCAGCCGACGGCGCAGCGGGCCCGTTCCCGCCGTCCTCAGCAGCCTCGTCGGCGTCGTCGGCAGCAGCGGCGTCGTCGGTGGGTCGCTCGGTGGGCGGTTCGTCGCTGCCGCCGTCTGCACC
>JBLRWQ010000189.1:0-1821 GCA_047921175.1 Nitriliruptoraceae bacterium | reverse complement strand
CGCGACCTCCGCCAGGCTGCACGACTCCGCGAACGCATGCGCCCGCAGCACCGCCAGCGCAGTCCCGACCGGGATCGAGAGCTGGACCGACACGACCCCCGAGGCCTGATGGACCTCGACCGAGCTCGACAGGGTGTCCGAGAACACCTGGTCGAGCTCACCCGGCGGACGCCCCGCCTGCAGCGAGGTCAACAGGTTCAGAGCGAAGCGGGCCAGCACCAAGGCATCCGCGTACTGCTCGGCCGTCAGCTCACCCGCGACGCGCTCGTAGAACGTCAACGCGCCCAGGGTGACCGAGCCCGACCGCAACGGGAACGCGAACACCGCACGGAGCCCCAGGGCCGCAGCCGCATCCGCGAACGCCGGCCAGGACCCGTCGAGCTCCAGATCCGGGACCTGCACCGGCCAGCCCGTCCGATGCGCGGCGTAGGAGGGACCCTCTCCCAGGTCGAACTGCCGTGCCTCGCCGTCCCGCCCGCCCTCGGTCGAGCAGAACATCTGGAGCCCGCTGTCGGCCAGGTCCCCGCTCGCGCCCAGCGACAAGCCCACGCCGGCCGAGTCCAACAGCTTCGCCGCCGCCAGACACAGCCGCAGCTCCGGCCTGCCCGGAGGCTGCGTAGCCAACGCCTCCACCACCCGCAGCACGCGCCGGGGCTCCACGCCAGCCTCGGGCACGCCGTCGCCAGGGACGGGCGCCGACAACCAACGCTCGAACATGACCACCCCAGCACCACGGCGACACCGACCGTGCCAGGGTCCGGAGCACGTACGACGATCTCTCAACCTTCACCATACCCGCCCCCGGTGAACGGTCCAGCCCGCTCACGACCGATCAGGACACCACGGTTCGCCCGTCACCGTCGACGGCAGACCATCCAGGGCGTATGATGGAGGCAGACGCAGGACAGACGCGTCACTCGTGCTCCGGTCCCCGGCACGGCATCCCCCTGGAAAGCCGTCCCGACCGGAGCGAACGTGCCTCTCCTCGGATCTCTCCGCGACCGCCCCTCGCGCGTCGACAGCGCGCCGCCGCGCCTGCACGAGCTCGAGGACGCCAGCCACGCCTGGGCCGACGATCCAGGCAAGCCCGACCTCGCCGAGCTCACGCGGCCCCCGACCCGCGACGTCGCCCCTGCCACCGAACCACCTCGCCCCGCTGATGGATCCCCGCGGGCCGACATCGAGGACCTCCGCCGGGTCGTCATCCTCACGAGCGCCGTGAGTGAGACCATCGACACCCTGCTGCTCCTCGTCGCACATGGCGACGAGGACGCGTTCGCCACCCTCCAGGACAGCATGGTCGGGCTCGTCCTCGTCAACGTCCGCCGCGTCCTCCGCGACGCCGCGCGATCCGACGCCGTGACCCGGCAGAGCTTCGCCGACCTGGCCCATGACGCGCTCGACTTCGACCCCCACCACGACACCGCCCGGGACTGGCTGCTCGCCCGCGCACACCGGCAGGCCATGGCACGTCTGCACGCCCTCGACACGACCACCGACAACCACGACCCGACCAGCGACCGACCGGTCGCGATCCCGATCCTCACCCTGTGAACCGACCACCGAAGGAACCACCATGGGAACCGCCATACTCATCCTGATCCTCGCCCTCCTCCTCGGCGGCGTCGGCCTGTTCGTCGAGGCCCTGCGCTGGGTCCTCATCATCGCCGTCGCCCTCCTCATCCTGAGCGCCTTCACCGGCTTCCGGGGCCGCTCCCGCGCCTAGTCCTCCGAGAAGTGTGTCGGCGTCGGACGGGCCCGACGGGCTGACCAGCTGCAGAAGAACCACGAGATGCGGGCACGCGGCGCGAGCGCGACCCG
>JBLRWQ010000188.1:0-1915 GCA_047921175.1 Nitriliruptoraceae bacterium | reverse complement strand
GTGCGCGACCAACCGCTCGACAAGGTCGGTCCGCTGAGACTCGATCAGATACCCTACCGGACGTGGCCTCGCAAGCAGGACCTTCGTGCTGTCGATCAGCGGGACCATTCGTTCCACAATCCGACCGGTGGGTCGCCACCGACAACGACAACCCCAAACGCGACCTGACCGGACTCCGGGCCATCGCCGAGATCGTCGCCCGGTTCGACGTGATCGCCCTCCAAGAGGTCCGCGGCAACCTGCGAGCCTTGCGGCATCTACTGGCCTGGCTGAACCGCGACGCCGACACCTGGGGGATGCTGCTCACCGACGTCACCCGCGGCAGCTCCGGCAACAACGAACGCATGGCGTTCCTATACGACACCCGCCGGGTCAAACCCTCCGGCCTCGCATGCGAACTGGTCATCCCACCCGAACGCGACGACATCGAACAAGGCGCGTTCGGCCGGCAGTTCGCCCGCACCCCCTACGCCTGCTCGTTCCTCGGGGCCGGCAACACCTTCATCCTGGTCACCGCCCACGTCCTGTACGGGCAGGCTGCATCCGACCGGGTCGGAGAGCTCCAAGCACTCGCGTCCTGGCTCGCGGACTGGGCCAGCGACATCAACGCCTACCACCACAACCTGATCGCCCTCGGGGACTTCAACATCGACCGCCGCCACGACCCCCTGTACGAAGCGTTCACCTCCACAGGCCTGACCGTGCCCGACGCACTCCACGAAGTCCCACGCACCATCTTCGGATCCCACCTCGACAGCTACTACGACCAGATCGCCTGGTTCACCAACCCCAACGCCCGCACCCCCATGCTGTCCCTCACCCCCACAGGCGCCGCAGGCAGCTTCGACATCGTCGGCCACGTCCACCGCAACCTCACCCGCCAACAGCTCTCCTGGCGGCTCTCCGACCACCTCCCACTCTGGGTCGAATTCGCCCACTAGAACCCCACGCGCCAACACCCCCGCAACCACCCGCCACACCAAGACCCAGCACCCGGAAATCCCCGTTCTGCGTGGGTCGCTGAGTAGGTGCGGTGGTTCACCGGCGCGCGGAAACCCCTTGGCGCGGGGCTCCCGCCGCTTGTGGACGAGGCTTCCTGCTTGACCAGCGGTGACGTAGGATCGAGGCATGGCCTTCACACGGATCAAGATCGACCACCGGATCATGGGTGGTCTTCCTTGCATCGACGGGACACGCGTCCCCGTGGCGATGCTGGTGCGGATGATCGCTGCGGGCACCCCGATGGAGACCATCCTCGAGGAGTACCCGCAGCTGACCGAGGACGACCTTCGTGAAGCCCTGCGGTTCGCTGCCGCCAACGTCGACCAGCGGGTCATGCCGCTGGATCAGACCGCATGAGGCTGCTGGTCGATGAGGCCCTGCAGGATGCAGTGGCTCACCGGCTGGCCACGGCCGGGCACGACGCCACCCACGTCCGGATCCTCGGCCTGGCAGGGCACACCGACGATGAGGTGATGGCGCTGGCCATCGCCGACGACCGCATCCTTGTCACCACCGACACCGACTTCGGCACCATCTTGGCGTTGACCGGCGCTTCCAGGCCAAGTGTCCTGCTGCTGCGTGGCATCGGTGACTCGGTCGACGAACGTGTCGATGCGCTCCTCGACGTCCTTCTCCGGGCCGAGCGCGTGCTGTCCGAAGGCGCCGTCGTGGTCATCGAACAAGACCGGTACCGGATCCGGTACCTCCCCATCGATGACGCCTAGCAGGACACCGGGCAGCTCTCCCCGCATAACCACAGAGGTTCTGCGCGCTTGCACATCGACAACAGAGCGCCCATCGTCACGGCTATCTGGAGCCCGGCCTCGGAACAGGGCCCTGACCAGCAGGTTCGCGTCAGCTACATGTGGCTGACGAGAGGCATGACAACGGGACTGTTCCTCGCCCGGGATGG
>JBLRWQ010000187.1:0-2024 GCA_047921175.1 Nitriliruptoraceae bacterium | reverse complement strand
GTGTCGTGCCGGGCGAAGGGGAAGGCCACCACGGTGGGGCCGTGCACGGGACAGTCCACGCGGGGCGCGTCAGCGATGAGCTCGCAGGTCGCGAAGCCCACATCGATGTGGCGCCAGCGGCGCTCGCCGTCGCCCTGGTCGTACCACGGCGCGCTCGTCCCGCACCGCCCGCACGGGCCCCGGCGGCTGACCCGACGGCGCACCCGGACCTCCAGCGCTGGCCGGGCCTCGGACGTGTCGTCGTCTCCGGTCAGCTCCCAGCCCGTGATCACGACCCGCCGGTCGAGACCGAGCACCTTCTTGAGTACCTTGTTGACACGCACGCCGTGGCTCTCCTTCGTCGCCAGCCTTGAACAGCCGGAAACGTGGCTCCTCTCAAGAATTTGTACACGCTTTGGGTGGTTCAGGTGGCATGTTGAGCCGTGGTGGGAGTTCGAGGTGGCCCATGCAGTGCAGCATCGCGAGGGTGTAGGCCTTCTCGGAGCGGAACCCGCGGGCGCGGCGGGCGACGGCTTTGGCGCTCCCGTTGAGAGCCTCGACGGCACCGTTGTCGATGCGGTGATCGAAGTAGGCGAGGACGCCGTCCTCGTGACGGCGTAGCATCCAGGCGAACTCGCGCAGCGGCGGCATGCGGGAGTGGGTCGCCCACCAGAACCACTTGGTGAGGTACTTGCGCGCCCAAGCTTTGGACCGGTAGCGCCAGAAGCGGCTGAACAGTTGCTTGAGCTGGTAGGCGCGCAGCACCTTCAGTCCGCCTCGCTTCTCGAGTTCGGCGAGCCGCAGCCGCTGCCGGTCGGTGAGGTTGCCGGGGTTCTTCAGCCAGATGTAGCGGGTTCCTTTGAGCAGCTCGGGGTCGCTGGCCTTCAGCGCGCGGGCCTCGGTCTTGCGGACCTCGTTGACCGCGTCGTTGAGGTGCTTGACGATGTGGAACTTGTCGAACACCAGCTTGGCTTGCGGGGCCCGTTCGGCGACCACGTCGACGTAGTTGGCCCACATGTCGCAGCAGATCGCTTCGAGCTGTTCGGCCCGTACAGGCCCGATATCGTCGAAGAATCGGCGAAGTGTGGCCTTGGTGCGGTCCTCGCCTGACCAGATCAGCCGGCGCGGCGACGAGCCGATGTCGTAGACGTTGGTGTGGTAGACGTGCCCCTTGCGGCGGGAGAGCTCATCGATGCCGATCGACCGCAGTCCGCTCAAGTCTCGGTGGGCCAGCCCGTAGGCGACCGCGTGCTCGACCGCCTGCACGACGGTGGCCCACGACACGCCGTGCAGACGCGCCACCACGTCCCAGGCCAGCAGCCGCGACCAGCGTGCCAGCTCGACGATCAGCGGCCGCGACAGGGTGGACTTGCCCATCGACCACCCGATCACCTCGACCTTGGGGGTGCCGCAGTTCGTGCAGGCCACCCGGGCGGGGCGGTAGGCCAGCTCGACCGGAGTCTTCCAGATCGGCAGGTGCCGCCACCGCCGCTCGGGGAGCCGACCGCGCACCCGACCTGGCCTGCCACACGACGAGCAGGGCAGCAGCCGCCTGGCGACCAGTTCGAGCTCGACCACGATCGTGCCGTGCTGGCGGGTCACCGACACCACCCGATGACGATCAAGTGCGAGCGTGCGGCGTACCAGTGTGGCAACCTGCACTCGCCCCTCCGAGCTCTTCTGACCTTCGCTAAAGCGAAGAAGAGCCGGAGGGGCGCTTCAGTCCAAGCAACCTGCGCCAGATCTGGCCGCTACACCGTCTACATCCCCAAGATTCTCACTTTCGTCGAACACACGTTTGTACAAATTCTTGAGAGGAGCCGGGATTGTTATGAGCGAGGGAGCGGATGTAGGAGCGCCCCCGCGGGTGCGGGGGCGCTTCGGTGTGGGTTGCGGGCGGGTTCAGTCGTGGAGGTTGAGGAGCACGGCGAGTTCGGTGCGGCTGTAGTCGTCGCGGATGGCGGCGAGGGTGGTGTCGAGCAGGGTGCTGCGGATCTGTTCGTGGAGGCTGACCAGCAGGTGAAGCCGGACGGCGGGGTCGGTGT
>JBLRWQ010000186.1:0-2030 GCA_047921175.1 Nitriliruptoraceae bacterium | reverse complement strand
TCCGCGGCGGCTCGGCCCTGCCAGAAGCGCTCGAACACATACTGCTGCTCATCAGGCGGGATGCCAGGCCCGTCGTCCGTCACGGCGAGCACAGCCCTGTCGCCGTCGGTAGCGACCTCGACATCGATGGCGCCACCAGGGGGGCCGAACTTGCCCGCGTTGGTGAGCAGGTTGGTCACGATCTGGCCCAGCCGCAGGGCGTCACCCGTCACAGAGGCCGGCTCGCGGTGCACCCGCAGCTCGTGCCCCTGGTCCCGCAAGCGGGGACCGTGGAGTGCCAGGACGTCGTCGACCACCTCACCCAGGTCCAGCGGCTCCGACTCCATCTGCAACATCGCCGACTCGGCGGCGGCCAACGTCTCGAGGTCGGCGACCAGCCGGCTCAGACGCACGATCTCCTCGCGCACCGAGGCCAGCCGCTCCGGGTCGGGCTCGACCACGCCGTCGAGGATCGCGTCGCACTCACCGAGCGCGACCGCCAACGGGGTGCGCAGCTCGTGCGCGACGTCGGCCACCAGCGCACGCCGCAGCTGCTCCTGCCGGTCGAGGGTGTCGGCCATGCGGTCCACCGCCCCCGCCAGCGCGCCGAGCTCACCGGGAGCATCATGGGCCTCGCTGCGGACGCTGCGGTCGCCCGCAGCCACGGCCTCGACCATGGCTGTCAGCCGGCTGATCGGACGAGTCAGCCGTCCGGCGACCAGCCCGGCAGCCGCAAGGGCCACCACGCCCGCGAGCCCGGCCGCGACCAGGACGTTGCGGGTGAGCGCATCGCGCAGCTGCAGCTCGGCGCGAGCGCTCTCGTCCACCGCGAACCGCACCGCGACGCTGCCCACCACCGCACCGTCAACCTCGACCACCTGCTCGACCGGCGGTCCCGCCTCCCCGGGCAGAGGGCCGTGCATGCGCGACATCATCTCGTCCACCGGCCCCATGCCACCCATGTCGTCCATCGGGCCCATCCCGCCCATCGGCGCGATCGGCACCTGCTCACCCGCGGTGTCACGCATCGTCACGTCCGCCCCGTCCGCGGCGGCGACCGCGACCGCCGGGTGCAGATCCGCCCGCTCCCAGCCACCGGCCTGCTCGTAGGCCGCCGCCGTCAGCGCCACCACCCGCTCGACGGTGGCCTGCTGCTGCCGGTCGGTGAGCTGTGTGAACCCGCCACGCGCCGTCAACAGCGTGATCACGGTCAGCACCGCCAGCGCAGCGAGTGCGACCGCCAGGAACGCCACCGCGAGCCGCGCAGCCAGCGGGCTCATCCGCCGTCGGCCGCCCGATGCTGCCGGCGCGTGCCCGGAGACTTCCGCCATGATCACCGCCGATCCCGGGTCAGCCCGAGTCGATAGCCGCCACCCAGCACCGTCTCCACGATGGCCGGCTCGTGCGGGTCGAACTCGATCTTGCGTCGCAGGTTCTTGATGTGCGAGTCGGTGGTGCGCTCGTAGCCCTCGAACTCATACCCCCGGGTGCGGTTGATCAACTCGGAGCGGGAATACACCCGGCCAGGCGCCGAGGCCAAGGAGGTCACCAACGCCCACTCGGTCGGGGTGAGATGCACCAGCTGCCCCCGAACACGCACCTCACGCCGCCCATGGTCGATGACCAGCTCACCGTCACCGAACGACTCGCTGCCCGCCGCGTCCTGCGGCGCGCCACGCCGCAGCACCGCCTGCACACGCAGCACCAGCTCACGGGGAACGAACGGCTTGGTCACGTAGTCGTCGGCCCCCAACTCGAGGCCCCGGATACGGTCCTCGTCACCACTCCTGGCCGTCAGCATCACGATCGGCACCTGCGAGCGCGCCCGCAGCTCACGGGCCACCTCCTGTCCGGGCACATCCGGCAGCCCGAGGTCGAGCACCACCAGCGACAACTCGCTCGTATGCGCGAGCTCGATCGCCTCGGCCCCCGACCCGGTCGTGAGCACCGACATCCCGGCCCGCTCGAGATAGCCACGCAGCAGCTCCCGCAGCTTGCGCTCGTCCTCCACCACCAACACCGTGTGCACGTGCGACCTCGATCCATCCTGC
>JBLRWQ010000185.1:0-2051 GCA_047921175.1 Nitriliruptoraceae bacterium | reverse complement strand
GGGGGGTGGCGGCCAGGGTCATGGCGACTCCTTCACTCGTGCCGGCGGGCCGTGGCGCGGTCCGCCTCTCCCGCCATCATCGTGGCCCCGTGCGGGCGACGCAAGCGCGGGCGGTCGCAGGTCCGTCTCTCGCCTCGCCCGGACGACGGTCGGACACCCGTCGTCCGCGATGTCATGGGCACGTCATCGCCCCCAGGATGACGAGGCATGTATCATGAATACATCGTCGACCGGCCGGTGACCGGCCAGCAGAGAACGGCCGCCGCACCGGAACTGACCAGGCCGTGGACGGACCGGGATCACCCGGCCTCGCCCTAGCCCGAGTTTCCTGGCTTTGGGGTTGACCGCTGCGGGGGGTGGCGTCTGGTGATGGGCTGATTGCGGGTCTGGGCTGCGGGTTTCGTGGTTGCGGGTGCTTGCGTTTTGCCAGCCGATAGTGTATTACCCATATATGCCTTCAATCGTGGGGAAGCGCCGCGGCAGGCAGACCTACTACTATCTGGTCGAGTCGGCGCGGGTGGGCGGCAAACCCCGGATCGTGTCGCAGGAGTACCTGGGCACCGCCGAGGAGGTGATGGCCCGGCTGCAAGGCTCGGGAGCGGGCGAGCCGGACCGCAGCCAGCACAAGCGGTTCGGGGATGTTGCCGCGGTGTGGGGGGTGTGTCAGCAACTCGGGGTGGTCGAGATCGTCGACGAGGTCGTTGGGGCGCGCCGCTCGGACGCGACCGCGTCGGTGGGGATGTACCTGGCTTTGGCGACCGTGAACCGGATCGTGGACCCGTGTTCGAAGCGCGCGTTCGCAGCCTGGTGGGAGACCACGGCCGGGCCGAGGTTCGTGCGGCCGCGGCTGCCGGCCGCCGCGACGGGCCATCGCCGGTTCTGGGACGCGATGGCCGCGGTGACCGAACAGCAGCTGGTGGAGATCGAGCGGCGTGTGAGCCTGCGAGCGGTCGAGCTGTTCGGTCTGGACCTGTCGGGGCTGGTGCTGGACATGACCAACTTCGCGACGTTCATCGACTCGGCCAACACCCGGGCGTCGATCGCCCAACGCGGCAAGGCCAAGTGCAAACGTCACGACCTGCGGCTTATCGGGCTCGCGCTGGTGGTCACCCACGACGGTGCCGTCCCGGTGGTGTCGCACACGTACCCGGGCAACCGGCACGACTCGACCCAGTTCAGCGGCCTGCTCGACCAGGTCATCGACCGCTGGGAAGCCCTCGGCGGCGACCCCCAACAGCTGACCGTGAGCTACGACTCGGGACAGAACTCGGCCGATAACCACGCTCACGTCGAAACGCTCGGGCTGGGCTACGTAACCTCGCTACCGCCGTCGGACCATCCCGGGCTGCTGGCCGTTCCCCACCGGCAGTTCGACGTGGTCGATCCCGACCGGTTCGACGGGCTGACCGCCCACGACACCGTCGCGACCGCGCTGGGGGTCACCCGCCGGGCGGTCATCACCCACTCGGAAACCTTCCACCAGCGCCAGGCGGCCGGGTTCGAACAGACCCTGGCCAAGGCCCACCGGCAACTGTCCGAACTGCAAGCGCGCCTGGAGCGAGGCCGCACCCGCAAGTCCGCCGCCGCCATCCAAACCGAGATCGACACCATCCTCGCGCCCCGCTGGCTCGACCGGGTCCTCACCACCACCCTGACCGGCGACACCCCCGCCCAACGTCAGCTGACCTGGCGTACCGACACCCACGCCCGAGCCCGGCTCGAGGACGAGATCTTCGGCAAACGGATCCTGTTCACCAACCGCGACACCTGGCCCGTCGCCGACGTCGTCGCAACCTACCGGACCCAACCCGACGTCGAAGGCTCGTTCAGGCAACTCAAAGACCCCCACGTGGTGTCGTTCACCCCGATACACCACTGGACCGAACAGAAGATCCGCGTCCACGCCTTCTACTGCGTCCTCGCCCTACAGATCGCCCACCTCATGCGCCGCCACGCCCACCAAGCCGGCCACGACCTGTCCGTCCGCGCACTGCTCGCCGAACTCGCCGGCATCCAAGAAACCGTGCTGCTCTACCAAGCACAACGCGGCC
>JBLRWQ010000184.1:0-2059 GCA_047921175.1 Nitriliruptoraceae bacterium | reverse complement strand
GCGTTTCGCGCCAGGTTCAGCGGCCGGGGTGCTTCGACGTCCGACCACAACATCTTGTGCTTGGTGGCATCTTCTGCCCACCCCTTTCGCCCGGTTGCAGTGAAGATGGGCGACGGCGAATCAGGCGGCCGGGGGTTCGAATCCCTCCCAGCGCGCTTCTCGAGGACGGCCCGCTACGTACCTGTAGCAGGCCGTCGTCGCGTCTTTCGGGTTTCCGCCTGAGGGCTGCCTACGCGGGCGGCAAACCCAAGTCGTGACGAGCCGGTAGGCGCGCGTAGCGTGGTTATCCGGCCCTACGCGATGAACGCGGGGGTGGCGGGGTCTGATTGACCGGCGCGGCCCCGGATTCTTGGGGTGCGGGGAGTGTGCCATGAGACGGCGGTCTTGAGCAGCATCCTGATCCGGTAGTGGTGGAAGTTCCGGAAGCCCCGGGCGGCTCGGTCGACCTGCTCGATCTCGCCGTTGATGGCTTCGACGGGGCCGGAAGAGGCCCCGCCGGTCCGGTAGTAGGCGAGGACCTCGTCGGACCAGCGGTCGATGGTGGTCGCGAGGCGGGTGACCTCGGGGATCTGGACGGTCGCGGCCCAGTCGTAGAACCGGCCCAGGGCGATGCGGGCGGCGTAGATGTCCCCGGCGGCGTACACGCTGCGGAGGAGCTCCTTGGCGACGTGGGTGCAGCCGACCTCCTCGTACGGGTCCCCGGCCGCCAGCGCCGCCTCGAGCCGTGCCGCACCGGCGGCGTCGAGCCGCTCGGACGCCAGGAGCAGCAGCTTGCGGACCTGGAACAGCGGGTCGTGGCTGCGTCCCCGGTGGCCGAGGCTCTCTTGCTGGACCCGACGGCGGACGTCATCGATCGCGGCGTTCGCCAACTTGCTCACGTGGAAGTGGTCCAGCACGAGCGTGGCGTTGGGCAGGCCGACCTCCTTGTCGAGCAACGCGGCCCGGTAGGGGGCGGCAGGGTCGAGAGCAGCGATGCGCACCCCGGCCCGCCAGGCCGGGCTCTGGGCCGCCAGCCAGGCCCTGAGCGCCTTCCTGGAGCGTCCCTCGATGATGTCCAGCGGCCGGCGGCGGACCAGGTCCACGATCACGGTCACGAACCGGCGGCGCCTGCCTCGCGACGCACGGTTCATGACCTTCTCGTCCACCCCGATCGCCACGCACGGCCGCATCTGGAGGGTGTGCAGCTGCTGGTCAGCGAACAGCCGGGCAGCGGTGTCCTTCACCGCCCGCATCACCGTCTCCCACCCGACGCCGAACTCCCGTGCCACCGCCGCGACCGGGCGGCCGAGCTCCCCGACCTGGCGGGCCGCCTCCGCCCGAGCCCGCTCGGTCAGTACCGCCCGAGGCAGGATGTCCGGGTGCTGCTCGCGCCACGACCGGCCGCAGTCCCGGCAGCGCCACTCCCGCTTGTGCCACACCAGCCGGGTGGCCTTCGGGCCGACCGGAAGGTCCCGGACCTGGGTGACGTGCCGGCCACCAGAGACGGCCCGCTGCCCGCACTCACAGCAGGCATCGAAGTCACGGACGGTCTCGACGAACACGTGCCGCTCATCGACGAACTCGAACACGCCGAGGACCCGCAGCCCGGCGATCCCGAGCAGCGACACCGACGACGAAGAAGATGAAGACGTAGCCTGACCCATGCGTGTGGCCTCCGGACTCGGTTGCTTGGTCGCTCCCAAGTCTCGCGAGGCCACACGCACGTTCACAGCATCTAACACCGCCTCCGCAAGCTCACACGGCCCCCGCCCTCATCGAGAAGGGCCACTATCCCTTGTCTGGACAGGAGCTGTGTTGTCTCAACGTCGTAGGAAGTATTCGCGTGAGTATCGTGATGAGGCTGTAAGGCTGGTGATCGAGACGTCACGTCCGATCGCGCAGGTGGCCCGCGAGCTCGGCCTTGTGGAGGGGACGCTCGGGAACTGGGTGAATCTGTATCGGCGGGAGCATGCTGATGATGAGCCTGCGTTGGATGTGTCCGAGCGTGCTCGTCTCCGTCAACTCGAGCGTGAGATGCGTGAGGTCAGGATGGAGAACGAGTTCCTGAAAAAAGCCGCCG
>JBLRWQ010000183.1:0-2087 GCA_047921175.1 Nitriliruptoraceae bacterium | reverse complement strand
CGGGTGGGGGCGCTCGCCGCCGCCGGCGGGACCGACGTGACGACGCTCCTCGCGGCCGTCGACCGCTACCTCGACACGGAGATCGCCCGGGTGCGTCGGTTCGGCAGCCTCGGGATCCCGCCGTGGGACGACCTCCTCGTCGCCGCCGCGAGCGCTGCCGGCGACGCCCCGCTCCCGCACGGCCACCGGCTCGAGGGTGAGCGCAGCTACGGCGGGTTCGTGATCGAGACCAGCCAGCCGGTCGCGCTGGAGCTGCGCGCCGGGGACGACCGGGCCCACACCGAGCTCGCCACGCTCGGGACCAGCTCCGGTCACCTGCTGGCGGTCCCGTGCGTCTTCGATGATGCCTGCCTCGGGGTCCTCGAGGTGGTGGCCGGCGAGGCCCGGGGACGGTTCGACCTCGACGATGTCGAGCTGGTGACCCTGCTCGGCTCGGTCGCCGGTGCGGCGATCCACGAGCGCCTCGGCGGGAGCGCACCGCCAACCGCCGAGGCGCTCGCGACCGAGCTCCGGCACCTGGCGGCGAGCGACCCGGGCCGGTTCGCGACCGTCTCCCGGCTGGTCGCGGCGGTGCTGGGCCCGTGAGCGGCACCCCGCTCCGGCCGGCCTGGGCCCGCGAGTCCGCGGTGCTCAAGCTGCCGGGCGCCCCCACGCTGGAGGACCTGTCGCCGGAGTGGGCCTGGGGCGGGGCGACCGGACGGGGGGTCCGGGTCGCGGTGATCGACAGCGGCATCGAGGCCGACCACCCCGCCCTTCAGGGGTGCGTCGACGGGTCGGCGAGCGCGGAGTTCCTCGACCAGGACGGCGAGGTGGTGGTCCGGCGCGGGCCACATGCGGACGGGTTCGGGCACGGCACCGCCTGTGCCGCGATCATCCACAGCTTCGCGCCCGAGGCCCGGGTGACCAGCCTGAAGGTGCTCGACGGGCGGCTGCGCAGCACCGGGGCGGTGTTCCACCGGGCCCTGGAGTGGGCCGTCGACGAGGGCTTCGACGTGGTCAACCTCTCGCTCGGCACGGTCAAGCGCGACTGGGCGTTGCCGTTCTACGAGCTGTGCGACCGGGCCTACTTCGCCGGGACCCTGCTGGTGACCGCAGCGAACAACGTGGCCCGGCCGAGCTTCCCGTCCCTGTTCGCCTCCGTGACCAGCGTCGCCTGCAACCTCAGCGACGACCCGTGGCGCTTCCACCACAACCCCGAGCCGCCGACGGAGTTCCTCGCGCGCGGCATCGACGTCGAGGTGGCGTGGCGCGGCGGCAGCACGTCCCGGGTGACGGGCAACTCCTACGCGGCGCCGCACATCGCCGGCCTGGCCGCACGCATCCTGTCCAAGCACCCCGGGCTGACGCCGTTCCAGCTCAAGACCGTCCTGTGGTCCACCTCCGCCAACGTGCTGGAGGCCGGTGAGCTGCCGGGCCGGCTCGGCCGCCGGATGACCGCGATGGGCCGCATGACCGTCAGCTCCCGCCACACCTCGACCCTGCGCCGCCCGACACCGACACGGTCCCGCTGATGGCTGCCCGGGTGACCCGCACCGCCGAACCCGGGGACGAGCTCCTGGTGGCCGCCACCCTGGCCGGCGACGACCATGCCTTCGCGGAGCTCTACCGGCGCCACGCGCCGGGCGTCGCGGCCGCGATCCGCGACCGTGAGCGTGACCCGGAGCTCGTGGCCGACGCGGTGCAGGAGGCCTTCGCCCGCGCCCTCGCCCGCCTGGACGCCCTACGGGAGCCCACCCGGTTCCGGGCCTGGCTGCTCGCCATCGCCCGCAACCTCGGGACCGACCACCAGCGTGACGCCGGGAAGGTCCGGCTCGAGTCGATCGCGGACGACGGCGGCGACCGGCCCGAGCCGTCCGATCCGAGCGCAGGCCCCGACGAGCTCGCGAGCCTGGGCGAGCTCGCCGCGCTCGTGCGCGGCTGCGTCGCCGGCCTGTCCCCGCGGGACGCGACGGCGGTGGCGATGGTGACCTGGCTGGGGCTCGGCCCCGCCGAGGTCGCCGCCGGCCTCGGGATCAGCCACGGCGCCGCGAAGGTGCTGCTGCACCGGGCCCGCCAGCGGTTGCGCGACCGGGTGGTACTCGAGGTCG
>JBLRWQ010000182.1:0-2089 GCA_047921175.1 Nitriliruptoraceae bacterium | reverse complement strand
CCAAGGAGGTGCAGTCCGCGATCCAGAAGGGCGTGGAGGAGGCCAAGAAGAACTTCTTCAAGGTCCCGATGGTGGGCAACACCATCGTCCACCCGGTCGTGGGTCGCGCCGGCGCCGGTCAGGTCATGCTCAAGCCCGCGGCCCCCGGTACCGGGGTCATCGCCGGTGGCCCGGTCCGTGCCGTCGTCGAGGCGGCCGGCATCCAGGACCTGCTGGCCAAGTCGCTCGGCACCGCCAACCCCATCAACGTCGTCCACGCCACCGTGGCGGGGCTGAAGTCCCAGCGTTCCGCCCACCAGATCGCGGCGCTCCGCGACAAGGCGGTCGAGGACGTGGCGCCGAAGGCGATGGTCGAGACCATGCGCGGTGGAGGTGCCTCGTGACGACCCACCTGCGCATCACCCAGACCCGCTCGCTGATCGGCCGTCCCGCCGACCAGCGCGCCACCGTCGCGTCGCTCGGGCTCAAGCGCATCCGGCACACCGTGGTGCAGCCGGACCGCCCCGAGATCCGCGGCATGCTCCGCAAGGTCCCCCACCTGGTGACCTTCGAGGAGATCGACGCGGCAGCGGCCGAGGAGGCCTCGTCATGACGATCAAGCTCCACCACCTCAAGCCGGCCGAGGGCGCCAAGACCGCGAAGAAGCGCGTCGCCCGCGGTGACCGTGGGCGCGGCGGCAAGACCGCCGGCCGGGGCACCAAGGGCACCGGCGCGCACGGCAGCGTGCCCGAGAGCTTCGAGGGCGGGCAGATGCCGCTCGTGCGCCGCCAGCCGAAGCGTCCCGGGTTCACCAACCCGAACAAGGTCGTGTTCGCAGTGATCAACGTCGCCCGCCTCGACGAGGCGTTCGAGGCCGGTGACGAGGTCACCGTCGAGACGCTCACCGCCAAGGGCCTGGTCAAGAAGAAGCGGCCCGTCAAGGTCCTCGGCAACGGGGAGCTGACCAAGGCTCTCACCGTCGACGTGGATGCCATCACCGCCACCGCGCGGGAGAAGGTCATCGCGGCCGGCGGTACCGTCGCCTGACGGGATCGTCCCGGTTCCGGGCCCGTGCCACCCGTGCCACCTCGGCATCGGGTCGGTGACGGGCCCGTCCCGCTAGCATCGCCGTCCACGGCGCCGAGAGGTCACCATGCTCCGCGCGTTCATCAACGCCTTCAAGATCCCCGATCTGCGGCGCAAGCTGCTGTTCACCCTCGGGATCATCGCGATCTACCGCATCGGCGGCTGGATCCCCGTGCCGGGCGTCAACGTCGAGGTGCTCCGCGACGCCGTCGGTGACCAGTCCGCCGGCGCCATCGTGGGCATCATCAACGTGTTCGCCGGCGGGGCGCTGCAGCAGATGGCGATCTTCGCCCTGGGGATCATGCCCTACATCACCGCCAGCATCATCATGCAGCTGCTGGCCGTGGTGATCCCCCGGCTCGAGGAGCTCAAGCGTGAGGGCGAGCAGGGCCGGCGCAAGATCACCCAGTACACCCGTTACGGCACGGTCGGCCTGGCGCTGCTGCAGTCGACCGGCCTGGTCACCCTGGCCCGCAACGGCTCGCTGTTCGGCACCCAGGTCATGGCGGGTGCCGGCACGGCCACCGTGGTCATCGCGGTGCTGACGTTGACCGCCGGCACGACGCTGGTGATGTGGCTGGGTGAGCTGATCACCTCCCGCGGGGTCGGCAACGGCATGTCGATCCTGATCTACATCTCGATCGTCAGCCAGTTCCCGTCCCAGCTCGCCATCGTCCGGACGCAGAACGGCTGGGGCTGGGTCGCCGGCGTGCTGTTGATGGGCGTGGGCCTCACCGTGGCCGTGGTCTTCATGGAGATGGGCCAGCGCCGCATCCCGGTGCAGTACGCCCGCCGCCAGGTCGGCCGCAAGAGCTACGGCGGCCAGTCCACCTACATCCCGCTCAAGGTCAACCAGTCCGGCGTCATCCCGGTCATCTTCGCCTCCTCGCTGATGTACCTGCCGGGGCTCGCGGCCTCGTTGTCGGGCAACCAGACGCTCATCACCTTCACCGAGCGCTACCTGGCGGACGCGACCTCGTGGGTGTTCATCGTCGTGTTCGCGGTGCTGACGATCTTCTTCGCC
>JBLRWQ010000181.1:0-2161 GCA_047921175.1 Nitriliruptoraceae bacterium | reverse complement strand
CGAACGGTTCACCGCGCTGCGCTCGCACTACGGGTTCGATGCGTTCTTCTGTGAGCCCGGCTGACGCCGCTCGCCGAAGTTCCCCAGTGTCGCTCACCGAAATTCCCTGGTCTGTCCCTGGGTGTGGGTGGCGGCTGGTGTCACGTACGGTAGTGGGAACCTCCTGGTTGTGGGTGGATGTGAGGATGTCGACGAGGCTGTGGTCGGCCTGGACGAGGGCGTGGCCGGCCCGGTCGAGCTGGGTGTAGAGATCGGTGAGCACGGCACGGGTGTGTGCGAGGGCGGGCGGGAGTCCGGCGCGATGCAGATCGCCGAGGCGGCGTAGTCGGCAGAGCGCGTCGGTGCGGAGTCGGCTGGCGTGGCGCAGCCGGATGTGGATGTGGTCGTAGGGTCGGGCGGCATCGAGCAGGGCGGCGGTGTCGGTGAAGGGCACGAGGGCACGGTCGATGTCGGTGAGCGCGGCGAGGGTGTCGTCGGCGGGGAGCTGGTCGAGCCGGGCAGACAGCTCGGCGAGCAGGATGTGTGCGGCGCTGGTGGCGGCCAGCAGGTCGGTGAGGCCGTCGAGCAGCCGGAGCAGCCGACGGTGGGCACGCAGGTCGGGGTCGGGTGGCCAGGTCGCGGCGGCCAGTGTCGGGACGTTCATCGTGAGACCTGGCCGGTCTGGCCGAGGTGGGCGCGGAGGGTGTCGGCACGGGCTTGGTGGGCACGGAGCCGGTAGGACTCGCCGGCGATGTTGACCACGGTGGCGCGGTGCAACAGCCGGTCGAGCATCGCGGCGGCGACGGTGGTGTCGTCGAACAGCTGCCCCCAGGATCCGACCGCCCGGTTGGTGGTCAGGATGATCGAGCCTTTGAGGTAGCGGCGGTTGATGACCTGGAAGAGTGCGGCGGCGGCCTCGCCGACCATCGGCAGATATCCCAGTTCGTCAACTATGAGCAGCTGTGGGCCGCCGAACCAGTTCATGGTGGTGGCCCAGCGGCCGGTGAGCGCGGCCCGTTGGCAGCGGCCGGCGAGGTCGGCGGCGGTGGTGTAGTAGACGCGGTGGCCGGCGTCGATGGCGGCATGTCCGAGCGCGATCGCGAGCATGGTCTTGCCGACCCCGGGCGGGCCGATGAACAGGATGTTGGCGGCCTCGTCAACGAACCGCATCGTGGCCAGATCACGGATCAGCGCCTCGTCGAGCTTGGGTTGGGCGGTGAAGTCGAAGTCGTCGATCCGCCACGGGGCAGGAAACCCGGCCAGCTTGAGGCGGGCGGCATGCCTGCGGGCAGCGGTCGCGGTGACCTCCAGACCCAGCAGCCGCTCGGTGAACTGCAGATGCGACAGGTCCTGGTCGCGGGCATCGTCGAGTGCTTGAGGGAGCGCCTCGGCGGCGGCGTCCAGCTTGAGGTAGGCCAGATGGGAACGCAGCTGCTGATACAGCTGGTGGCCGTCCGCCACGGTCGCGGGCGTGACGGTGTCGTCGGTGTCGTGGGTGGCCATCACACGTCCACCTCCTCGGGCTGAGCGTCGACCAGGCGGGCGTAGACGTCCAGATCGATCACCACGTCATCGACGTCGTGACCCGCTTGACGTGCGGCCAGCCGGACCGCTTCGGCCTTCGATCCATCCCCGGGTGGACGGTGGGTCTTACGCCGGCACGGTCGGCCACCGTCCTGCTTGGCGGCCTGGGCCAACACCACCCGCTCGAGCTCGGAGCGGTGCGCTTCGGTGCGGAAGATCCCCCCGGCGCCGTCTGCACGACGCTGATGGCTCGCGACCTCAAGCCCGGCCGCCGTCATCACCTGCAACTGTGCCGATCCCAACCGGTGCCGCACGGTGACCTCGGCACCGATCAGCGATGGCGGCACCGAGTAACGGTTCCCACCGAACGCGACCGTGGCGTTGGACGCGACCGTGACCTTCACGTTGACCTCGGCCGGGAACGGCCGGGCCGGTAGCGGCCGAAGATCTTCGAGCTCGGCCAGCCCGGCCACCGTGGTGCGCCGCCCGTCGTGGTTGCGACGGCGGGCATCCCCCACACGCACACAGAAGGCATCCAGCGACGCCTGCGCCTGGACGACAGTGTCCACATCCGCGGTGCGCCACCACCGCTGGGAGATCAGATCGATGTTGGACTCCACCACGCCCTTGCGGTTGCCGCGATAGGGCGGGCAGACAG
>JBLRWQ010000180.1:0-2163 GCA_047921175.1 Nitriliruptoraceae bacterium | reverse complement strand
GTGACGTCCCGCACGGCACTGCATAACACGAAGCTCCCGCTTCGTACCTGGCTGATCGCCATGTACCTGATCACGACCAGCTCGAAGGGGATCAGCGCCATGAAGCTGGCCGATTGGCTTGGCGTCAGCTACAAGACGGCCTGGCACGTCGGTCACCGGATTCGGGCTATGATGGCGGCCGAGCCGACTCTGCTCGATGGGGTCGTGGAGCTGGACGAGACGTACGTGGGCGCAAAGCCCAGGAAGGTACATCGTGAAAAGCTCCGGCCGAACGATCAGCGGCCGAAGAGGAAGCGGGGCCGTGCGACGCTACCCTGATCGCATGAGTGAAGTCCTGCGAACCGACCTGCTGGATCACGGCATGAATGCCGGCAAGGAGCAGAAGGTCGTCGAGCTGCTCCGGGCCTGGCGTAGGTGTGCGGTTCTGGTGGGACGTGAGCAGTGGCGGCTCTTGTTCGAGAGTGGCCGGGTGAACAAGATGCACCGCTCGCGGGTGGAGTCGAAGCTGGCCCAGGTCGTCGGCGCGGCGAACCGTCTCCAGATGGTGCGCTACCAGGTGGTCGGGATCCTGGACTCGTACCTGGCCAACCGGCAGAACGAGTTCACGCGCGTGGTGGAGTGCTCGAGTCTTCCAGCCGAAGCCAAGCACCAGCTCCACTTCGTCAACCGCTGGAAGGCGTGGTTCGGACGCGAGCCCCTGGTCATGAAGGACGGCTCCGAGATCCCAGGCGAGACCCGCGCTCTCGCTCGCCGGATCATGCGGCGGGTGCTGTCTCGTCACCGGAAGCCGGACCTCTCGCGCATCAACATGGTCATCGACAGGCGGGCCGCCACGGTTCGCGAGGCGGAGAGCGCGGGAAGCTTCGACCTCTGGCTCCGGCTCTCCACCATGGAGCGCGGTCGCCCGATCGAGGTCCCCCTGCGAGCGCACGACTACTTCCGAGGCCGGCAGGGTAGACGGAAGAAGACCGTCCAGGTGAACGAGCGAGACGGTCGCCTGCTCTTTGGCATCGTCACCGACATCCACGCCGCCTGCGAGGCGCAGCGGGAGGCGTATCGACCCCGGTGCGAGGAGCTCGCCCTCGACTACGGGCTGCGGACCCTGTTCGCCACCGACCGGGGCGACCTGCTCGGCCGAGGCTTCCTGCGCAAGCTGGAACGGTTCGACCAGCGGATCAGCCGGCTGGCGGCCTACCGACAGAAGCATGGACTCCCTACCCGCAGCCCGCGCTACGATCGAGAGGTCCGGCGTCTGCGCGGGTTCCTGCGTACCGAGATCGGTCGGGTGCTGAACCGCGTTGTCGAAGCCCAGCGACCGGGCCGGATCGTGGTCGAGCGCCTCTGGTTCCGCAACCCACGGCTGTCGCGGCGCATGAACCGTCTCGTCACGAACGCCGGTCGCCGCATCGTCGAGCAGAAGCTCACCGATCTCCACGAGCAGTATGGGATCGAGATCGAGTATGTGAACCCCGCGTACAGCTCGCAGACGTGTAGCGCCTGCGACTACGTGGACAGGAACAACCGGACCGGTGAGCGCTTCAGGTGCGGCTGGTGCGGTCGAACGTTGCACGCCGACGTCAACGCGTCACGGAATCTGCGGTCGAGACGTTCTCGCCCGGCAGTCGGTTCCGTGGAGCAGGCGAAGGCGGCGGTCCTTCGTGCCCAGGTCCTGATCTTCCAGCGCCTGTGCATGGAGCGGTGGGGCAACCCACAGGGGCGTCGGGGAACGTCCCGTGATCCAAGGGTGGAGAATGCGTACTTCGCGCGTTACACTCCCGAGGTGACCTCAAGTCGCATCGTTGCTACCTCCGCGCTCGCGGCGTGTGCAACACAGCGATAGTTCCCATCCTTGACCTTCGCCTGAATCCGGGTTGCCGGGTCATGAGGGGAGAGGATCTCGGCGACCAGGTCCGGGGGGCTTTCTGCGAAGGCGTTCGGGAGAGGACGGGGGAGCCGGCCCCGGGAGTAGAACGCCACATCCGGACCCCGGACGGTATCGGGGTCCCGGGAGAGAATGACCCCCGGCTCGGTGAGCACCGTACCGCCGACCGTCTCCCGCGCGTGGGCCAGGATCCGGGCGGCGAGTTCCACCTGAACGGCCCCATGCCGAAGGTTCGGGCGAGGCTCTCGAACGAGCCGGCCCCGGACCAGCTCGGTGGGGCC
>JBLRWQ010000179.1:0-2184 GCA_047921175.1 Nitriliruptoraceae bacterium | reverse complement strand
CCGCCATCGGCCGGCAACCGCCGCGCCGCGAGGGCGACCCGAAACACCGTTACGGCATGGCCGTCGACCTGCGCCGCTGCATCGGCTGCCAGGCGTGCACCGTGAGCTGCTCGATCGAGAACCAGCCGCCCCTCGGCCAGTTCCGCACCATCGTGCATCAGTACGAGGTCGAGGATGCCGAGAGCGGCCGGGTCGCCAGTTTCATGCTACCCCGGTTGTGCAATCAGTGCGACAACCCGCCCTGTGTGCCGGTGTGTCCGGTGCAGGCCACCTGGCAGCGCCTCGACGGCATCGTGGTGGTGGACAACCGCCGCTGCGTGGGCTGCGGTCGGGGTCGCCGGCGTCGCGGAGGACCTCTTCGGTGACGGGCCCCTGGTCCGGCTCACGGCCGATGCGGTCGCAGGTGACGCCGGGACCCCGCTCCAGACGGACTGAGCTCCCGCTGCAGGTCTCGGTCGCCTGGGCAGTATCGGATGATGTCCCGTGACGTGGTGTAGGAGTGTGCGATCGGTTGTCATCGGGGTGCTGCGGGGAGCGACGTTAGCGTCGGGTCGTTGACGAGGCTGGTGAGGGTGCCTGCGGCCATGTAGCGACGGTCGGATGCGGTCATGTCGTCGTTGATCTCGACGAGGAGTGCGCCGACGAGTCGGATGACGGACTCGGCGTTTGGGAAGATGCCGACGACGTTGGTGCGCCGCTTGATCTCGCGGTTGAGCCGTTCGATCGGATTGTTCGACCAGATCTTGGGCCAGTGCACGGCCGGGAATGCGGTGTAGGCGAGCAGGTCGTCGGCCATGTCCGCGAGGCGGCGTGCGACCTCGGGGGCGAACGGTTCGAGCTGGGCGACGATGTCGTCGAGCTGTGCGCGTGCCCGGTCGTGGTCGGGCTGGGCGAACACGGTCCGGATGAGTGCGGCGATGAGCTGGCGGTGCTCGTGGCGGGCGGCGGTGAGGAGGTTGCGCATCGCGTGGACGCGGCAGCGCTGCCAGGCGCTGCCCTGCAGGACCCTGCCGATCGCGGCGGTGAGCCCGCGGTGAGCGTCGGAGATGACGAGCTGCACGCCGGAGAGTCCGCGGTCGGTGAGGTCGCGGAGGAACTCGGTCCAGAACGTCTCGTTCTCCGAGTCACCGATGTCGACCCCGACGATCTCACGGTGCCCGTCCCCGCGCACGGCGGTGGCGATCACCACGGCCTTCGAGACGACCCGGCGGTTCTCCCGGACCTTGAGGTAGGTCGCATCAAGCCACAGGTAGACGAACGGGATGCCGTCCAGACGGCGCTCCCGCAGCTCGGTGACGTCCTCATCGATGTCGGCGCAGATCCGTGACACGGTCGACTTCGACACGCCCGAGTCGCAGCCGAGCGCCTTGACGAGGTCATCGACCTTCCGGGTCGATGTGCCGGTGATGTAGGCGGTCATGATCACCGCCCACAGGGCCCGGTCGATCCTGCGTCGCGGCTCGAGCAGCTCGGGGAAGAAGCTGCCCTTGCGTAGCTTGGGGATCCCGACCTCGACGTCGCCTGCCGGGGTCGACAGCAGCTTGGGACGGTGACCGTTGCGCTGGACCGTGCGGGCGGGGGACCGTTCCCCAGGCTCCGCACCGATCCGGGCGGTCAGCTCTGCCTCGATCATCTCCTGCAGGGCCGCGCCGAGGATCTCACCGATCGACGACGCGAGGCGGCCATCGACCTCGGTCAGTCGACGGGCGAGTTCGGATAGGGCAGAATCGTGCTGGGCCATCGTGCGCCTCCTCGTTGGGTCGAAGCTTCGAGAATCGCACGGTGGCCCACCGCATTTCAAGCCTGCAGCCGAACCCTCCTACACCACGAGACGGGACTCACCCCGAGCCGGACATCTCTCGTGCTCAGGTTGACGCTGCGCGAGTGATTCGATGGTCAGAGCGCGTCGGTGCCGGCGAAAGCAAGTTCTCGGCGCATTGAGCTCAATCCCGCGACGAACTCCTCAGCCCCGCCGGACGCCCCGATGCACGGCGACGATGCCGCCGGACAGGTCACGCACGCGGACCTCGTCGTAGCCGGCCGTGTCCATCCAGCCGGCGAGCGTGCGTCGGTCCGGCCACGCGAGGATCGAGTCCGCGAGGTACTGGTAGGCGGACGCGGAGGAGGACACGACGCGGGCCATGCGGGGCAGCGCCCCGACGAGGTAGCGGCGGTAGACCTCCC
>JBLRWQ010000178.1:0-2232 GCA_047921175.1 Nitriliruptoraceae bacterium | reverse complement strand
GTGATCCGCGACCTCAAGGCCCAGGGCATGACGATGATCATCGTCACCCATGAGATGGGGTTCGCGCGGGATGTGGCCGGTCGGGTCTGCTTCCTCGAGGAGGGCCGGATCCTGGAGGAGGGCCCACCGGATCAGCTGTTCAGCGACCCGCAGCACCCCTCCACGCGTCGGTTCCTGCAGCGCATCATCGACGCCGGGCGGCTGTAGGCAGGCCACCGTCCGCGACATCGAGGATGGTTCCGCCACCGTCCGCGAGAACCACTGGTCGGCGTCTGTCAACCCCTCGCCTACCGGTGGGCGGACAGCCTGGCCGTCGGTCGGGGGGAGCGGGGTTCCATCGGGGACCTCGCACCTCCACACTGCAACACAGCAACGAGCCCCGCCGCACGGCGCACGCGCCGTCGGCTCCGGGGTGATCGCGACGGCCCCTGCCGTCACCACCGACGCGGTGGACCACCTCCGACCCCTCCCACGCGGACACACGCGAAGGGTCGGTCCGGGACCAGACGTCCTGGCCGCCACGCGCCACGCTCCCGAGCGGCGCAGCGGAGGGTGGGCGATGTCACCAAGGAACGACGTGCGACGCTCCCTGCAACTCCTGCTCCCCACCCGCCCCGAGCAGCGCCGGACCCGGCTGCTCACGACCCTGACCCTGGTCGCCGGCGCCGCCACCATCGCGGCCGTCAGCGCCACCTCGACGTCCTCGACGTCCTCGACGTCCGGATCCGGCCCGGGCGGTGACCCGATGACCGCCGCAGCCGCCGCTTCGACGTCCGCCGCCGGTGCCGCTTCGACGTCCGCCGCGGGTGCCGCCACCCGCGACCGCACCGCCGGTGCAGGCGGGGCGGGCACCGAGGTGGAGGACGGCTCGACCGTCGAGGCCCTCGACGCCCTGACGCCGCTGGACGGCGAGCTGACCCACGGTGAGCTCGACCCGGTCGGCCCGATCGAACGCATCGCCCAGGTCGAGCCGCTCCCGACGCTGCGCACCCAGGCCGAGCGCATCGAGGCACTCGTCTACGTCGCCGCCGATGGCACCGAGGTCACCCCGGAGCGCATCTTCGCGTTCCTGGACGGCCGTGGCGCACCGCTGGCGGCGCAGGCCGAGCTGTTGGTCGAGGCGGGCATCCGTCACGACGTCGACCCACGCGTGGTGGTCGCCATCGCGATCGCCGAGTCCAACGGCGGCGAGATGCACCCGCAGGGCACCCACAACGTGTGGGGCTGGAGCGGGAGCGGCGGCCCGCGGGGGCTGCGCGCCTGGGACTCCTGGGAGGCCTCGATCGACGAGTACACCGCGCGGCTCGGTGCGCTGTACGACACCGACAACGTCGACTGGGCCTTCGCGTCGACCTACTGCCCGCCGAACACCCAGTGGTGGTACGACACGGTCACCTGGGCGATCGCCCAGATCTGACCTGGACGAAGAAGGAACGAACCGACGCGCGGAGCGCCGGTTCGTTCCTTGCTGTGGTGCCCGTGCCCGCCGGCCGCGCGGGTCAGCGGGCGGTGACGTCCACGTTGCCGTGGTCGTGCAGCGCCGGGATCCGGCCGAGCTTGCCGGCCTGGAAGTCCTCGAAGGCCTGGATCACCTCGGCCTTGGTGTTCATCACGAACGGGCCATACCAGGCCACCTGCTCGCGGATCGGCCGGCCGCCGAGCAGCAGCACGTCCAGCTTGGGCGCGCGCGACTCCTGCGTGGCGGCGGCGGTGAGCACCACCTCGTCACCCGCCCCGAACACCGCGAGCTGACCCATCTCGACGGCACGCCGTTCCCGGCCGACGGTCCCGCGGCCGGCCAGGGTGTAGGCCAGCGCGTTGAAGTCGGTGCGCCAGGGCAGGCGCAGCTCGGCGCCGGGCTCGAGCGTGGCGTGGACCAGCGTGATCGGCGTGTAGGTCGAGCCCGGGCCGGCGGTGCCCGCCACCTCGCCGGCGATCACGCGCAGCAGCGCGCCGCCGTCGTGGGAGGTCGCGAGGCCGACGTCGCCCGCGCGCAGGTCCTGGTAGCGCGGGGCGTTCCACTTCATGGCCTTGGGCAGGTTGACCCACAGCTGGAAGCCGTGGAACAGCCCGCCCTTCATCACGACCTCCTCCGGCGGCGCCTCGATGTGGAGCATCCCGGAGCCGGCGGTCATCCACTGGGTGTCGCCGTCGGTGATCAGCCCGCCGCCGCCCTCGGAGTCGGCGTGCCGCAGCGTGCCGTCGAGCATGTAGGTCACGGTCTCGAAGCCG
>JBLRWQ010000177.1:0-2233 GCA_047921175.1 Nitriliruptoraceae bacterium | reverse complement strand
CGGGGTTTGAGAGCGGAGTTGTAAGCAGATAATTTGTAGTGCGAAATACTTGGTTGTGGGGGTGTCGGGGCGCACACTGCGGTATGGACACACGCTACGCGGAGACCGGCAGCGACGATGACCAGCCTGTGCTGGTCGAGGTCCCCGGCCCGGCCGGGATCCCGATCGGCAAGCGGCTGTGGCTGGTGGAGGGCGACGGGCAGCGCGCGGTGTTTCTGGGGGCCACCGCGATCCATGTCTACGACGTCGACGACCGGGACGCGCAGCGGGTGTGCATCGCGACGCTGTCGCGGGCGGGGCTTGCGTTCGACGTCGAGATCGGTGAGGCGTTCGGGTGCCATCGAAACACCGTGGCCCGGCTGGCACGTCAGCTCACCGAGCAGGGCCTGGCCGGGGTGGTGGCGGCCAAGCGCGGCCCCAAGGGTCCGCACAAGGTCACCGGGCAGGTCGAGGCGGTCATCGACGCCGGGGTCGCGGCAGGTGCGGGGCCAGCCGAGGTGACGCGTCAAGTCGTCGAGTCGACCGGGATCGAACTGTCACGCGAGCACGTGCGTCAGCTCATGGCGGCCCGCCGCCCGGAACGTGTCGACCAGCTCGCCCTCGTCGCCGACGAGAGCGACGAGGTCGTTGAGAGCGATGACGACACCGACGCCGACGAGGACGACGACATCGACATCGACAGCGACGACGAGAGCGACGACGAGAGCGACGTAGACGACATCGATGGCATCGACAGCGTCGAGGACGACGACGGCACAGTCGACGAGGGCGAGGCTGAGGGCTACAGCGACCGGGGCGGGGTGTCTGCGGGTTTCGATCCGCCCGCGGTGCTGCCACAAGGCGTGGTCGGGGACTACATCGGGTTGACGTTGTTCTACCCGGCGTTGGCGGCGTTGGGGCTCATCGAGGTCGCCCGACAGACCTTCGCCCTGCCACGCTCGGAGCGGTTCGGGGTGCGTGCGGTCACCCTCACGCTGCTCTTTCTCACGCTGCTGGGCAAGCCAACGGTGGAGGCCGCCAAGCATCTACGCCGTCGCTCGTTCGGAGCGGTGGTGGGCACCGGCCGGGCACCGGCGGTCAAGACCCTACGCCGCAAGCTCGCGGGTCTCGCGGCCCAGGGCCGGGCGGGCGAGTTCGGCACCGCGCTGGCCCGACGGTGGGTCGAGGGTGGCATCATCGATACCGCCTATCTCTACGTGGACGGCCACATGCAGGCCTACACGGGCAAGCGGCGGCTGGAGAAGGTGTGGTCGACCAAGCGGCGCATGCCGCTGCCCGGCATCCACATCTACCACGTGGGTGACAGCTCGGGCCGGCCGCTGCTGTTTGTGACCGAACAGCTGTCGACCAACCTGGCCAAGGCGATGCCACGTATCGTCGCTGCGATCCGCGAGGCGATCGGTGAGGACCGCAAGTTCACGATCATCTTCGACCGGGGCGGGTTCGACGGCAAGCTGTTCGCCTGGCTCGACGAGCAAGGCATCGGGTTCATCACCTACCAGCGCGGCAACCCCAACCTGCCCCGGGCCGCGTTCGTTCGGCGTGAGACCCGCTTCGAGGGCCGCCGGATACGGATGCACATCGCCCAGGACCAGGTGCAGGTGGGCGGGACCGGGCCGTGGCGGCGGGTGGTGGTGCGCACCCCCGACGGGCATCAGACCCCGATCTTGACCAACCTCGAGGAGGGCAAGGTCGGCCCCGCCCGGCTGGCCTGTCTGGTGTTCGCCCGTTGGCGTCAGGAGAACCTGTTCAAGTACATGGGCCAACATCACGGTCTCGACCAGCTGGTCTCCTACGCCTCAGGGCCGGCCGACCCCGACACGCTGGTGGTCAACCCGCAACGGAAACAGCTCGACCGCGACATCGCCACCAAGCGTCGTGAGCTCGCCAAGCTCAAGGCCGACCTCGGTGACGTCCTGCTCGATGAGCCCAAGATCGACAGCCGTTCCGGCCACGGGCTCAAGATCGCCCAGCACGGCGCGGTCGGGCGGCTCCGCGCACTCGAAGCCGACATCGACAAGCTGGTCACCGAACGTAACCCGCTGCCCAAACATGTGACCGTGGCCGAGCTCGAGCAGCCCCGCGAGATCATGCAGCTCGAACACAAGCACATCGTCGACCGCATCAAGATCTGCGCCTACAACGCCGAAGAATGGCTCCTCGACCGGCTCGTCGACCTCGACGAGGAGCGCTCCGCGCTCGACGCGGCGCTCCCGGGCCTCGAGGCGAGGCG
>JBLRWQ010000176.1:0-2234 GCA_047921175.1 Nitriliruptoraceae bacterium | reverse complement strand
CGACGGGCAGCCGTACTGGGAGGGCGAGGTCGAACCCTGCATCAACGGCATGACGGTCGCCAACGGCTCGTACTTCGGCGTCGACATGACCCCCGTCGTCGAACGCCTGCTTGACGAACGGCTCGCCGACGGCGGCTGGAACTGCGAGGCAGAGCGCGGCTCGACCCGCTCCTCCTTCGACACCACCTGCAACGTGCTCGAGGGATTGCTGGCCCTACACGATGAACGCGGGGGTGGCAGGGTCTGATTGTCCGCTGCGGCCCCGAAGTCTTGGGGTGGTGGGAGTGTGCCAGTCGACGGCGGTCTTGAGCAGCATCCGCATCCTGTAGTGGTGGAAGTTCCGGAAGCCCCTCGCGGCGCGGTCAACTTGTTCGATCTCGCCGTTGACGGCCTCGACCGGTCCGGAGGAGGCCCGCCCGGTGCGGAAGTAGGCCAGCACTTCGCCGCGCCAGCGGTCGATGGTGGTGGCGAGCCGGGTGACCTCGGCGATCTCGACGGTGGCGGCCCAGTCGAAGAACCGCTCGAGCGCGATCCTCGCGGCGAAGACGTCAGGCGCCGCGTACACGGACCTGAGGAGCTCCTTGGCTACGTGGGTGCAGCCAACCTCCTCGTAGGGGTCACCGGCAGCGAGGGCGGTCTCGAGCCGGGCCGCACCGCGCTCGTCGAGCTTCTCGGCGGCCATCAGCAGCAGCTTGCGGATCTCGAACAGCGGATCGTGCTTGCGGCCGCGGTGCCCGAGCGTCTCCTGTTGCACCCGTCGGCGCACATCATCGATCGCGGCGTTGGCGAGCTTCGAGACGTGGAAGTGATCCAGCAGCAGCTGGGCGTTGGGCAGCCCGACCTCGTCGTCGGTCAGCGCGGAGCGGTAGGGCGCGGCGGGGTCGAGCGCCGCGATCCTCACCCCCGCCCGCCAAGCGGGGCTCTGGGCGGCCAACCAGTCGCGTAAGACCTTGCGGGAGCGGCCCTCGATGATGTCGATCGGCCGGCCCCGGGCCAGGTCGACGATCACGGTGACGTAGCGGCGACGACGGCCGCGGCGGGCACGGTTCATGACCTTCTCGTCCACGCCGATCGCCACACAGGGCCGCAGCTGGACGGTGTAGAGCTGCTGGTCGGCGAACAGCCGAGCGGCCGCGTCCTTGACCGCGCGCATCACCGTCTCCCACCCGACCCCGAACTCGCGGGCGACCGGCGCGACCGCACGGCCGAGCTCACCGACCTGCCGGGCCGCCTCGGCGCGGGCACGTTCGGTCAGCACCGCCCGCGGGGCGATCTCCGGATGGACTTCCCGCCAGGAACGGCCGCAGTCGCGGCAGCGCCACTCCCGCTTGTGCCACACCAGCCGGGTCGCCTTCGCACCGACCGGCAGATCACGGACCTGGACCACGTGACGGCCGCCCGACTCGGCCCGCTGCCCGCACGCCCGGCAGGCGTCGAAGTCGCGGACGGTCTCGACGAACACGTGCCGCTCATCGACGAACTCGAACACGGCCAGCACCCGCAGCCCGGCGATCCCGAGCAGCGACACCGACGATGACGAAGAAGATGATGTTGAAGACGTAGCCTGACCCACGCGTGTGGCCTCCGGACTCGGTTGCTTGGTCGCTTCCAAGTCTCGCGGGGCCACACGCACGTTCAGAGCATCTATCCCGCCTCCGCTATCTCACACGGCCCCCGCCTTCATCGAGAAGGGCCACTTTCGTTCGATGTGACGGTCCCCGCTTCGGTGCATCGTCGTTGGCCCAGTACAGGCGACGACCACGAAGGTGCCTGCGATGCGCGCGAGGATCCCACGCGTCACGAGGATCGACCCCGCCGACGTGATGCCGACGCTGCTCGTCGCGTTCGCCGACGACCCGGTGGTCCGATGGCTCTACCCCGACGACGAGACCTACGCCAGAGCTTTCCCCGAACTCGTACTGCTGTCCGCGGGCGCGGCGTTCGACG
Source organism: Nitriliruptoraceae bacterium (assembly GCA_047921175.1). Lineage (GTDB taxonomy): Bacteria > Actinomycetota > Nitriliruptoria > Nitriliruptorales > Nitriliruptoraceae > T1Sed10-7. The sequence continues at coordinate 287 of JBLRWQ010000176.1, read as the reverse complement.
CCGGCACCGTCGATGCCACCGAGGGGGGCAGAGCAGTCGCCATCTGGGACCCACCCGGCGCGGACCGGGACCCGGAGGAGGTCGGCTCGGCGTGGGTCACCCATTTCCAGGCACACCTCGACCCGGCACGGCTGGGCGACGTCTTCGCTTGGGGTGAGCAGACCGGTCAGTTCCATCCGATCGACCCCCACTGGTACCTCGCCATGATCGCCGTCGCCCCCGATCGGCAGGGGCGAGGACACGGTGCGGCGCTGGTGCGCGCGGGACTCGAGAGGTGCGACCGCGAC
>JBLRWQ010000175.1:0-2236 GCA_047921175.1 Nitriliruptoraceae bacterium | reverse complement strand
GGTGGAAGGAAGGGGCGGGTGGAACCATGAGATCGACGCCGGCATCGGTCACCGGACGCTCCAGGTTGGCGGCTGGTATTGATAGGTCGTAAGTATTCGGTCGACCCGTGTGTCGCGGCGCGTCTGGAGGTTCGGATGCGGATGGGGGGTCAGGCGGGGTTGGTGAGGATGGGTCGCCATCTGCGGTGCAGGGGTGTGAAGCGACACCCTGGATGGGACTGGGTGGGGCCTGTAGCGACACGATGGCTGGGACTGCGGGCAGGCGAGGCGGTGCCCGGGCAGCAGCGGCCGAGCATGGTTGGTGGCTCCCGAACGACAGGAGTCCTCATGCTGATCGTCGCCGACGATGCTGACCGCACCGAGGTCGAGCTTGCTGATGGCGAGCTGGCCTGCCCCGACTGCCACGGCGAGCTGCGCCCGTGGGGCCACGCCCGCCCGCGCCGGCTACGCACCTCTGATGCCCGGCGGCGCATCCGCCCGCGTCGGGCGTGCTGTAGCGGCTGTGGCCGCACCCACGTGCTGCTGCCCGGCGTGATGCTGGCCCGCCGTGCCGACGCCGTGGAGGTCATCGGTGCGGCCCTGATCGCGTCTGCCGCAGGGGCGGGTCACCGGGCCATCGCCGCCCGGCTGGGCCGCCCGCACGCGACCGTGCGTGGCTGGCTGCGCCGCTTTGTCGCCCGAGCCGAGCAGACCGCCGCCCACGCCCTACGGTGCGTCTACCGGCTCGACACGGCAGCGTTCCGGGTCGAGCCCGCGACGGGTGCTACCCCGGTGCAGGCTGCCCTCGAACTGCTCGCCCGGGCTGCGGCCGTCGCGGAACGCGTCAAGGGCAGCCAGGCGCGATCGCGGTGGCAGGTGGTCTCGTCGCTGTGCTCGGGACGGCTGCTGGCCAACACCAGCTGCCCCTACCCGCCGCTGGCGTGACCTGCCACGCTCCTGGCCACCCGTAACCGACCGCTAGGAGCGCCATGTCGCACCGTCGGGACCTGCCAACCCCGGATCCGGCGTGCCGGCCAGACCGACCCCGGGCAGCTACGGCCGTACCGGGGCGCGCCCGCATGCCCTGCCGCCGCCGGCTGCGCATGCTTCAGCGTTCCGCACGGTCGCCCTCCGCACACGTGTCCTGCCGCACGACCGCATGCCGCTCATCCTGCTCGTCACCTCAGTCCCAATGAAAGTGTCGCAGCCGGTCCCATCCAGGCTGTCGCGCAACACCCCGCAGCAGCTGCGTGACCGGCTCGTCAACGACTGGTGGGCGACCGCGAAGGACGACCTGTCCGGGTCGCTGATGATCGCGCTACGACGGGCGGACGTCGACGAGCTCAACCACCGCGCCCGCACCACGATGGCGACGGCCGGACGGCTCACCGGACCCGCCCTCGTCACCGCCGGCGGGATCGAACTACAAGGCGGGGATCGGATCGTGTGCCTGCGCAACCACCGCCGGCTCGGGGTAGTCAACGGCACCCGGGCCACCATCACCCGCATCGACCTCGACGACCGGACCGTCGAGACGGTCGACGACCGGGGTGTACGTCGGCGCCTGTCTGCCGACTACCTCGACGCCGGACACGTCACCCACGGTTACGCCATCACAGGCCACAAAGCCCAAGGGCTGACCTGCGACCACACCTACACGCTGGGTTCCGAGACGCTGTACCGCGAATGGGGTTACGTCGCGATGTCCCGCGGACGGCTGTCGAACCAGCTCTACCACGGCCAGGTACTCGATGACGACGGGTTGCACCACCACGTCCATCTCGACGACAACGAGGTGGCGAGCCTCACCAGCCGTCTGCGGCGCACACGCGCCGAGACTCCGGTCACCCCCGATCTGGTCGAGATCGCCGTCCAATGGCGACAGCTCCACGCCCGCCTGCACGCTCCCGACATCGCCCGCCAACGCGACCTCACCCGCCGACGGGCCCAGCTGGCCAACCACCGCACGACTGACGCCGAGCAGCTCGACCGCGTCGCCCGTCGGCTCGACGAGGCCGCCCACGGGCTCGGACGGCTCCGCAACCGCCAGCTGGTCGCCCAGTTCCGTGACGAGCACGAGCACCGAACCGCACGGCTCCATCGGCTCGACCATCAGCTGCACCAGATCGACGCCGAGCTCGCAACCCTCCCCACCGACCGGCAGATCACCGACCTGCAGAACCAGCATCGTCTGCTCGCCTCCGAGCTGCACTGGGCCGCGTCACGCCGCATCGCCAGCTACCGCCACGCCTGGCCC
>JBLRWQ010000174.1:0-2262 GCA_047921175.1 Nitriliruptoraceae bacterium | reverse complement strand
GTCGCTGGCGCACGCCCGGGCCCGCGGGGCGCGCCTCTACGGCGTGGTCGTGGGCTACGCCGCCACGGCCGATGCCCACCACTTCACGATGCCCGATCCCGAGGGCAAGGGCTTGGGCATGGCCATGACCCGGGCGCTGCGCAGCGCAGCGCCGGACCACCTCGTCGGGATCGCCCGGGCGCTGGCCGCCGCGACCGCGCTGCGCTGGCCCGGTCGTCGCATCGCCGCCGGCGAGGTCCGCCCTGCCCTGCGGCGTGGGAGCGGGGCGGAGGTCTCCCTGATCGAGCTCATCGAGGCCGGACGCGCCGCCCTGGACGGGGCCGCGCCCGGCAGCGTGCTGCTCCCGCCCATCCCCGACCGCGCCGCCGAGGCCGCGATCGCGTTCACCTCCGGCTCGACCGGCCCGGCCAAGGGCGTGGTCTACCGCCACCACCAGCTCGAGGCCCAGCGCGACGCGCTGCGGCGCACCTACGGCATCACCGACGACGACCGGCTGGTGGCCGCCTTCGCCCCCTTCGCGTTGTACGGCCCGGCGCTCGGGATCACCTCGATGGTGCCGGACATGGACGTCACGGCGCCCGGCAGCCTGACCGCCACCGCGCTGGCCGACGCGGTCACCGCGGTGCGCGCCACGATGGTGTTCGCCTCCCCCGCCGCGCTGGTCAACGTGGCGCGGACCTCGGGCGCGCTGACCGCGACGCACCGCGACGCGCTCGCCGGCGTCCGCGTGTTGCTGTCCGCCGGCGCGCCGGTCCCGGCCCGCCTGCTGCGGCGGCTGGCCGCGGTGGTCCCGAACGCCGAGGCCCACACGCCCTACGGCATGACCGAGGTGCTGCCCGTCGCCGACATCGACCTGACCGCCATCGAGGCGGCCGGGGCGGGCGAGGGGGTCTGCGTCGGCCACCCCGTCCCGGGTGTCGAGGTGGCGATCAGCCCGCTCGACGCCGCGGGTGCCGCGACCGGTGCGCTGACCACCGAGCCCGAGGTGGTGGGCGAGGTCTGCGTGCGGGCCGCCCACGTCAAGGACCGCTACGACCGGCTGGCGCTGACCGAGCTGGCCAGCTCCCGCGACGCCGGCTGGCACCGCTCCGGCGACGTCGGCCACCTCGACGCCGAGGGGCGCATCTGGATCGAGGGCCGGCTCGCGCACCTGATCCGCACCGCGGACGGCGTCGTGACCCCGGTCGGGGTCGAGCAGCGCGTGGAGGACATCGCCCACATCACGATGGCCGCCGCGGTCGGCGTCGGGCCACCCGGCGCGCAGCAGGTGGTGGTCGTCGTGGCCACCGACCCGCCCGCCGGCCGCCCGCAGCTCGCGCCGCTGACCCTGGTCGACCGGGTCCGGGCCGTGGCCGGGGTGGACATCGCGGCGGTGCTCGCGGTGCCGAAGCTGCCGGTGGACATCCGCCACGAGTCCAAGATCGACCGCGAGCTCCTCGCCCGGGAGGCCGCCGAGCGGCTGGCCGGTCGGGGCCTGCGCCGGCGTGGCCGACACACGCCCGGCGCACACGAGGCCGGCGCACACGAGGCAGGCGCACACGACCACGGCGAGCACGGCCCGGCGGAGGCAACCCGATGAAGGTGCTCGTGACGGGTGCCAGCGGGATGCTCGGCCGCGCGACCGCCCTGGCGCTGGCCGAGCGCGGCGACGAGGTCACGGTGCTGCAGCGCGGCACCTCGGGTCTGGACCTGCGCGAGGTCCGTGGTGACGTCGCGGACGCCGAGGTGGTGGACGCGGCGATGCGCGGGCAGGAGGCGGTGGTGCACCTCGCCGCGCGGGTCGGCGTGGTCGGCACCGCCGCCGAGTTCGAGCGCGCCAACGTCACCGGGACCGAGACCGTGCGCACCGCGGCCCGCGCGGCCGGGGTCGGACGGCTCGTGCACGTGTCCACCCCCTCGGTCGCCCACGCCGGGGAGCCCCTGGTGGGCGCGGGCGCCAGCCCGGCCGACCCGGAGCGCGCGATCGGGCACTACGCCCGCACCAAGGCCCGGGCGGAGCAGCTCGCGCTGGCCGCCGCGGGCGACCTCGCGCTGGCCGCCGCGGGCGACCTGGCGGTGGTCGCCATCCGGCCGCACCTGGTCTGGGGGCCGGGCGACACCCAGCTCATCGGCCGCATCGTCGCCCGCGCCCGCGCCGGACGGCTCGCGTTGGTGGACGACGGCGCGGCGCTGATCGACACCACCTACGTGGACAACGCCGCGGACGCGCTGGTGGCCGCGCTCGACCGGGCGGAGGACGCGCGGGTGCGCGGCCGTGCGTTC
>JBLRWQ010000173.1:0-2297 GCA_047921175.1 Nitriliruptoraceae bacterium | reverse complement strand
CTGAGGGCGCCGCTGACCGGCTGAAGTCCGCACTGAAGGAGCTCGACGTGGACCACGACGTGAATGAGTACCCCCCGGCCGGCCACTCGTTCTTGAACGACCACGACCCACAGGACCTCCCGCTCGCGGTCTCGATGCTGACCAAGCTCCCGGGCATGGGACCTCACGGACCGTCGGCCGCCAGAGACGTGGCTTGACGGCGAGCTCCCCGACCACGAGGCGTTCCTCGTCGTTGTCGGATCAGGACACACCGGTGCTTCTCGGCTCCATCTCGGGGCCCTCGGGTTGCTGCTCAGATGTCGCCTTCGCTCAGTTCCATCTCGGCGGCGTCTAGGAACTGGTCGAGGACCTCGGGGAGGTGGGACCGTGACTGGTTGGGCATGCGAGCGATGGCGTGCTCGACGATCCGCCCTATCAGCAGCCGCGCCTGATCGTGGAGCTGTTCCCCCTCGGGGGTGAGCTGGAGCACGACGGCCCGGCGGTCCTCGGGGTCGGGGTGCCGGTGGAGGAGCCCGTCCCCGACCATGCCGTCGACGAGCCGCGAGGTCCCGGAGACGTGCAGGCCGGTCGCCGCCGCGACCTGGTTGAGGCGGACCGCGCCGTCGTGGATGGCGGCCAGGACGTCGACCTGCTGGCGCGTGCAGCCGAGTCGGTTCTGCAGGAGGCGGAACAGGTGCGTGCTGAGCCGGCGCGTCCGGTCGAGGGCCTCCCTGACGCTGGCGGCTTCCTGGGACTGGATGGTCGAGGCGATGGTGGGTCTCCGGTGGGGGCGTGCGGTCGCACGGGTGTGCGTTACCCTATCGCAACGTTTGCCGATGGTAACGAAGTAGGGCCGCCCCGCTCCCGGTTCGATCGTCTTTTCCACATGAGGTCCTGATGCGCCATCTGCTGGATGTTCTCGCCCGCTCGACCGAGCGGCGCCCGATCGCGCTCCTGCTCGCCCTGGGGGTCGTCACGATCGTGCTCGGGATCTTCGCGTCGCAGCAGCAGGTCGACGCGGACCTGACCTCTTTCGCCCCGGAAACCGAACGGTTCGCGGCGTTCGAGCGGATCCAGGACGACTTCGCCGGCACGGGCAACACGGTGCAGGTCATCGTCGACGCCGGCGCGGATGGTGACGTCCTCTCGGCCGCCGCCCTCGCCGACGTCGAGGCCATCGCGGAGGCGGTGCACAGCGACGCGGAGGCGGCGGCCGTCTTGGCCGAGCCCACCGCGGCCACCCCGGTCGTCCTCTCCTACGCGACGCCGCTGCTGGGAGCGATCGAGCAGCAGGGCGGCAGCCTGGAGCAGCTCGACGACCCCGCGGTCGACGCCCTCGCGCAGCAGGTGTACGGGTCGCCGCAGGGCGCCGCGTTGGCGGCTCTGCTCTCCCAGGACCGCGACCTGGAGCAGGCCTCGGCGCGCGCGGGGATCGTCGTGGTCGGGCTCGATGCCGAGCTCGAAGATGCTGAGCTCGCCGATGCGTCCCTCGCCGTCCGGGATGCGGTCGAGGCGGCGGAGCTGACCGCGGTCGAAGCCTCACCGTTCAACCAGATGATCCTGTTCTCGGAGCTCGAGAGCGGGATGACGGACGAGCTGCCGTTCCTGCTCGGGCTGAGCTTCCTGCTGATCCTTGGCATCCTCGCCGTCGTCTACCGCTCGGTCAGCGACGTGCTCATCGGCCTCGGCGGGCTGGTGGTCACGATCGTCTGGATGTACGGGATCGGCGTGCTGCTCGGCCCCGAGTACCTCGGGGTGGCCGGCAACTTCAGCCAGATCACGATCGTCGTCCCGGTCCTGCTCGTGGGACTCGGGATCGACTACGCCATCCACCTGACCTCCCGCTACCGCGAGGAGCGGGCCTCGGGCTCGGAGCCCTCGGCCGCCGCGGGCACGTCGCTGCGCTCCGTGGGCGGCGCACTGGTGCTGGCCACCATCACCACCATGGTCGGCTTCCTCACCAACCTCGTCACCCCCCTGCCGCCGCTCCGAGACTTCGGCATGTTCGCCGCCGCCGGCGTGCTCTCGGCGTTCGTGGTCATGGGGTTGCTCGTACCCTCGGCCCGACACGCCCTCGACCGTCGCCGGCTGCGCCGAGGCCGCGGCCGGACCCTCGTCGGCGGCACCGGCGGGACAGGCCCAGCGGCACTGCGTCGCGTGATGGCCCGAACCGCCACGCTCACCGAGCACGCACCACGCCTGACGCTCGCGATCGCACTGGCGGTCACCGTCGTGGCCGGCGCCGCCGCAAGCCAGGTTTCGACCGAGTTCTCCCAGTCGGACTTCATCCCGGACGACTCCTACGCCGGCCAGGTCCT
>JBLRWQ010000172.1:0-2363 GCA_047921175.1 Nitriliruptoraceae bacterium | reverse complement strand
CACCACGATAGCGAACACACGTTCGGACCGCAAGGCCGGATGCCACCCGATGTGGACGACCGGGTCCGGCCGGCCGGCCCGTTGCCTCGCTAGCGTCGTGTCAAGGCGCGGCTGCCGCGCCCAGCCGGCCACCGGCCACCGGCCACCGGGCGGGATGCTCCGAGCCAGGCCCCTGACCAGGTCATCAGCCAGGCCCGACCCCGTCCCGAACCCGACCCGACCCCTCACCCCGAGGAGCGAGCATGTCCGCTGACGTCGCCGCCGTCATCCTGGCCGCAGGCAAGGGCACCCGGTTCCGGTCCGAGACCGCCAAGGTCCTCCACCGCGCCGCGGGTCGGACCCTGCTCGCCCACGTCCTCGAGGCGGTCCGGCCGCTCGGCCTCGGCCAGGTCGTGGTGGTCGTCGGGCACCAGGCCGACGAGGTCCGCGCGGAGGTCGAGGCCGTCGGTGTCCCCAACGCCGTGACCGTCCTGCAGGCGGACCAGCGGGGGACCGGTCACGCGGTCCAGCAGGCCATGCCGGCCCTCGCGCCCGGGATCCGCCGGGTCATGGTCCTGCCGGGGGACACCCCGCTGCTCACCGCCGGCACCCTGCAGCGGCTCCTCGACGCCCCGCTCATCGGCGCGGATCAGCGGGGTCAGGCCAGCAGCGGTGCGATCCTGACCGCCGATCTGGAGGACCCGACCGGGTACGGACGCATCTTCGAGGCCGAGGACGGCACCGTGGCCCGTGTGGTCGAGGAGCGCGACGCGACGCAGGAGCAGCGGGCGCTCACGGTCATCAACGCCGGGATGTACCTGCTGGACCGGAGCCGGTTGGCGGTCGCGCTCGACGCGCTCGGGGACGACAACGCCCAGGGTGAGGTCTACCTCACCGACGTGCTGGAGGTGCTCGCGCAGGACGGAGGTCCGGCCACACCCGTGCTCGCCCCGGCGGCGGAGATCGCCGGGGTGAACGATCGAGCCCAGCTCGCCGAGGCCGCGCGGGAGCTCCGGCGCCGCCACCTCGAGCACCTCATGGTCGAGGTCGGCGTCAGCGTCACGGATCCCGCCACGACCTACGTGGATGTCGACGTCGAGGTGGGGGTGGATGCGCACCTCCTGCCGGGGACGATCCTCGAGGCCGGTACGCGGGTCGGGTCCCGCGCCGTCGTCGGGCCCAACAGCCACCTCGTCGCCTGCACCGTGGGCGAGGACGCGACCGTCCACTCCACCCGTGCGGAGGGGGCCGTCATCGGTGCCCGTGCGAGCGTGGGTCCGTTCACGCACCTCAGACCCGGCACGGTGCTCGGGGAGCGGACCAAGGTCGGGGCCTTCGCGGAGACCAAGAACGCCACCCTGGGTGACGGATCGAAGGTCCCGCACCTGGCCTACGTCGGGGACGCCACCGTGGGGGCGCGGGTCAACATCGCCTGCGGGGTCATCACGGTCAACTACGACGGGCGGACGAAGTCGCACACCACCGTCGAGGATGGGGCCTTCGTCGGCTGCGACACCATGCTCGTCGCCCCGGTCACGATCGGCGCGGGGGCCTACACGGCGGCGGGTTCCACCATCACCGAGGACGTCCCGCCCGGTGCCCTGGCGATCGCCCGCTCGCGCCAGACCACCAAGGAGGGCTGGGCCGACCGCCGCCGGGGCTGACGGCACCTCGTCGCGACCGCCGCCGACCTAGCTGACGGTTCGGTCCGGCCGAGCCCGGCCCGCTAGCGTCCCGGCCAACCGCCGCCGGCTCGGGGAGCCCATGGAAGTCGTCACTCGCAAGCGGATGATGATCTTCTCCGGATCGTCGTATCCGGAGCTCGCCCGCGAGGTGGCCGACCACCTCGGTATGCGCCTCGGGCAGGTCAAGCTGTCGCAGTTCGCCAACGGCGAGCTGTACGCGCGCTTCACCGAGTCGGTGCGGGGCGCGGACGCCTACGTGCTCCAGTCCCACCTCAGCCTGCCGGACGGGATGAGCATCAACGACTACATCATCGAGCAGCTGGTGATGCTGGACGCGCTCAAGCGCGCCTCCGCCAAGCGGACCGTGGCGGTGATCCCGTACTACGGCTACGCGCGCTCCGACAAGAAGGCCCGTTCTCGCGAGCCGATCTCGGCCCGGATGATCGCGGACATGTACGAGTCGGTCGGGGTGGACCGGATCATGTCCGTGGACCTGCACACCGGTCAGATCCAGGGCTTCTTCCACGACCCCTTCGACCACCTCACCGCGCTGCCGCTGCTGAAGTCCTGGATCGTGGAACACACCGATCCGGAGAGCCGCGTCATCGTCTCCCCGGACGCCGGTCGCGTGCGGTTGACGGAGAAGTTCGCCGGCCAGCTCGGCGCCCCCATCGCGATCCTGCACAAGCGACGCGACCC
>JBLRWQ010000171.1:0-2379 GCA_047921175.1 Nitriliruptoraceae bacterium | reverse complement strand
GCCTCGACGACCATCAGGAGGCGGTGCTGCGTTTCACCACCGACCTGTCGGTGCCGTTCGACAACAACCTGGCAGAAGTGCGACACGAGGTCGCACAGAACGAGTGGACTCGCCGAAAGGAGGGCCGAGATATGTCGGCAGCGTAGTTCCAGGCCAGTGCTCAAGGCCTGTCCCCACCCGGACGTGCGTCGCTGGAGACGGCGGGGTGCGAAGCTTCGGGGAGAAGCCCAAGGGTTCCCGCTCCATCCGGGGACCACAGGCAAGGGGAAGACCGGAAGGGTGAACGCCAGTGAACCCTCGATGATGCCTCGTTACGTGAAGCCCCGCCGGTGGGATGTTGCAGTGGGGTCCAAGGACTGGCCGCTGTGAAGCGGCACACGCCGACTGGAGGACGGCACTCCGGTCGGGTGAGCACCGTGGTCCTCGGGGTAGAGGGGGCACCCGCCCCGGTCGTGTCTCGCTCGTGTGGAACGTGGAAACCCCCCTGTGTGTCAGGCTGAGGTGAGACACCTGGTGTAGTGGCCATCACTCCCAGGGCGAGAGGATCACCTGACTGATGACGATGACCCCGACGGTGCTGGCGTCACGCAACAATGGCGTGATGGACCAGCCCGATGAGCGCGAGCAGGACCCGGCGGCCAAGCCTCGCCGGCGGACGTTCACGGCTGAGAAGAAGCTGGCGTTGCTGGCCGAGTACGACGCGGCCGATCGTGACGGCAAGGGGGCGCTGCTGCGGCGGGAGGCGATCTACACCTCTCACCTCTCGGAGTGGCGTAAGGCCCGCGACCGCGGGACGCTGCACGCCCCGGTGGTGCGCAAGCGCAAGACGGCGGAGCAGGTCGAGCTCGAGCGGCTCCGAAGACGCAATGAGCAGCTCGAGAAGGAGTTGAGGAAGACCCAGCTGGCGTTGGACATCACGGGAAAAGCACACGCGCTCTTGGAGCTGCTCTCCGAGAGCGCGGACGACGAAACGAAGCGGTCGAGGTGATCGCGGGAGCGTTCGACGAGCTGTCGCCGGTGCTCGGGATCAAGCCGGCGTGCGAGCTGCTGGGCCACTCCCGTGCCGGCCACTACCGGTCGCTGAAGCCGCCGGTGTACGGCCCGCCACGGCCCCGTCCGGCGCCACCGAATGCGCTGACCGACCAGGAACGGGGGCAGGTGCTGGCGGTGCTGCATGAGCCGGAGCATGCCGATCTGGCGGTCACCCAGGTGTGGGCCAGGCTGCTGGATGCAGGGACCTACCTGTGCTCGATCGCCACGATGTACCGGATCCTGCGGGACGCCGGGGAGAACCGTGAACGGCGCCGACAGCGGACCCATCCGGCCAAGACCAAACCGCAGTTGCAGGCCACCGGCCCGAACCAATGTTGGAGTTGGGATATCACCCGGCTGCAGGGTCCGACCCGCGGGATCTTCTACGACCTGTACGTGATCATCGACATCTACTCGCGCTACGTCGTGTCGTGGATGGTCGCCCCGACCGAGAACGCGGAGCTCGCCAAGGAGTTCATCGCCGACGCGATCCACGCCCAGGGCATCGACCGTGACCAGCTCACCATCCATGCCGACCGCGGCTCCTCGATGACCTCCAAACCGGTCGCGCAGCTGCTGGTCGATCTCGGGGTGACCCGCACCCACTCCCGGCCGCACGTGTCCAACGACAACCCGTACTCGGAGGCGAACTTCAAGACCCTGAAGTACTGCCCGGCGTTCCCGGGTCGGTTCGGATCGATCCAGGATGCCCGGGAGTTCTGCGCCACCTTCTTCGAGTACTACAACCACGAACATCGTCATTCCGGGATCGCGCTGCACACGGCCGCGTCGGTCCACTACGGAACCGCGACCGAGATCCGCGCACTCCGTCAGCAGATCCTGGACGCGGCCTACGCCGCCAACCCCGACCGGTTCTCCCACCGCACCCCGACCGCACCGAAGCTGCCCACCGTGGCCTGGATCAACCAGCCCACCCCCGAAGCGCTCATACAGAGCGCCTGACCCCCACGTGTCTCAGCCGGCTTGACAAGTTCCGACTCGGCGCGGGGAGATCGGAGCGCCGGGCGGGGTTGGCGGGGACGTTCCTACAAGGGACCAGCGGCTCACTCGGCAGAGCGAGCGGTCCGTGTCGAAGTCGCGCGCACTCCCATCGGTAGGCACGGCAAGAACCTAAAGAGGGCGTCGAGAGGCCAGCCAGGACCGATCTGGTCACGTGACGTCGACAAGCGCGTTCGTACGGAAGGCTGTGAGGGCCAGGCCGTCTCCACGGGGACCAAGCCCGACGAGGCGGTCCCATCGGATCGCGGTGAGATCGCCGACGAGCTGATCGAGTACCCCTCGGTGGACGAGTAGGGCTGCTAAGCGATCTACGAGCTCCGGAATTGA
>JBLRWQ010000170.1:0-2400 GCA_047921175.1 Nitriliruptoraceae bacterium | reverse complement strand
AGGAGCGCGACCGGGTCGAAGCCGACCTCGGCCGCGTCGCGGGCAAGCTCGCCAACGCCGCGTTCGTCGAGCGGGCCCCCGCGGAGGTCGTCGAGCGCGAGCGTGGCAAGCAGGCCGAGCTCGGGCAGACGATCGTCCAGCTCCGCGAGCGGATCGGCGCGCTCGAGGCCCTCCGCGACTGAGCTCCTCCCGACGGGCGCACGGAGCGGTCCTGTGCGCAGGGTCGACGTGGTACCTACGGCAGCGTAACTTGACGCGAGCGTCAGCTCCCGACCGGGGCCGCCGTCCATCCTGCCGCCGCACCGGGAAGGCCCGCCGTGCCCGCTGCCCGCCCCGAGTTTGAGAGCTCTGTAGCGTTTGCCCTGGTCAGCGGGGTTTGGTGAAACGTGTTTGCCCCCACACCCACAAGATGTAGTGGGTGTGGGGGCGTGAGCGCCGGGGTCAGCTCGTGATCTGGGGCCGGGTCCAGGCGCGGGTGTCGACGTCGAGTGCGCCGAGGATGTGCTGTTGAAGGCTGGTGCGGCGGGTGATGGCGGTGATGGTCTGCTCGCCCGCGGTGAAGGTGACCTGGCGGATCCGGTCGAGTTCTTCGAAGGCTCGGTCGGCGGTGAGGTGCTGGTGGTCGAGGTCGGGGTCGCGCAGGTCGGCTTCGGCCAGCCGTTTGCCGATGAGGGACTCGGCGACGGCGGCGAGGACACAGATGGCGATGTGGCCGCGGACCCGGGTCTCGGTCCAGTGCCGGATGGGCCGAAGGCCCAGCGAGGACTTCAGGACCCGGAAGCGACGTTCGACCGACTGCAGGGACCGGTAGCAGGCCAGGACCTCAGCGGCGTCGGCGGTGGTGGCCTTCATCGAGGTGGCCAGGACGTAGTGGCCGGCGAGTTGCTCGTCGTAGGCGAGGGCCTCGTGGTTGTAGTCGTAGACGAACCTGCCGTCGGCCACGTCGGAGACGTCGAACAGCCGCTTGACCGGAGAGCGGGCCAGAATGGTGGCCGCGGCCGCGGCGATCTTGGTCGCCTCGGTCAGATCGCCACGGCGAACACGCGCCTCGAGGGCGAGCAGCTGGCGTTCGATCTTCGCGATCAGCTGGAGCCGGCGGGCGGTGTCACGCCGCTCACGGGTCGAGGAGAACACCACGACGTAGCGGCGGCCGTCGTAGGTGGTCTCCAACACCTTCGAGCCGAACCTGGTCACCTCTTGCCACCGGTCCTCGACGGCGTTGGCAGCGTCGGCGAGGACGGCGGCGACATCTTTGCGACGTCGGAGCTTGGTGGCGAACAGCCAGTCGCACTGCGCGCCTTCGACCTCGGCGATGTTGTCGTCGGTGATCAGCCCACGGTCAGCGACGACACAGATCCTCCCGACCGCGAACCGTGCCGTGAGGTCCTCCAGCACTCCTTTGAGGGTGGTGGCGTCGTTCGTGCCGCCTGCGAACACGTGATGGGCGATCGGGATCCCGTCGCTGCTGGTGAGCAGCCCGATCACGACCTGGGGCCGGTCGGAACGGTGGTCGCGGGAGTAGCCGAACGCCTTCGACGGGAACCGGGCATGGGATGCCAGGTCACCTTCCAGGTAGGTCGACGTGAGGTCGTAGCACGCCAGGGTGAGCTGCAGGTTGGTCAGGTCGCACACCCGGCCGTAGACGTGCCGTTCGATGACGTCCTTGTGTTCGTGCACGACGTCCAGGGCCCGGTAGTACTGGTCCAAGCTCGGGAAGGAGAACCCGTCCGGGGCGATCACGTCCTCGACGATCCACCGGTGGGTGCGCCGCTTGGATGCCGGATCGACCAGCCGGCCCGCGAGCATCGCGAACACCGCATCCGCCAGCGAGAACACACACCCCGCCTGGGCGCCGATCTGCTCGAACAGGCTCTGCAGCCCGAGGTCGTCCCACAACGCACCGACCGCGGCCATCGTCCCGATCATCGGGGCGGCATCGACCTCGAGCTCATCGACGTCGACGTACCGGCGTTCGGCATGGGCCTGCAGGGCGGCGATGATCCGGTCCAGCTCGCCCGTCTCACGCAGCGCAGACGCTTCGCCGAGACGGAACAGGGTGTTGTGGCGCTTCTTGCCATCATCGCCACGGAACGCTTCGACCAACGACAGGTACTCGTAGGTCCGGTTGCCCCGCTGCACACGGGTCGTCTTGAGGAACATGCCCGAATACTGCCGCACCGGAAACGCAACAGCAAGCAGCTGAAGCCGATGTGTTGCCCCCACAAAGCCCAACCCGATGAACGCTACATTGCCGCCAATCGGCCTGAAACGACCAAACCCGCCCTCACCGACCCCCGATACCCGCCCCAACTCTCAAACTCGGGTCTGGCTGGGAGCGGGCGGCCGGGTGGAGGTGCCGCGGCCGTCGTCGTGTCCGTCGTGCGGGCATGTGAAGGTCAA
>JBLRWQ010000169.1:0-2406 GCA_047921175.1 Nitriliruptoraceae bacterium | reverse complement strand
GCCGGTATGATCGCACATAATGCCGACCAGGAAGTGAACCGCCCCGGGTATCGCGGAGGCTCCAACTCTTGAGAGAATGGAGCCATGAACAAGTCAAACAGGTTTTCACCTGAGGTCCGTGAGCGGGCGGTGCGGATGGTCCTGGACCATCAGCATGAGTACGCGTCGCAGTGGGAGGCGATCGTGACGGTCGCGCAGATGCTGGGGCCGCAGGCGGAGACGGTCCGCAAGTGGGTCCGGCGGGCGGAGATCGACCGGGGTTCGCGTCCTGGCAGGTCGTCGGAGGAGGTCGAGGAGCTGCGCCGTCTGCGACGTGAGAACGCTGAGCTGCGTCGGGCGAATGACATCCTGAAGGCGGCGGCGTCTTTCTTCGGGGCGGAGCTCGACCGCCACTCGAAGAAGTGACCGCGTTCATCGACGCGCATCAGGACCGCAGGTCCGCCGGGCTGCGTTGGGGGGTCGAGCCGATCTGCAGGGTCCTGCAGGTCGCCCCGTCGAGCTACTACGCGGCCAGATCGCGGCCGCCGTGTGCCCGTGAGGTCCGTGACCGTGAGCTCGCTCCGCTGGTCCTGCGGGTCTGGGAGGAGAACCTGCGCGCCTATGGGGCGGACAAGATCTGGGAGCGGCTGAACCGTGATGGGATCCCGGTCGCACGCTGCACGGTCGAGCGTCTGATGCGCCGTCTCGGCATCCGTGGGGCGGTGCGCGGCCGCCGCTTCGTCCGCACGACCGTGACCGACGATGCGGCCGTCCGGCCCGCCGATCTCGTCGAGCGTGACTTCCGGGCGGTGGCACCGAACCGGCTGTGGGTCGCGGACCTGACCTACGTGAAGACGCACACCGGCTGGGTGTACGTCGCGTTCATCGTCGACGTGTACTCCCGTCGGGTCGTCGGCTGGCAGGCGTCGCGCTCGCTGCGCGCTGACCTCGCAATCGATGCGCTCGAGATGGCCGTGCACAACCGTGGACGGACCGACGACCTGTCCAACCTCGTGCATCACTCCGACAGGGGCGCCCAGTATTTATCTGTTCGCTACTCGGAACGGCTCGAGGAGAACGACATCGTCGCATCCGTCGGATCACGCGGCGACTCGTACGACAACGCGCTCGTCGAATCGTTCAACGGCCTGTACAAGTGGGAACTCATCCACCCGCACGGACCATGGCAGTCCCTGACCGACGTCGAGTTCGCCACCCTGGAATACGTCGACTGGTTCAACCACCGGCGTCTCCACGGACAGATCACCGACGGCCCCGGTTACACCACCCCCGTCGAGCACGAGAACGACTACTACCGTGACAACCCCGCGGCCACCGAACCCGTGGCCGCACTAACCCCCGAGTGTCCATGAAACCCGGGGCGGTTCAGTGTAATGCCTCGGAGCGTTGTTGACGCGTGACATGGGTGGTCGGCCGCCGAGTGATGTGTGGGGGCGGTGGTGATTGTAGGTGTGGAGGAATCGGTCGAACGCTCGGGTGCGGGCGTGGTTGGACCGGTAGGTCCGGACGTAGGCCCATTCCTCGAGCAGGGTCCGGTTGAACCGTTCGACCTTCCCGTTGGTCTGGGGCCGGCGGGGTCGGATCCGCACGTGCTTCACGCCGAGCCCGGCGAGGGTGTGGCGGAAGGTGACGGCACGGGTGTAGGCGAACGCGTTGTCGGTCATGACGGCCTTCACGTGGATGCCGTGGTCGGCGAAGAACCGGTGTGCCCGGACGTAGAAGGCGGCGCACGTGTCACCCGACTCGTCGGGGAGGATCTCTGAGTAGGCGAGACGGGAGTGGTCATCGACCACGGAGTGGATGAGGTCGAAGCCGCCGCCACGCCTATCGGCCCGCCGGTTCGCACGCCCTTGGTCCTCCCCGAGCGCCCGCCAGCCACCGCCCTTGGGGATCCGTCCGAGCTTCTTCACGTCCATGTGGACGAGTTCGCCCGGTGTGGCCCGTTCGTAGCGGCGCACGACCCTGCCGGTGGGCCGGTCCATCCACGCGAGCCGGTTCACCCCGTGCCGCACGAGGATCCGGTGCACGGTCGAGATGGGCAGCCCCACGTGCGGCGCGATGCGCGCAGGCCCCCACTTGTGCTGACGGCGCAACCGGACCACCCGCGCCTCGAGCCGTGCACACGTCCGGTGAGGACGCCGGTGTGCGACCGACGGCCGGTCATGCAGCCCCTGCTCACCCTCCGCCTGGAAGCGCGACCACCAGCGGTGCGCGGTCGTGCGCGACACCCCCATCTCGTCCGCGACGTGCGCGACCGGACGGCCCTGCTCGATCCGTCTCACCAGCGTGAGCCGGCCCGCAACGGTCAGACGTGCGTTCCTATGCTGTCCCATGAGGAGGTCTCCTGCGGTCGGTGGCTTCGAACACCCCGATTCCACACGGAGACCTCCTCACCTTTCAAGCCCG
>JBLRWQ010000168.1:0-2407 GCA_047921175.1 Nitriliruptoraceae bacterium | reverse complement strand
CGTGGGGTCGGGGCGGGTCGGCGCGGCAGCGGCAGCCCTTGGAGGTGCAGCGGGTGTAGCGCTCGGTGACGGTGCCGGGCAGCGCGGGTCCGAGCCGGGCGATCTCACCGGCGAGCGCCTCGAACTCGGCCAGCGTCTCGGCGGGCGGTTCGGTGGCGGCCACGAGCGCTCCTTGATCGATGTCGCAGAAGGTATCGCCTCTTGACACCCTATGCAGGCAGTATATATACTGCCTGCATAGGGTTCGATGGGTTCGGAGGAGTGCGGTCATGGCCTACCACTACATCGGCGGGATGCGCGACCAGAGCTTCCTGCTGCCGGTCTCGATGGCCGACTGGCTGGTCGAGGGCCATCTGGCGTGGTTCGTGATCGACGTGGTCGAGCGGGTCGACACCACCGCGCTGCACGCGCTGCATCCCAATGACGGGCCGGGCAGGCCGGCCTACGACCCGGACATGATGCTGACGATGCTGCTGTACGCCTACATGATGGGCCAGCGCTCGTCGCGGCGGATCGAGGCCGCGTGCCGAACCGATGCGGCCTACCGGGTGATCTGCGGGGACGTGGTGCCCGACCATGCGACCATCGCCCGGTTCCTCATCGACCACGAGCAGGCGATCGAGGGCGTGTTCGTCGAGGTGTTGCGGTTGTGCGCGGCGGCGGGGCTGGTCACCGTCGGCACGGTCGCGGTCGATGGCACCAAGATCGGCTCGGACGCCGCGTTGGACCAAAACCGCAGCGCGGAGTGGATCCGCCGCGAGGTCGAGCAGATCCTGTCCGAGGCACGCCAGACCGACCAGGACGAGGACGGCCAGCCGTCGCTGTACGCAGCCGACGAGCTTCCCGCCCGCCTGTCATCGGCGACGGGCCGGCTCGCGCGCCTCGAAGAGGCCGCGGCGGTGATCAAGGCCCAGGATGCCGCCGAAGCCGCCGAAACCGAGGCACGCGCCGCCAAGGCCCGCGCCGAGGCGGCCGCAGGCCGCAAGCTGCGCGGCCGCAAACCCAAGGACCCCCACGCCGCGCTCGCCCGCGCCGAGGCCGACGAGACCGCGACACGAGTCAAGGCACAAGCCAAGGCATCCACTGCACACACCAGCGAGGCCGACGTCGATGCTGCGGTCGAGGCCGACCCCGACGTCAAGGCCGCCGTCGCAGCGACCGCGACCGCCCGCACCGCGGCGCAACAGGCCGGCGTCGCCAAGACGCGCGCGAACGTCACCGACCCGCAGTCACGGATCATGAGCACCGCAACCGGCTGGGTCCAGGGCTACAACGCCCAGGCGATGGTCAACGACCAGCAGATCATCATCGCCTGCCACGTCTCCCAGGATGCAGGCGACGTCGGGCTCTACCAGCCGATGGTCGAGGCCACCCTCGAGACGCTCGACCAGGCCGGCATCACCCAGCCGATCGGCCTGGTGCTCGCCGACGCGGGCTACTGGTCCCAGGACAACGCGACCTGTGAAGGTCCCGACCGGCTGATCGCCACCACCAAGGACTGGAAGCAGCGGGCCGCCGCACGCGAGCTGGGCACCACCCAGGGCGAGCCGCCCGCCGGCGCGACCCCGCTCGAGGCGATGGAACACCGGCTGCGCACCGAGGCCGGCGCGGCCGCCTATGCGAAGCGCTCCCACACCGTCGAGCCCGTCTTCGCGTCCAAGTCCAACCACGACTACCGACGGTTCCGCCGCCGCGGCCTCGAAGCCGCCACGAGCGAGTGGGCCCTGATGGCCACCGCCCACAACCTCGGCAAGCTCCACCGGGCCTGCTGAAGCACACCAAACCCGACAGGGCCGCCGGGGCCCGCCCCTCAACCCGCCCCGGCAGCACACCCGCCCGCACCCCGCTCGACCCAGCCTTGCCGGACCTCTCGACGTTGTGCGCCTGCCCGTCCCGCCACTGCACGGCCACCGCTGATGACGCTCGCCATCAACCTCGCAGGGCCAGCCCTGCCCTGCCCCCGCCTCGGCCCGCGCCCCATGCTCTCTCTGAAGGCCAGCCGCTCACCTTCGTCTCCGGCATTTTGCGACAGCCTGCTATATCTGTCAATGGGGCGCCGGCGTCGACCTGGGCCCGCATCCACACCGGACGAGCCGCCCCCGCCAGCTCACACGCCGAGGTAGCGGCGATCCGCCGGTGGCCCCGCCAGCCGACTCGGAAGCGACCGTCGAGACGTGGTTGGACTCGATCATCGGCAGCTCCGTTCCGGCCATGCACGTGACCGTGGTGCAGCGCCCTCACCCGCGACGGCCGGGGACGAGCGCCGCCCACACGGACCAGGAAGCCTGACGGGCGGCTGAGCGTCGTCGCCGTGATCGCCGACCGCGGCTACCTCATGGCCGGCAACCGCTGACGCCCGCACCGGAGCAGGGCAGGACGAAAGCCCTCGACCCGGCGGATGCGGGGT
>JBLRWQ010000167.1:0-2420 GCA_047921175.1 Nitriliruptoraceae bacterium | reverse complement strand
GGCGCCATCGGCGCGGTCACGAGGCACCGTCCACGGCAGCGGGGACCGGACCGCAGCACTTCTTGTACTTGCGTTCCGATCCGCACCAGCAGGGCTCGTTGCGTCCGGGTGGCCAGACGACGGCGTCGCCCGCGGCAAGGCGCGTCGCCGCGTAGGCCGACCGGGCCTCGCCACTGCCGGGGTCGTGCCCGGACTCCTCGGCGTACGCCGTGAGGCCGTCGACGGTCATCGCCGTGACGTGCAGCCGGTGCCCGGGGGCGTGCCGGGAGATGCGCTTGATGCGTGCTTCGGTCGCATGGCTGTAGGCGAGGTGGCCGGCGGGGAGGTCGTCGAGCAGATCCGGCCAGCGCCGGAACGCCTCGGGCCACTGGTCGGCGGGGAACCAGCCGATGGCGAGCGCCACCGGTCCCGGGAGCCGGGTGCTCGGCTCCGGGCCGAGGCCGGCGTCGAGCCGTGCTAGCGCCTCGGGCAGCTCAGCCTCCAGCAGGCGGCGTCGGTTCCGGCGGGCACGCTCGTCCAGCTCGGCCCGGCTGGTGTCCGGCCGGTACCCGCAGTGCGCGCACGGTCGATCCTCCAGGGGCGGCACCTCGCCCCACGGGCGGCGGGAGGGCGGAGGCTTCCACGCCTCGCAGAACCGTTCCACCCGATCGACGAGCTGCTGGTCGACGGGTTCGGCCATCTCCCCCCAGGCGTCCTCCGCCAGCTCGAGCAGCTGCATCACGACCTGGTCGGGGTCGCCGGTCGCCAACGCCACCTCGATGCCGACCAGCGCCCACCGCAGGGACGCGGCGACGTCGATGCCCGCGTAGCTGTACGCGGCGGAGTTGTACAGCCACACCTCCTCAGGATCGCGCTCTCGCAGGGTCGCGAACAGCGCGTCGGCCTCCTCGATCTCCCCAGCATCCAGGAGGCACTCGGCGATGTCCGCCTCCGGGTCGGGCACCGACCGGTAGCCGGCCGCGATCGCCTCACGCTTCGCCGCGATCGCGTCCTCGTAGTGGCCCGCTTCACGGAACGCGCGATGGACCTCGTCGAGGATCTCGTAGGCCGCGACCTGATGGTGCGCGCTCGGGTGGGCCAGCACGGCCTGCCACCGGTCGACCGCCTCGTCCGGTCGCCCGCCCGCCATGGCCTGCTCAGCCCGGTCGGTCAGCGTCCGGACCTGACGCCACGACTCCTCGACGGTGATCTCGGCCATCGGCTCCAGCCCCGCAGGTCGGATGAGCGACGTCGCGCATCGTAGGGCTGAGCCGGAGCAGCCCGCCGCTTCTGGAGGATGAGATCGATGCGGCAACGGCTCGCGGCCCAGATGGGATCCTTCATCTGTCGAGTGGTGCGGATGCCGAGGACGGGGCGCTCGCGGGCAGGGCCGAGGTCATCCCCATCATCGAGGACCGAGCAGCGCCAGCGAGGCTGTGGGATCGGTCTACCTGCGCCCGGAAATCTCCGCTGTGACCGGGTCTCCGGTCATCCACAACACGCGGGAACGTCTGCCACTGGAACTGCGGGTTCATGTACACTGGCTACGACTCGGGATGTACAGGAGGGGTGTCGCATGGCGGAGGTCGGGGTCGCGCAGCTCCGTCGCGAACTGAAGGATTGGCTCGACCGTGCGCAGGCCGGCGACGAGGTTGTGGTCACGGACCGCGGGCGACCCGTCGCCAGGCTGAGCGGCATCGAGACCACGTCCCTGCTCGACCAACTGACCGCCGACGGCCAGCTCAGTCGACCACGACACGACCGCCGACCCACGGCGCGAGGTCGCCGACGGGTGTCCGCGACGGACGATGTCTCGGTTTCCGTGACGACCGAACGTGAGAACCGCCGATGACGCTGGCGTACTTCGACTCCAGCGCGCTGGTGAAGCTGGTCGTTGAGGAAGACGGCAGCCACGACGTGGCCACGCTGTGGGACGGCGCGGATGCTGTCGTGACAAGTCGCGTCGCCCATCCCGAGGTCCGCGCGGCTCTCGCCGCCGCTCACCGAGATCACCGGCTGGACGACACCGGGCACAACGCAGCGAAGCAGAGCTGGCGAGCGTTCCACTCGGCGCTGCGCATGGTCGAGGTGACCGACGCGCTCGAGGACAGCGCTGGCGGCCTCGCCGAGACCCACGCGCTGAGCGGGTTCGACGCGATCCACCTCGCCAGTGCCCTGACGCTCGCCGACGCGCCAGTGATCCTCGCCACGTGGGATCGCCGACTCCTCAACGCGGCACGAACTGTCGGGCTCACCACGCTGCCCTCTGGCCCTTGACGCACCCGCACATCGTCACAACTGCGGCGCAGGGGATCCGCCGGGTTGTGCCGGATAGCGTGGTGGCCACGAGCACGGGGAGGGGGTCGAGCGTGGCGGTCTGGTGCGTCACCGGCGCGAGCCGTGGCCTGGGTGTCGACGTCGCTCGGGCCGCTCTGGTGCGT
>JBLRWQ010000166.1:0-2477 GCA_047921175.1 Nitriliruptoraceae bacterium | reverse complement strand
GGCGCCAGGTCCCCCGACCACGACCGCACCCCATGCCGCCGCGCCACCAGACCGATCGTCCCCCGCCCCGCCGTCACGTCCACCAACTCACCCCCACTCGGGATCGTCCGCGCCAGCAACGCCTCCACCACCCGCTCCGCCAGCGGCTCCTCCCTCGCCCGCCGACCCACGGCCGGATCGAACGCCCACACGTCGCCACGCATCGCGCGCGGGGGCGTCACCGCCTCCGACGCCGGCAGCCACCCCGACGCGTCGGCCGTCGGCGCCGGCCCGGCCCACTCCGCGCCCGCGGCCTCCGCCCGCGCCAGCCGCTCCACCCGAGCCGCCAACCCCCGCGGCAGCATCCGGCCGCGCGCCCCGCCGTCGAGCCCCGCCAACGGCGCCAACGCCCGCCGCCGCGCCGCCGCACTCGGCAACCCGTTCACCCGCCGCGCCACCGCGAACGGCAGGCCCGCCTCCAGCGCCGCCCGCACCTCCGGCGCGAAGCGATGGATCGACAACAGCCCGCGCGTCAGGTACCCCACGCTCACGCCGGCCGCGTCGATCCGCTCGCGCAACGCCGCCGGCCACGCCTCGCGCGGGCCCGCCAGCAACCGCCGCAGCGACCGCACGCGGGCGGCCTCGTCGGCGCCCGGGACGGCGTCGAGCAGGGACAGGTAGAGGTCGAGGGGGCGACGCTGGGCGGGTGCCGTCATGGCGCGTCCGGGCCGGGCTCGGGATCGGGCGCCCAGCCGAGGCGGACGAACTGGCGGGCGATCTCGTCGACGGTCACGACGGCGATGCCTCCCTCCTACGTACCGAACACGTCCCCGAGCGCGAAGTCCAGCGGGGACACCCGGTCGTCCAGCGCGGCGGTCGCGATCAGGTGGCGGTACTCGTCGCGGGCCACCCTCGCCAGGCCGAGCGCGGCGATCTCCTCGATGTAGCCCGCCTCGTCGAACCGGCAGAAGCGACACTCCAGCGCCGCCTCCGGCGTCTCGCCGGGCATCGGCCTCAGGTACGCGACATGGGGGTCACCGTGCGCGTCGAGTCGATGCGGTTCGAGGTGGGGGCGGGCGTGGCCGCCCCCCAACCTCCATCCGGTTCGTTCCCGGGACACATACCGTGAACGCTAGCACGCACCGCGGGCGTCGCACGGAGCGCCCGTCAGTAGCGGTCGCTCGGCCACGTGAACGCGTGCTCGTAGTGGCCGTCGTAGTACCTCTCCCTGAGGTACGCGAGGTCACGCGACCAGGCGACGCGAGCGGTCGTCATCGACGGACCCCTGGTTCGGGCGCCTCGCGCGAGCTTCGCGAGGACGTTCGCGGTGCGGCGCAGCCGCTCCACCGAACCGGGGCGGCCCCAGGTCGCCAGGTAGGCGGGATCGTCGACGTCCGTGATCTCGTGCTCGACGATGTGCGTCAGCGCACGGCGACGGGCCTCGGTGCAGACTCCGTTCCTGCCGACCCGATACCCGGCTGCCGCCAGCACGCCCACCGACACGTCGTCCGGCTCGAACGTGCGACCCGCAGGCCGGTGGTCGGTCGTCGGCGCCTCCTGCTCCCCCGCACCGAGCGCGGCACACGAGGCGAGTTCCTGCAGGCGCTCGTCGACACGGGACGCGAGACGGACCGCCCTCAGGCGCGTGCGGTACCCCAACTCGGCCCTCAGCACGCGCAAGCCAGCACCGTCGTCCCAACGCACCCGGGCGACCTCCTCGAGCTGGGCGGTCGACCACGAGAAGTACGGGCGCCGTTCGCGTCGGGGGGCACTGCGGGTTCGGGCGGTCTGGAGCATCGTGCTTCCTCCTCCAAGGGGTGTGCAGAGAGCGGACACTCTCGATCCCATCGTCCTCTGCCTGATTGGATCAACTGCGTTGATCTATCATTCGGCGGAGAAGCCTCTACGAACGAAGACAAGTCGCGTTCGGGCCAAGCGTGTGGGACGGGCCTGCAGGGTGCGGGATCGACGGCGAAGGTGGAAGCAGCGTTGGGCTGAGTATACGATCTCCGTCTCGTATTGTCAATGCCAATTGCTGTTGTCAGACCGCGCCTTTCTACCATCCTGGACACAACTCTCAACGGCGGATGGCTGTCCAACTCCCACCCCGATCGTCTTGAGCATCGAGCCCGCCGCGGTTGTAGGATCGAGTGAGTGCGACTCCATCTGCCGGCACCCAAAGGGCAGGCCGACCTCCGACGAGCCGCCCAGATAGGAGGGTTGCGATCCATGCATCCCGAACCCAAGACCTCCCGCAGCCACCCACTCCACGTCGACTGGATCACGGACCTGCCGGCGCCCGGTGCCCTCGGCCTCACCCTCTGCCCCGGCAAGTGGGGCACCAGCCTTTTCGGCCGCCCGTGGGCCCGCGACCTGGAGCTCGACCTCGCACGCCTGCGCGAGGACTGCCGGACCGACCTCCTCGTCTCGCTGATGGAGGACCACGAGTACGCTGACCTTCGCGTACCCGACCTCGTCCCCCGCGCAAGGGCGCACGG
>JBLRWQ010000165.1:0-2508 GCA_047921175.1 Nitriliruptoraceae bacterium | reverse complement strand
CCAGCCACAGTCGTGGAAACCGTCTGCCCGGCCCCCACCGGAGCCGACACATCACCCGTAGAATCCCGCGTATCCAGCACGCGAGTTGGCGGCTGCGGGACATACTCGGTGTCTACTGGGAAGTAGCCAACGACGTCGAAGATGACATCGACAGAGCCGCGGAAGTTGAAGATGTCGACCTTGCCGTCAACACCGACCTCGGTGATGACCATATTCGCGATATTCACGCCCGGCTGGAAGTTGATCGTCGAAGCCCCGGGCATCGCACCGCCCGAACCCCAGACCCGCAGATGCGACATCTCCGTCGCATTCGCCGCCGTAACGTTGATTGCAACCGCCGCCGCGTCCGCCGGCACTCCACCAACCCCAGCCACAGTCGTGGAAACCGTCTGCCCGGCCCCCACCGGAGCCGACACATCACCCGTAGAATCCCGCGTATCCAGGATGCGAGCAGGCGACAAGGGCTCGTATCCTGTGGTTCCGATGGGATCGGTTAGCGCAGCGCTGGGCACGGCGAGGCTGGCAAGAACGAGTGCCAGCACGAGCACCAGAACGGAGGGCACTGTGAGCCGGGAGCGGACGGTCGAGACAGGTTGCATGAGACAGGCCTCCGGAAACGAACAGTTGGACTCGGACGCAGCGCAGGCGCCGGGCTCTCGGGGCACGGCTGCGCAAGAAGGATGGAACTGGTGGTGCGGATGAGAATCCGCAAACTGACCCACGGCGAGAGGAGCCGCTGAAGGCGGCTAGAGATCCCCCCGGTTGACAGTGAATGACGTCAAACCTTGAGACTAGGAGTTCGGCGACGGCAACGACCCTAGCCAGCGGCGTCGGCGGAACAAAACAGGCGGCCCTGGACCATTGCCGGCAGGTGCTCGCGAGCGCACGCGTTAGGGGGCGACGATGTCAGTCCACCAGGGGCGCCCCGAAGGTCGCCGACTCGAGCACCCCCATCATCTCGTCGAGGTAGCGCAGGAACACCTCGCTGACGTCGGTCTCCCCCAGCGCCGGGACCGGCTGCGCGAGCAGCACGATCGAGCGTGACGGGATGACGACCACCATCTCGCGGGTCAGCACGCCCTCGGTCTCGTAGCGGTAGATCAGCTGGGTCGCCGGCACGTCGCCCTGGAGCACGAGCCCGGTGTCGGTCTCCACCTCGGCGTCGAGGCGCTCGAGCAGGTCCCGCCAGTCGTCCGGCAGCGTGGCCGGCTCGTAGGTGAAGAACATCGCCACGACGTCGCCGTCGGGCCAGTCCGCCGGGGTGCCGACGACATCACCGACACCGATGTCCTGGTTCGAGATGCTCAGCCGGTCGGCCTCCTCCTCGAACAGGTACCAGTCGTCGGGCAGCTCCAGGTCGACGTTGCGCCAGCTCACCGAGGACGGCTGGGACGACGATCCGCAGGCCGAGGCCACCAGCGCCGCCGCGAGGAGGACCAGCAGGACGACGAGCCGTCGGGACGGGCGAGCGGGCATGGGACGAGCTCCGACCGGGGATGGAGGGCGACGGACCAGGTTCGGACCCTAGGCCGGTGCGTCGCGGCCGTCGTCCTCGTCACCGCGCTCGCCGGCGACATCGTCGGGCTCGTCGGCGGCGTCGTCAGGCTCAACGGCGGTGCCGGCGCCGGCATCGAGGTGGTCGTCCCCACCCGCGTCCCGCATCGCGACGTCCTGGCTCAGGATCGCGAGCCGAGCGGTGGTGTGGAGCAGGTCGTCCTCCGCGTCCTCGAAAGGGTCCGGTGCGGGCGCGCCTCCGGGGCCGGTGACCCGTGGCAGCCGGTCGGTGGCGTCAGCCTCGGCTTCCGCGACATCGGGTACGGGGTCCGCGGTGCGGGTGCCCGTGCCCTCGGGCTCGGCAGCGGCGGGGTCAGCCTCGCTGTGGCCCGGCGAGATCACGCCGTCCGGGCGGACGTCCTCGTCGAGGTCGAGCTGGACGACCGGGTCGATCCGGGGCTCCTCACCGGCGACCGGCAGCTCCTCGACGTGCTCAGGTTCGTCCACACGCTGCGCAGCGGGTTGCTCACCGGCAGGCTCCGGCTCCGGTTCAGGCTCCAGCTCCGGCTCCGGCGCCGGCTCTGCTGCTAGCTCTGACTCCGGCTGTGTCTCCGGTTCTGTCTCGAGCTCGAGTGCAGGCTCCGGCTCTGGCTCCGGTTCCGGCTCTGGCTCCGGCTCAGGCTCGGCTTCCAGCTCAGGCTCGGCTTCCAGCTCAGGCTCAGGCTCCGGCTCTGCGTCCTCGCGCTCGCGTTCATCCGTCGGTTCCGGGGCCACCTCGGTCAGCGGGAGCTCACCGGTCAGCCCCTGTTCGGCATCGGCGATCGACAGCCCCGTCGCCGCCGCAGCGGCCGTCAGCACCGCGGTGTCGCGCAGGTCACGGTCGTCGACCGGGTCGGGGCCGGCCGCCGGCGCACCCTCATCGGCACCCTCACGTACTGGCTCGAGGACGCCCTCGTCCGCCACCTCGGTGTCCGCTACCTCGTCCGCCAGCGCCGCGTCGATGCTGCTGGCGAG
>JBLRWQ010000164.1:0-2520 GCA_047921175.1 Nitriliruptoraceae bacterium | reverse complement strand
CCCGCAATGATCGGGTTCGCAGCTATAGGTGTTGCTGCGTCGGGAGCGTCCCGCGCATCATCACGGCATCGCGCGTGGGTGCTTCTCGGCGATACCGAGTCTTCGCCTGTCAGGTGCCGACCCCACTGGGGCATGCTCGGCCGGAGCATGCTGACGCTCAGCCTGCCCGCAGCTCGCGGGCGAGCCGCTTGGCGACCCCGTCGACGGGGAGCGTTCCGGTGGCTTCCTCGCCGAGGCGTTTGCGGATGGCCTTGCCCCAGCCGACCCAGACGCCATCGACCGCGAACGGAGAGGTGAAGAGCCCGAACTCGGCGTCGATGAACACCAAGGCGCCGCGAACCTCGGGAGGGCCGCCCGCGCCGAGTTCGGACGCCAGGGGCGACAACAGTGACCGGACCGTCGCGACCTGCCGCTGCATGCCCTCGACCAGCTTCGTCTGGTTCCGCCCGCCGACGTACAGCTGCGGTGGTCGCGTGGAGAACAGGCCTCCCCCGCGGGTCTCGACCTTGCCCTTGTAGCGCTTGGCGTCGAGGACCCAGACGCGCTCAGTGGTGACGGCCAGATGGTCGATGTTGGCTGAGGATCGTGGGATCTTCCGGTCGTGGAGCACCTTGAGCTTCGACCCGGAGCAACCGGAGAGGCGCCGACCGAACTCCTCCTCGCCGACCGCACCGGTCTGCCAGGCGCGGACATGCTGCGGGTCGTCGGCGACCGCGAGGATGAGCCCGCCGAGTCGAGGGTGAGCCGTCCGGACCCGGGTCTGGTGTCGTTCCAGCCGTCGGGCGTGTTCGCGGCGCGCGCCCGCACCCGGCGTCCCGAGACTGTGCACGGTGTCGAGGGTCACACACTCCAGGCAGAGGACCTCGGTGAACGTCTCGTCGTGGAGCGCCTCCGCGCCTCGCCGAAGCTTGCGGCCACAGTCCCCGCAGGTGGCGCCACGAGCGAGGGTGCCCTGCGACAACACGGTCTCCTCGACGCGGCCGGCCGGCGCGGCTGCAGCTGGTTCAGGCGGCCACGAGACGAAGCTCGGAGCAGGTGGCGGTGGGCTGACAGCAGCATCGGGGCGATCTGGCTCCGGTGCTGGCGTCGTCGCCGGCTCCGCCGCTGGAGCTGCCGGAGCCTCCGTGGGGCCGCAGCCGAGGCAGCGGACGGACTTCGTCGGCGGCAGGTAATGGGCTCGGGTTCCCGCGGCGAGTTCGGTCCGGCAACCGACGCAGACGCCGGCGTACCGCAGCCGCATGGTCTTGGCGGCCGTCGACCCGTCCATCGCGTTCCCCCGTGCCTGCCCCTGACGATAGGAGCGCTGACCGAGGTGTCGACAGCAGCCGGTGACGGGTTGAGGACGGCTGCCGTCATCGTCCCCTCACGAACGATCGCTGGCGGACGTGGCGCGGTGCCAGTTCCCGGGCGGTCCGCTCGATCTCGTCCCGGAGATGGGAACAGGCCCGTTCCATCCGCCGGTCACCGACCTCGGAGCCGAGCGCGTTCCTCCTGTCGGTGATCTGCCACCGCAACCGGGGGTGTAGCCACTGCAAGCCGTCACCGTGGGGCCACTTCAGGCTGTCATACCCAACCGTTGTCCACAGCCCACGCCGAGGTCGTCGTGCACAACCTCGGCGTGGGCGGCAACGTGGTCGGATCGAGGAGGTGGACGATGGAGCAACAGACCGAGGACCCGGTGTTCGAGCAACTCGACCGCGACGGGTTCGCTTACTACCTCACCCTCGCCTACATGATCGCCGACCCCGAGGACTGGCCGTCGTTCCGGCGGGCCGTTCATGGGGCGCTGGTCGCCTCGCTCTACCTCGAGCCGCGTCTCGCCATCTACACCGACCCGGACACCGCCCCCGATCAGGAGCTCGCGCTTCGGGTCCTCGACGAGGTCCGCGAGCGGTACCACCCGGCGGTCACCTGGGCCGGGTTCGTCCTGGAGCTGTGGGTGCGACGGCTGGAGTTCCAGCTCGCGGTGGAGCGCTGAGGTGAGCCGGCAGGTCTTCAAGCGCTGCGCGCGGTGCACCGATCGGGCCCGGCTCGGCCCGGGGGAGCGGCACTGCCCGAGGTGCGGCGGCTCGGAGGCCTCGTGGGGGTTCGGGGTCGACATCGGGCCCGACCCGGTGACGAAGAAGCGGCGCCGACGTCGAGGTGGTGGGCTCGCCACCCGCCGGGAGGCCGAGGAGGCGCTGCGGGAGGTGCTGACCAAGCGCGACTGTGGCCAGGTGGTGCAGCCCACCACGATGACGGTGCGGGGGTTCCTGGTCGACCAGTGGCTGACGGCGATGCGGCTGACCATCGGTCCGACCACGCTCGAGGGCAACTGGGGCAACATCGAGCGCTACATCGTGCCCCGGGTCGGGGACCTGCCGCTGCGTGCCCTCACCCCGCCGCGGATCAACCTGCTCTACGCGGACGTGCGGGAGAACGGCCGCACCCGCGGCACCGGACCGCTGGCGCTGAAGACGGTCCGGGAGGTCCACGTCACCCTGCACCGGGCGCTCGAGGACGCGGTCCGGTGGGACTTCC
>JBLRWQ010000163.1:0-2522 GCA_047921175.1 Nitriliruptoraceae bacterium | reverse complement strand
GACCGCCAACTTCGACCGGTGGGCCAAGCGGGTCGATTTCATCTTCGGGATGGACTGCAACGACACGATGCGTCGACACGCAGAAGCGCTGCCAGAGGCCGCGTGGAGCCGTTTGGAGCGTCCGGCGGCCTATCAGCCGGCCACCGACCAGCGGCGCGAACGGGAGCCCGACCATAAGGCCGCGATCGTCTACGAGCGGGGCTATCTCAACCTCGAGCTCAACTTCGAGGACGTCGCCGAGTTCGACTACCGGCCCGGCAAATGCGACCGGGACTACCGGGTAGTCGTGCTGCGCAAGAACATCACCAGATCCCGTGGCGAACACCAACTGTTCGATGAGATCCGCTACTTCTTCTACATCACCACCCGCACCGATCTGACCGCTGCAGAGGTCGTGTACTGCGCCAACGAGCGCTGCGACCAGGAGAACATCAACGAGCAGCTCAAGAACGGTGTCGAAGCGTTACGTGTGCCGCTGTACGACCTGGTCTCCAACTGGGCCTACATGGTCATCGCCACGCTGGCGTGGAACCTCAAATCGTGGTTTTCGATGATGATGCACCGCAAGACCGACCGGCTCACCTACATCAACATGGAGTTCCGCCGGTTCATCCACGCCATCGTGCTCATCCCCGCAAGGATCATCCGCCGGGCACGCACGATCACCGTGCGCATCATCGGCTGGCAGCCCACGCTCGACCGGATGTTCAGCGCCTGGCGCACCATCGAACGCACCGGCTTCACCTGACCCGCCGCTGCTCCAAACCGCATACCCACATGTGCGTGCCAGACCCGCCGTCCGGCACCGCGTCGGCCTGCACTGACCCGGGCTGTCGGCACCCTCGAGCCGCTCCACCCGCCGCACCAGCCCGCCCACCGGCCTCGAACAGCGCCACTCACCGTCGACGGCCCCTCCACACCGACGGTCAACAGGCATCAACCGCCCACCACCGCCAAACTCGCTTATTTTGGGACTAGAGTAGGCGGGGTGGCTCAGTGCGCCCTGGCCTTCGATCACGATCACGTCGGGGCCCTCGGCGTCGTAGGCCTCCAGGACCGCGGCCTCCATCTCGCCCGCACCGAACTGCGCAGGGACGGCGTCGAGAGCAAGCCCGTACCTCGCGCCTTGGATCAACCCGGTCTGGCCCGTCCCGACCATGACCGCGTGGAGCCCGTGCTCCCGGAGAGCCTGGGTGAGCAGGGTGGCCGTGGTCCGTTTGCCGATCGCACAATCGGTGCCGAGCACGGCGATGCGAGGACAGGCGATCTCGTTGACCCGCCCCGTGAAGGTGCGCAGGTCCTTCTTCGCCCGTGGTCGGCGGACGTCGATGATCGCGACATCGTTGATGGCGCTCGTCGCGGCGAACTCCGGGTCGTCGTTGAGGAACTCGTGCAGGCCGACCACGAGGTTCATCCCGCGGTCCATCGCCTGGAGGAGGAGCTCGCGTTCGGCCAGAGACAACATCCCGCTGGCGGGGGCGATGCCGAAGATGAAGTGGTCGGGTACCGCGTCAGTGTGGGCCAGCGCGTGATCGAGGTCGGCGCAGACGGCGATCCCGTTCGCTGTCCCATCGAGCACCATCCCGGAGTCGAGCCCGGCGCGTTCGCTGTCGATGACCGAGAGGATCTCGTACCGCTCGCTGTGACGGACGAGACCGTTGGCGGTCTTGCCGTCGACCTCGCCGAGGTTGCCTTCGCAGTACACCACCGCGGTCGGCCGTGCGACCGGATGGGCGACGGGATGCCCGGTGGTCACGATGGCAGGCAGGGCAACAGGGGACGCGGACATGGTCGGCACCTCGGGCTCGAAGGCTCAGAGGAGGCGACGGGATCGTTCCAGCGGGGACCGGGCTGGGAAGGAACGAGGCGTCCCCGCTAAGTCGGGGGATCAGATGACGAGCCTACCACCCGCGGGAAGGTGACCCCGAGCTGCCGTCGCACCTCGTCGAGCACCCCCAACACGTCCAGGGTCAGCTCCAGCGGGATGCGGTCGCTCTCGGTCAGCCCCGCGTCGAGGCAGCGTTGCACCTCGCGGACCTCGTGGCGGAGCCCGAGGTCGTGCTCGGGGGCGTCGATGACCTGCACCACCCGCTCACGGTTGCGGAGCTCGAGGCCAGGGGAGTGGTGGAACGGACCGCGCACGCGCAGCGAGCCCTCCTCGCCGGCGACCGTCGCTTCCACCCCCGTGTCGGCCACCAGCGAGCACGACCAGCTCGCCAGCGCCCCGACCGGGTGCTGCATCGCCACCGCCGCCTGCTCATCGACGCCGGTGTCGGACAAGACGCCGGTCGCGTGGACGCTCTCCGGGGGTCCGAGCAGACCGACCGCCAGGGCCGCCGGGTAGATGCCGACGTCCATCAGCGCACCGCCACCGAGCTCACGCGAGAACCACCGGCGGGTGGGGTCGGCAACGTGCCGATCGACCACGACGCACCGCTGTGCTTCGAGTGCGGCATCAAGATGGTGCGGGCCGGTGCGTGCCACGTCTGCGAGCAGTGCGGCACCACCAGCGGCTGCAGCTG
>JBLRWQ010000162.1:0-2555 GCA_047921175.1 Nitriliruptoraceae bacterium | reverse complement strand
GTCGGCGTTTCCAAGAAGCGCCGTAGCACTTCACGTACCCCAGGGCTTCATCTGCAACTTGAAATGGGTGCGGCTCCTTTCAAGGGACGTTCATGCGGTCTCGGGGATGAGGTTGTCGGCGTAGCGTGAGCGGTGGACCCGGTGGTGTTCGCGAGCCAAGTGGAAGTTCCAGTAGTCGTCGAAGTCGCCGTTGGAGCGCAGTGCCCGGAGTTTGAGGATCGCTTCGGCGCCGTGCAGTCCCCAGCGGGCGCCGGTGAGGTCCATGCGGTCCTTGACCAGATGTCGGCAGGCGCCCTCGATGATGCCGGTGGCGATGGGCCAGCCTCGGGCGAGCGCGGTGGGGTAGTCGAGGTGGTCGGCCTTGTTGGTCAGGTAGCTGGCGGCCTTGTCGGCGTTGATCCGCCGTCGCGGGTCGAGACCGTCGCGGGTGGCACGCCGCCGGATGCCGGCAGCGACCTGTCGGGCGTGGCCTTCGAGCACGCCCATGGCTTTGTCGGCGACCCACGCCTCGGCAGCGGGGTCGGCTTCGTCGAAGAACGACCAGGCTGCTGACCACAGGTACTCGAGGACGTGGACGAAGTCGATGAGGATCGTGATCTTGACGTCACGTTGTTTCGCTTCGGCCGTGATGCGGTCGATCTGATGGGTGTTTCCGTCCACGAGGGCGACCCAGGTACGTGCATGGTCGGGGTCACGCCGGTCGGCCTCGTCGAAGATGGCGGTGACGACCTCGGCGGCGTCATCGACCACCGAGGCGGTCAGCCACTTGCCCGACGTGGTCGGTGCCGGCGGCGGCTCGTCGTCATCGCTGATGTCGCTGCGGGCCATGACGTCGGCGGGACTGCGCGCGGTCGGTGTGATGTCGTAGACGGCACCGACCTCGGCCATGCGTTTGCGGTTGCGCTTCTCACCCTTCGACAGTCGTGTCTTGAGCTTGCTCGACGCGTCCTTAGAGGCCTTGGCGGTGGCGGGACGTAGCGCGTCAGGGCGCATCACGATGCCTTTGCCGTCACAGGAGAGCACCAGCACGTCGTCGGGATCGCTCGTCGGAGGCTGACGGTCGCGGTAGAACGCCTCGAAGTCGATCGCGCTGACCGCCGCCAGATCCTCGACCTGACGCTTGCCCAGCTGCTGCCCACAGGCCCGTTCGATCGCCTCGACCGTCTGGTCGAACGACCCGCGCGACGCTTCGATCGCGGCGAGGCGTCGCAGCCCGTGGGAGTGTCTGCCGGCCGGCAGGTTCAGTGTCGCGTCGGCCGGATACAGGTTGGCATGGCCCTTGCGGCGGTACGCGAGCCGTTCGACCTCGACCTGCCCGAAGATGGTGCCAAGCGCCCGCCGATGGCCGGCCTCGACCGCGCCACGCGCCACCCCGGCATCGTCGACCACCTCATCGAGCCGTGGCTCGTCGCGGGCACGCACAGCCAGGTGGTCTTGGAACAGCCCCCGCAGCAACTCACGCCCGCGGGCGTCGAGCTGGGTCTCCAGCTCGCTGTGGGTCAGCCCGGCCGCGCCATCACCGTCCAGCCAACCCACGATCGTCTCAAAGCATGCCCGTGAGCCCGCGAACGCCGCGTCGTCGGCCGCACTCACCGGCCCGCCTGCCGGCGAGCACGAAAGGCGGCCAGACCCTGCTGCGCCGCAGCCCGCAGCTGTTCGGCCGCAGCGTCGTAGCGGGCCACCGCCGCTTGGACCTCGTCGACCTCCTCGGGACGCAACGTCACCGTCCGGGTGCGCCCGTCCTCGTAGAACACCAGGGCCGGGGAGACGTGCTTGTCCTCACCGGTCGCACACCAGCAGGTGCGCTTGCCGCAGCGGCGAGCGAACGTGGTCAACCTGCCACGCAACACCAGCGGCTCGTCAGGGTCGGTCATGTGCACCATCATGCCACCTCGCCTGTAGTCGTAAACAGCTACAGACACAGGTGAGCAGACGTGACCGTCGAAGTGGTGGAGGTGCTACCGGACCCGCATCGCCAGCCATCTGCGGCTATCCCGCCCGTCCCCGTCACTCTCAGCGGTTGGATCCCTGCGCACCGCAGCTCAAGAGGCCGCGAACGGGCCTCTACGCCTCATCCAGCCAGCCCGACACGTCCCTTCAGGAGAGCCGCACCCAATTCAGATTATGCCGGCAGCCAGTTCACCTCGATCCGCTACGGGGAACGGCTCGCCGAGCTCGGCGCGCTGCCCTCGATCGGCTCGATCGGCGACAGCTACGACAACGCGCTGGCTGAGGCGGTCAACTCGCTGTACAAGGCCGAGCTGATCCGCGGGCCCGGCCAGGGCCCCTGGAAGACCGTCGACGAGGTCGAGCTCGCCACCCTCGGATGGGTCACTTGGTTCAACACGGTCCGGATCCACGGCACCCTCAATGATGTTCCACCGGCGGAGTACGAAGCCGCCTACCATCACCAGACGGAGACCAGCCACCCGGTTGGAATCCAATGAGCAGAGTCTCCACCGAACCCAGGGTGGGTCAGTGGCTTGCCCAGCCCCTCCGAGGACGGCGGCTTGGAGGAGTTACGCGGGTTCTGCTCCAGCCGTGCCACCAGCTCC
>JBLRWQ010000161.1:0-2584 GCA_047921175.1 Nitriliruptoraceae bacterium | reverse complement strand
TCAGCTGAACGCGGCACTGCGCCACAAGGAGGAGGCATCTGACCAGCTGGCCCGCGAGCGCGCTGCCCGCAAGGACGCGGAATCCAGGACTCCTGGCACCGTGATGCCTGCCTGGTGGACCGGAACGGCTGAGATCGGTCGCTGAGCCGGGTTTCTGGAGCTTCTCTCTGGTTGAGGGTGCTCGCTTTCGCGCCCCAGATACGAGATAATTATCGCAACAGTCAGTCTGGGATGGGGAGGGTGCGAGGATGGCGGCCATGACCGGTCAGATGCCGCTGCCGCTACGACCCGAGGGGGCGTCCCCGCTCGGGGAGGCGGGGTGTCTGACGGTGGACGAGGCCGGCGGGGCGGTGTGGCTGTGGGGCACGTTGTGGTGGTCGTGGCAGGCTGGGGACGAGGCCGGCCGTCGTCTCGCCGCGGTGCAGCTGGCCAAGGCCAAGGTCGCGACCCGTCGCGACATCGCCGCGGCGTTCAGCACGTCTCGCGAGACGCTGTGGCGGTGGGAGCAGACCTACGAGGAGCGCGGGGTGGCGGGGCTGGTGCCGGCCAAGCCCGGACCGAAGGGGGCGTGGAAGCTCACCGACGAGATCGTGCAGCAGATCGTGGCGCTGGATGCGCAAGGGCTCACGCAGGCCAAGATCGCCGCGACGGTGGGGGTGTCGTCGTTCTCGGTGCGTCAGGTGCTGCGCGCACGGGTGCCGGCGACGACCGAGCCTGCGGCCACGCCGTCTGATGAAGCTGACGAGACGGAGCGGGAGCTGCCGGTGGTGCCGGCCCCGGCGCGACGCAACGACGAGCGGCAGGCGGCCCGGTTCGGTCAGTTGGAGGAGGCCGCACCGGTGTTCACCGAAGGTCGGCAGCTGCCGCTGGCCGGGCTGCTGCTCGCCTTGCCGACCTTGGAGACGACCGGGCTGCTCGAGGTCGCCGAGCAGACCTACGGCAAGCTGGCCAACGGCTTCTACGGCCTCAAGAGCGTGCTGCTCACCCTGGTGTTGCTGGCACTGCTGCGTGAACCCCGGGCCGAGGGGGCCACCCGGGTGGTCCCGGCCGATCTGGGCCGGATCCTCGCCCTTGACCGGGCCCCGGAGGTCTCAACGCTCCGCCGCAAACTCGGCGAGCTGGCCGACCGTGGGCAGGCGGGCGAGTTGATGGCCGCACTCGCCCGCCGGCATGTCGCCGCGCACCCGGAGACGGTCGGGTTCGTCTACATCGACGGGCACGTCCGCGCCTACCACGGCACCCGGCGCCTCCCGAAGGCGCATGTGGCCCGGATGCGGATCTCGATGCCCGCCACCCTGGAAACCTGGGTGTCAGACCAGCATGGCGACCCGATCTTCGCGGTCATCGCCCCACCCTCGGCCTCCACCGCAGCCGAGGTCCGCCGGCTGCTGCCTGAGCTGAAACAGCTCGTGGATGGCCGTCGCACGACGGTGGTGTTCGACCGGGGCGGCTGGTCCCCCGATCTGTTCGCCGACCTGGCTGGTGAAGGGTTCGATCTGCTCACCTACCGCAAAGGCAAGCTCCGGCCTGAGCCGGTCTCGGCGTTCACCGAACACACCTGGACCGACGAGCGCGGCGTCGTCCACCACTGGCAGCTCGCCGACCGCAAGGTCCGTCTGCGCCTCTCTGCGGCGGGTGCGAGGCGTCACGGGCGCAAGACCATCACCCTGCGCCAGATCGTCCGGCTCGCCGACGGGCACCAGACCCACATCCTGACCTCCCGCCTGGATCTGGACACGGCCGAGATCGCCGCACGCATGTTCAACCGGTGGCGGCAGGAGAACTACTTCCGCTACGCCCGCCAGCACTTCGCCCTCGACAGCCTCGACACCTACACCGCCGTCGAGGACAACCCGCACCGCAGCGTGCCCAACCCCGCCAAACGTGCCGCCACGCGCCGGGTCCGCCAGCTCGAACAGGTGGTGGCCGACGCCGAGGCCACCCTCGGCCGCCACCGCAACACCCCACAGCTGACCGGCACCCTCGACGAGCTCGACACCACCCTCGACCAGGTCCGTGGCCAGCTCGCCGACGCCCGCCGCACCGCGGCCGACACCCCCGCCCGCCTCCCGCTGGCCAAGGTCGCACCCGACGCCCGGCTGCTCGACACCGAAACCAAGCTGCTCACCCACGCCTGCCGGATCGCGGCCTACAACACCGAAACGTCGCTCGCCCGACTGCTCGCACCCCACTACGCCCGTGCTGCCGACGAAGCCCGCAGCCTGCTACGTGAAGCGTTCACCCTCCCCGGCGACCTCCAGATCATCCACGGCCACCTGCACGTCACCCTCAACCCCGCCTCAGCACCCCGACGCACCCGAGCCCTCGCAGCCCTCTGCGTCCAGCTCAACGACACCGAAACCGTCTACCCCGGCACCGACCTCACCATCCGCTACGCCGTCAAACCCCACCGATGACGTTGCATCAACTTCCCACCGGTGCCAGGAGTCCTGGAATCCCTATGACGGGGCTTGCCTATCTTGTACGGACCCGGTATATTTCGGAGGCATTAGTAATATTGCCTGTGCCGTGCAGCCTGGAGGGTTGTGGGCCGTAGGGGCCGACGTCCTCCTCGCAGTGCACG
>JBLRWQ010000160.1:2022-2611 GCA_047921175.1 Nitriliruptoraceae bacterium | reverse complement strand
CTCGGCGACCTCGTTGCCGTCCTCGTCGTACACCGTCTCCAGGAAGGGTTGCGGTCGCGGCAGTGCTGCGCCGAACACCCACGGGGTGTCGATCGCGGTGACCTCCTGCTGGACGAGCCCCACGACGCAGTCGAGGTGGCCGCAGCCGTTCTCGTCGTAGCGTCGGAGCAGGTGCCCGTCGGAGGTGAAGGCGACGACGAGCGGTCGGTCGTGGGGCCACGATGCCGTGAGCGCATCCTCGATCCGGTCATCGACCCAGCGGTCGAACCGCGCGCGTGCCTGGGCCCTGTCGGCGGGTGCCGGGCCCGTGGTCTCGTGGCTCACCCGGTACGCACGTGTCGGGGTGGCGAACGCCTCGGGCACGAGGTGCTCGGCGAAGCTGGCGAAGACCTCGTGTTGGATGGTGTCGTCGTCCACGGTGGCTCCGTTCGAGGACCGACCGGTCGGGGCTCCGGTCGGGAGGACAGCCACCTTCGCGCGAACCCGTGACACCTCGGGCCCGCTGTCCACAGGTACCGATCCGAGGTGACCTCCAGGCCCGCACGACGTCCAGGATCAGCGCGATCTCGGCGTCGCGGAGCCGTCGACG
>JBLRWQ010000160.1:0-2012 GCA_047921175.1 Nitriliruptoraceae bacterium | reverse complement strand
GAGGGTGCTAGCAGCCCCACCACGGGACTCGGGGCTGCACGATGTCCAAGTGCCCCACCGGTTGCGCAGCACGGAGCCCGTCGTCACGGCCATCGACTGTGAGGCGACACGTCGTTCGAGGATGGCGGCGACACCCCGGACCTGGTTGCGCTTGCGGTCGGTCAGGGGTCGGATGATCCCGGCGGCGGCCAGCCGTTCGATGGCGGTGTAGGTGCTGGAGAGTGGACCACCGATGTCGTCGTGGGCGACTTCGGCCGTGAAGGCTGCGAGGTCGCTCATGTAGTCCGCGACCGTCCCGCTCGCCGAGGCGTTGCGGCTCATGGCCCTCCTCCACCCCGCCGCCACGACCACCTCGACGCCCGCCCTCGATCGGCTGCGACCCCGGGAGCAGGCCGGTCTGTTGCCGGCACTGCTGGCCGCACACCCCGAGCTGGCCGCAACACGCGAGGCACTTGCTTCGGCTCGGGTCCGCGACGTTGACGCGGATGAGAGAGCGGAGGAACTGGCAGGGCGACTGAACGACCTTTCGTGTACCGAGTTCGCAGCCCGGGCGGGCAAGCAGCCCGGCTACTACGTCCACGAAACCGATGCCGCGAACGAGATCGTCGCCGGCCTCCATCGGTGTTGCGACGGGCCCGATGGAACGGTGCTGGCCGACGCGGGGCCGGACACCCCTGTGGAGCACGCGGCCTGGCTGGTCCACAAGGCCCTGGGAGCTGGGATCGAGCTCGACCCTGACGAGGTCGAGTCCCGCTGCCCCGGCTGGATCCTGCTCCCCGACGGTCTGCGGCAGACATGATCGTGAAGCGATCACCGAGACGTCACCGGTGCGCGTCGTGGTACGCATCCCACAGGTCGGCCGGAAGTCGGCCGCGGGTCTGGGTAGTCAGCCGACATCAGCAGACCTCGATCCGAGCGCCGGCTTGCTCATGCCAGCCGGCTACTGCCGAGTCCCGAGATCCTCGTGGGACCCGACGTGCGGCTCGAGGCGGTCCTCAGCTCGAGGATCGAAGGTACGCGGACCACGCCCTGGCCACGCTCGAGCGCCTTCCCTTGAGCCTGCGACTGCTCCGAGAGACGCACGCCCTCCTCATGTCCGGGGTTCGTGGCGAGGCGATGACGCCCGGCGAGTTCCGGCGCAGCCAGAACTGGATCGGTCGGCTGCTCGTCCCGCTCGCCCTGTGTCAGCGCGGCGTGCTGGCGAGGAACGCACGGTCAGGCTCGTCGACCTCCAACGTGACATCCGGGAAGATCTGCTCGCTGCGAGGGTGACGAACACGACGCTGCGCCTCGCGGAGTCGCTCCTCGACCGCCCCTACGTCACCGCCAAACACGTGACCCGCGAGTTCGACGTCACCGCGCCGACCGCCCAGAAGGCGATCGACAGCCTCGTCGACGAGGGCATCCTGACCGAGGTGACCGGACGGAAACGCAACCGTGTGTACCGCTCTCCTCGGATCATGGACGTCGTCTACGGCGTCCATGACGATCCTGCCACGGCACGTCTGGCTCACGAGTCGGTTCGCTCCAGCTGGCAGCAGCAGCGCGCGGCCATCGAACGACAGGAGACCGGACGCCCCGCGTGAGGATCGAGTGGCTCCCCGAGGCCGCCCGCAACCTGACCGCACAGCTCGAGTGGATCGCCGAGCGTGCTCCCTGGGCAGCGACCGACACCGGGGACGCCGTTCATGTCGCAGTCGCACCGACGACCCCTACGTCGTCCTGGTCTGCGAGGTCGTGCTGCGAGGTTCCAGGAGCACCACCGTCGCGAGGGTGGTGAAACGTTTCCGACGGGACTGGCCGCATGCCGCGGCACTCGCTGACGCCGACCCGAGCGAGGAGGTTGCTGCCGTCATCTGATCGGACTCACCAGCCGCAGCGTCCAGCTCGTGGCCATGACCCGCGAGCTCCGCTACCGCCAGAGCTTCCTTTGCCGCTACGCCTTCGCTGCAGCGGAGCGGACAGGCTACTGAGGCCCTTCACCGTCCCGCCGGCGCTCGCTGCAGTTCGGG
>JBLRWQ010000159.1:0-2612 GCA_047921175.1 Nitriliruptoraceae bacterium | reverse complement strand
CGAGGGTCTCTACGGAGCAGTCGGAGTCGACGGAATCACCGACCTGCCGGCGGAACTCGTTCTTGACGTCCTCCAGTACCACGTCGCCGAGGGCCGTCGCGCCGCGAACAGCGTCGTGCCGCGTAACGGTGAGCGCACCGTGACCACGCTGCTCGGTGCGACCTTCTCGGTCGACACTGACGCAGAAATCACGGCGGTCGGCAACTCGGCGCAGATCATCGCCCCCAACATCTCCGCCAGCAACGGCATCATCCACGTGATCGACGCCGTCATCCTGCCGGTCGACCTTGAACTCGACAACCCGCCGGTGGAGTGAACGCTCGCCTCGACCGCGAAGGGTGACTCGCAGCAGCAAGGGAGCCGGGCCTTCGGGCCCGGCTTCCGGCGTGTCGGGGGACTCCCTTCGGCGGAAGCGGTGGCAGGCGCACGGCGTGAGGCGGTTGTACCGTTGCTCCCCGGGGTTCGTCCGAACGCCCGAACGAAACGCGGGGAGCAACCCGCCAGCCCGGGTACCGAGAGAGCCGCGGGGTGCGGGTCAGGACTGCCGCAGCAACTCGGCGAGCAGCGGGGAGTCGGCGGGCAACACCTCGCGGAGCACCTCGGCGGTGTGCTCGCCGAGGGCCGGTGCCGGACGCAGCGGACGGTCGTCGCGTAAAGGCCCGCGGACGGTGCGGTACGGACCCTCCGGCGTCGCCACCTCGGCGACCATCCCCTGGGCCGCGACGTAGGGGGTCCGAAGCGCGTCGAGCATCCCGTTGACCGGCGCGTGGGGCACCCCGGCCGCACCCAGCAGCGCCGCCGCCTCGGCGGTCGTCCGACCGGCCAGCGCCCGGACCACCGCGTCGTCGACCGCATCCCGGTGCTCGTTGCGGGCCACGTTGCGCGCCAGGTCCACCTCGTCGTCGACGCTGACCGACAACCCCAACGCGTCCACCAACCGCGGCCAGAAGGTGTCCCCGATGACCGCGATCGCGAGCCAGCCGTCGGCGGTCGGGTACGCCCGGTACGGCGCCACCGAGTGGTGCCCGGAGCCCACCGGGGCAGGGTCCACACCGAGGTGGCTCGCGGCCGTCGCCACGTAAGACGTCAACGTCAGCGTCGCATCGACCAGCGGGACCTCGAGCGCCACCCCGCGCCCGGTCCGCAACCGCTCGACCAGGCCGCCGAGCGCGGCCATCGCGGCCCACATCCCAGCCGCCAGGTCCCCGATCGGCACCCCGGCCCGGACCGGCGGCCCACCCGGCTCACCGGTGACGGACATGATCCCGGTCTCGGCCTGGGCGATCAGGTCCAGGCTCGGCGCC
The DNA here is from genome assembly GCA_047921175.1 of Nitriliruptoraceae bacterium. Lineage (GTDB taxonomy): Bacteria > Actinomycetota > Nitriliruptoria > Nitriliruptorales > Nitriliruptoraceae > T1Sed10-7. Next base: position 1,308 of record JBLRWQ010000159.1, on the reverse strand, counting down.
TCGGCCCACGCGGAGCCACGCGCGTAGCCGCTGATCGACACCACGACCAGCTCCGGTCGGGCGGCGAGCAGCACCGGGGGCGTCAACCCCAGCCGGGCCGCAGATGCCGGCCGCAGGTTCTCCAGCACCACGTCCGCATCGGCCAGCAGCAGGTCGAACGCGGCCCGCCCCGCCGGGCTCGCGAGGTCGAGCACCACCCCGCGCTTGCCCGAGTTCAGCGCCGAGAAGTACAGCGACCGCTCACCGGCGTGGGGCCCGATCCCGCGCGCCGAGTCCCCCTCCGGCGGCTCGATCTTGACGACGTCGGCACCCATGTCGGCCAGTAACTGCCCGGCGTACGGACCGGCCAGGACCCGTGTCAGGTCGAGCACCCGGATGCCGTCGAGCAGTCCCATCTGCGCCTCGTCGCGGGCCCGGGTCGCACCCCGAGGCCACGCCTCAGCGCGAGGCTAGACCCTCGCAGGTTGCCGGCCCGCCCGGTCGGGTGACGGGAGCGGGGCGGGTGGTCGACGAGGCGCGGGCGGCGCCAAGGTGGAGCCGTCGACGAGGCGCGGGCGGCCGCCGCCCGGCCCGGTGCGCTCCACCTCGCTGCCCGCACCGCCGGTTGACACCCCCGAGCCACGAGGCGTAGAACAGACGTTCGGCTCACGGTGGGCCACGGGACAGCGAGGGGACGGGCGGTGACACGGTTCGACGGGGTGGCGCTGCTGGGCCTCGGAGCCAGCACCGAGGTGGCACGTCACCACGACGCGGCCGAGGTCCGCCGGCGCGCGGACGGGCGGCTCGCGCGCCTGGCTGACGGTGCGCTCGCCCGCATCACGCTCCCCATCGGCCTGCCGGCCACGCTCCGCTGCGACGACGGGGCCGCCGGCACCGAGGTGGCGGTCCTCGGCCTCACCGAGGTCGCGGACGATCGCGGGACGCCGCTCGACCTGGGACGGCTCCTGACCCCGGACGAGCCGGAAGCTCGGGGCCCGATCGCCCCGGGCGCGAGGGTCGCGGTCCTGCCACCCGTGCCGGTCCGCGATCTGGTCGCGGTCGAGCCACTCCCAGGCGGCCGGGTGCACGCGGCCCGCTGGGGCGAGGACACGCTCGCGTGCGGCCGGCTCCCGGTCTCCGGCCTCACGCGCCCACCGATCGCGATCGACTGCCCGCGCTGCCTGGCTGACGGCGTGCTTGGCGAGTTCACCGGGAAGCATGAGGCGGACCGCGGTCTGGATCTCGCGCGAGCTCAGAGTAGCCTTCTTGTTGTAGGTGGCAAGGCGACCGGCCTCCGTGGCGATGCGCTCGAAGATGTCGTTGATGAAC
>JBLRWQ010000158.1:0-2621 GCA_047921175.1 Nitriliruptoraceae bacterium | reverse complement strand
GGAATCCAGGGCTCCTGACATGGTGTCATCGTTCATGCAGGGTTGGCGGGGGTTCTGATGGTGTAGGCGAGGGTGAGGTCGGTGCCGGGGTAGAGGGTTTCGGTGTCGGTGAGCTGCTGGCAGAGGGCGGCGATCGCACGGGTGCGGGCGGGGGTGGACAGCGGGTTGAGGGTGACGTGCAGCTGTCGGTCGTGGATCTGGAGGTCGGCGGGGGTGGCGAACGTTTCGTGGAGCAGGCTGCGGGCTTCGTGGCGGGCGCGGGGGTAGTGGTCGGCGAGCAGGCGAGCCAGGGTGGACTCGGCGTTGTAGGTGGCCATCCGGATGGCGTCGACGAGCCGTTTGTGTTCACCGTCGAGACGGCGGGCGTCGGGACGGATCTCGCCGAGCGGGATCCGTGCGGGTAGCTGCCGGGCGTGGGCCTGGTGGTCGGTGAGCTGGCCGCGGACCTGGTCGATGGTGGCGGAGAGGTCGGCGAGCGTGCCGGCCAGCGCGGGGGTGTCGGCCAGCCGGCCGAGGGTGGCCTGGCCTGAGGCGATGGTGGCTTTGAGTTCGCGGGTGCGGCGGGCGGCGTCTTTCTTGGCCGGGTTGGGCACGGTCCGGCCGGGGTCGTCAACGACGACTGTGTAGGTGTCGAGGGCGTCGAGGCCGTAGCGGCCACGCATGTAGCGGAAGAAGTTCTCCTGCCGCCAACGGCAGAACAGCGCATGAGCGGCGGTGGCCGCGTCGAGGTCGCCTCGGGTGGTGATCAGCGTGGTCTGGTGGCGGTCGTCGCACAGGCGTGTGATCTGGCGGGCCTGGAAGTAGCGGCGCTGGTTGGCGGGGCCGTAGGAGATCCGCACGGTCCGCTCAGCCAGCCGGTAGGTGTGGGTGATGCCTCGGTCATCGACGAAGGTGTGGTCGACGAACGCGGAGGCCGGCTCGGCCTTCACCGGCTGTTTGCGGTAGGTGAGCAGCTCGAACCCGTCATCGACCAGTTCGGCGAACAGCTTCGGTGACCAGCCGCCCCGGTCGAAGATGATCGTGGGTGTCGCGTCGTCGCCGACGAGGCGGCGGATGTCTTTGGTGGCGCGGCGGAGCTCACCGGTCAGCGACGCACCCGGTGGGGAGGTCCACACCAAGATCCCGTCCCCGCGGGAGTCACAGATCCAGGTGTCGACCTCGGCAGGCATCGAGATCCGCATCCTGGCCAGATGTGCTTTGGGTAGGTCGTGGCGGCCGTGGTAGGCACGCACGTGCCCGTCGATGTAGAACATCCCCGCCTGGTCGGGATGGGCGTCCAGATGCCTACGGGCCAGGCCCTCCAGCATCCGATCGGAGCGGCCCAGCGTGGCGAGCCGGTCGAGACGTCGACGCAACGTCTTCGGTTCCGGGGCACGGTCCAGGCCGAGCAGCCGGCCGAGGGTGGCCGGCTCGATCCGGGTCAGCCCCTGCGCACGGGGCTCGCCCAGCAGTGAGGCGAACACGATGGTGAGCACCAGCGCCCGCAGGTCGTAGAACGCCGGCGCCTCGGCCTGATCAGCGAAGACCTCCTCGGCGGTCTCCAGCAGCCCGGTCGCTGCAAGCGCCGGGAGCGCCAGCAGGCTCCCGGCCGCGGGGAGCTGCCCACCCTCACAGATCTTCGGTGCCGCACCCGCGAGCAGCCCCGCCCGAGCCGCCTGCCGCTCGGTGGACCGGGCCTTGGGCCGGGCCAACAGCTCAGGCGGCTCCGGATCCCGGTCGCCGTCGCGATCGCCGGTGCCGGTCTGGCCGTCGGCGTCCACCGCCCCCGCAGGTTGGGCAGCCAACACCCGACGCACGCTGCCCTCCGACACCGAAACACGCCGGGCGATCTCACGGCCCGACCGTCCCTGCCCGTGCAGCGCCACGATCTGATCCGTGACCTCGCCGGTGAGCTTCCACGCCCCCTTCGGTCCCCGAGGCGCGTCGACCAGCCCCGCAACCCCGGCACGCTCACGCTCCGACCGCCACCGCCACACCGTGGTCTCGTTCACCCCGAACGCCGACGCGACCTGCCGCTGTCTCGCGGCCCCGGTCGCCACCAGCCCGACCGCAGCCAGCCGCCGGGCCGCAGCATCGCCTGCATCCCAGGCGAACGCCACCATCCCGTGCAGCCACACCGCACCGGAGCCGTCGTCGTCCTCGACCAGATCGACACCCGCCGCAACCGGGATCGAACACGCGGGCGACAACGGCAACGGCGGCTCCCTCTCACGCAACGGTGCCCACATCGTCTGGCCCACAACCCCTCCACGCAACCCGAAGAACCTCTGCCACTATTATTACGCATCGCGGGCGAGAAAGCACGGATTTCCCCCGAACCACGCCAACTTCAACCCGCTATGTCAAGAGCCCTGGATTCCCGCCTACAAGCCTTCTCTGGAGGTTCCCGATTGGCCGTCGCAAGAGGACTCTCAGGACAAGGCGGCGACTTGCCAGAAAGGGGGCCGAGAACTCGGTGAACACCAAACCTGTGCGCTCTGCTAGCTCGGCGACCCCTGAAGGGAACAGGTACGTGACGTGATCAACGTTTTCCCAAACCACGTTCAGCCGCCCCGAACGTGCGCGGGCAGCACCATACGGATTGGGAGTGGTCAATACCAGGTGACCGCCTGGTCGAAGCA
>JBLRWQ010000157.1:0-2759 GCA_047921175.1 Nitriliruptoraceae bacterium | reverse complement strand
CCCGACGGGCCGTAGTCGACGATGCAGTCGAGCTCGAGGTCGAGCAGTTCCCCGATCCGCAGGCCCGTGCCGCGCATCACGGTCAGTCCGGTGCGTGCGAACCGATCATCGAGGTGGGCGACGGCGGCCATCACGGCGGCGTCGACATCGGGCGGGAGGGCGCGGGGCAGCAGTTCAGGCTGGTGGGGGATGTCGGTGGGGAACACCAGCCGTCGTGGTGGTGACTGGGCCCAACCCCAGGCGGCGATGTCGTCAAGGAAGGTCCGCAGGGTGATGACCGCGTGGGCGATGGTGGACGGGCCGACCTGGTGGACGCGGTCCTGGCTGCCACGGCCCGACCGGGTCGCGGTCCAGGTCATGAACGCCTCGATGTGGCGGCGCTCCAGCTGGGCGGTGGAGGTCAGCTCGGGGAACCGGTCGCTGAGGAACTCACCGAAGATCGCCAGTGCGGAGGTGAGCTTCTCGATCGTCTTGGGGCGCAGCACCGCCGCACGGGCGTCGATGTAGGCGAGCAGGGTGCGGCGGATCTCGGGCGCGGCCACCACGGCCAGCCGGGCCTCGCGGGTTGCGCGACCCCCGCCGCGGCGACGGACCGCGGGCGCATCGATGACCCGGGCTTCGAACAGCAGCTGCCGGAGCCCGAACACGTAGCTGGACCAGCCACGACGCATGTGCGTGCTCATCCGTTGGGTGGTCGCGACAGCCACGTCGAGCGCATCGAGATCCTCAACCGTGAGCTGCGATGGAGCCCGTCCGGTGAACGCGACCGCCATGGGAACGGCGATTTGCAACCACGCGGTGGCGGTCAGGTCCGGCACTCCCAGACGTGCCGCAGCTGCGGACAGCGCAGCCACGTCGTCGGGGAACAGCCCGACAGTCCAGCGGGCCATGCTGTGACCGAAGTTCTTCGCGAACAGGAAGTCGGCGTCAGCGCGGCAGGCCCCGGTGAGGATCGCGAACCCGACGAACGGCCAGGTCCCCGGTCGTCGCCTCTTCAGCTCGATCAGCCGGGCATCCAGGCTGCTCGCCATCCACACGTCCAGATCCGGATGATCCCGGAGGAACTCGCGTGCGGCGGCGACACGTTCACGCCGCCAGCTCGCCGCTCCGCCAAGCAGATGCTGATGGTCGACGTAGTCCTCGAGCAGCCCGTCCGGGCCGGCTGGCCGCAGCAGGGTGACGCTCATCGGTCCATCCTCGCCCGGGCGGCCGCGAATTCGGCAGCCAGCCCGTCAGCCGACAGGTGGATGTAGCGGGCAGTGGTCTCGGGAGAGGCGTGGCCCATCAGCTCGCGCAACACGAGAAGATCGATCCCTGCAGACGCGAGCTCAGTCCCGTAGGTGTGACGAAGCCGGTGCGGACGCACCCGCCGCGCTCCGGAACGCTCACGGTGCAGACGGAAGATCTTGCGCAGCCCCGCCTCGGTCATCGCCTGACTACGGGTGGGGCCGCGCAGCACCACGAAACATTCCGGGGTGGCGCAGCCCGCGGGACGTTCCTCACGTAGATAGGCGGCGCACTCGACGAAGAAGGCGCGCTCGATCGGCACGATCCGTTCCCGGCCGCCCTTGCCGACCACCCGGACCCGTCCCAGACCCATGTCGACATCGGCAAGACGTAGCGAGCGGACCTCGCCCGCCCGTAGACCGCCCAGCACCATCGCCAGCACGATCGCCCGGTCGCGGTAGGTCAACAGATCCGCGAGGAACGTCGACACCTCGCCGCTCTCGATGCTCTCCGGCAGCCGATCCGCTTGCCGGACCAGCCGGCCACCACCCCGCGGTCGTCCCGGGCCGACATGGCCCAACATGCCTCGCGGTGGGGTCCGCAGCCCGTTCGCGCGACGGGCTGCCGGGACCGGGTTGTCGGCCAGCACGCCGGCCATGACCTGATGTTCGAACAGGCCCCGCACCGCGCTGATCCGCCGGTTCATCGTCGCGGGAGCCGGACCCGTGCGCGCGAGCGCGACGACCTTGCCGCCCGCACGGCGCTGCCGCGGCTTCAGCTCCTGCTGCCAGTCCAGATAGGCGAACAGGTCGCTGGGAACGACCTCACTCAGCGCCAGCCGTCGCTCCTCGAGGAACGTCGCGAAGTTGGCCACATCGAACGCGTAGGCCCGCACCGTCGCAGGCGAGTAGCCCCGTGCCGCCAGATGTCCCAGGAAGGCGTTCGCTGCCTCGATGGTCGCGCCCTCCCCGACCAGGCGGTGACCCTGCCCAGTGCCAACCACCCGCACCGTCATCACCGTCTCCCGAGCCGGGATCCTGGCCGAGTATCCCCCCCGGACAGACACCAGCCCTGCAAGCTCCGCTACCCCCACCCTGAGGGCCGGATAACAGATAAGAGGCCGTCCGTGAGCTCTATGCCCACCGCGATCCCGACCTCGCCCTCGCCTGGGTCGATCAGCTCTCCGCGGACATGCGCGACCGGGGCTGCCCGCCCGAGGTCCGCCAGCTCGGACGCACCATGCAGCGCTGGCGGACCCAGATCGCCGCATGGCATCAAGCCCAGGTGAGCAACGGCCCCACCGAGACCATGAACGCGCTCGCGAAACGGATCAAGCGGGTCGCGTTCGGCCTCCGCAACTTCGCGCACTGGCGCATCCGGGTGCTGCTCTACGCCGGCAAGCCCGACTGGTCCAAGCTACCCACGGTCACCCCATGACCCCGCCCGAATCCGAAGAGCCCGTTTCACGCCGTAGTTGGACATCTTGCGTTTGACGACCCGGGCGGCGGAGCGCAGCCGTCGGACGGGCAGCA
>JBLRWQ010000156.1:0-2934 GCA_047921175.1 Nitriliruptoraceae bacterium | reverse complement strand
CTGTCGGGAGCCCCGAGGAGATCGCCGCCGGTGCGCACGGCTCCGGCGAGGGCGAGACCGCCCACCACGACCGCGGTGACCGCGGCGACCGCGGCGACCGCGGCGATCGCCGGCAGGGCCGTCCGGTGTCGGGGACCGTCCGCGCGTGGGGGACCGGAGCCCGGCTCCCGCGGCCCGTCCTGCGGCCCGTCCTGCGATCCGCGGGGTCCGAGTGGGCTGCCGCAGCCGGCGCACCACCGGGCCTGGCGGTCCGACCAGGTCCGGCCGCAGCCCGGACACCGTCGTGCGGCCACGGGCCCTCCTGCTCGCCTCGGTCGGACGGTGGACAGGGTGCCGGACACCGCGGCCGTGTCCAGTCGGGTACGGGTCGGGACCCGTCGTTCGGGAGTGACGCTCCTGGCGTGGGGGTCCCGGCCCGCCGCGCTCCAGCTCGGCGCTTGCCGCCAGTAGGGTCGCTGGCGTCGAGGTGGTGCAGTCGTCGTCGTGATGCGGGCCGGGGCCCCGTGTGATCGCGCTGGGAGGAAGTCAGGCTCTTACCGGTCTTGTCGCGGCGTTCTCCGCCGCCCGGCACGGCCGGAGGACACAACCTCACGACGGTGCGACCCGCCACCCACCACCTGCTCGGTTCGCGCATCAGTCTCACCTTCCACGCTCCGACACTGGGACGCCGCGGACCCTTCGGTGGTTCCGTTCGCCTACGGCTGTTGGGGTTCAGAGGCGCGCCACGTCCGTTGCAGGGTGGGAACGCAGCGACTTCTTCTCAACGCGATCACATGGGGTGGCCGCGCGGGCAAGCAGCTCGGCTCCTGATGTGGAACGGCTTGTCAAGGGCACGGGACAGGTCTTGTCGGGTGGGTCTTCGCGCAGGTGAAGATAGGGCCCTGGACGTGGGACCGGCAGGGCTGGCGTGCCAGGGTCGGTTGTGGGGTGGTCCTGGTGGTCTCCTGTGGGTGGCAGGCCTCGTGTCGGACGATCTGATGGTGTCGGTGTGACCGCCACTCTGATGTACGCGGGTTGGCTACCGCAGGTCGTGGTCCGCAGGAGGGTGCCCCTCACTAGGTGCGCTCGTTCCGGGGCTGGAGGGCTCCGGGTGGCATAGGAGCGACGGGGATCGGTTCCTGCTCGGCGGATGTTCGACACGAGGCCTGCACGTGTGGTTGGTGGCCGTGGGCGCCGACACGCGCCTACGGCCCGGGTCTGGTTGTCGGTCAGTCGTCGGCGATCATCTCGGCCCAGACGAACCCGGCGAGTTCGCGGGCGACGGCGGCGTTGACCACCGACTTGGAGTCCTTGCGGGCCGCGAGCTTGCGATGCTTGCCACACAGCCGCTGCTGCGCGGCCCAGGACCGCGCGATCGTGGCGGCCGGGACCTGCTGTTGGCGGGTGCGGAGCCCGACTCCGACGGCTGCACGGTGCTGGTAGGCCCAGGCGGACTCGATGAGCTGGTTGCGGACCATCTGGCTGCCGGTCTTGGTCAGATGCCCGCGTCGGGTGCTGGCCCCGGAGGAGTACTCGCTTGGCACCAGTCCGCACCACGACATGAAGGCGCCCGCAGTCGCGAACCGGCGGAAGTCGCACACCTCACTGGTCAAGATCAGGCCACCCAGCGGCTGGATGCCCCGGTAGGCGGCCAGACGGGCCACCGGCTCCGCGAAGGGCTCGGTGACCGTCCAGGCGGTCAGGTCGTTGTCGATGGCCTTCAGTGCGGTGTCGGCCATCTGCAGCATGCTGCGGTAGTGACCGAACGTCGAGGTGGCAGCCGGCTCGTCGAAGGTCAAGCTGCTGAGCCACTGCTCATGCTTGACCGTCCAGTTGCCCGCGTCGCGGAACACCCGGCCGTGCCGGAGCAGGAACCCACCCAGCCGCTGACGGGCCCGACGGCGCTCCTGCACCGCGTCGACACGGACCCGGCACAGATCACGGACCGCTTCCTCCAGCTCCGAGGGCACCCGGATCGCGGTCAACTCCCCTGCCCGGAGCAGCCGGGCGAGACGGCGGGCATCCCGCCGGTCGGTCTTGACCCGATCCCCCGGTGCGGTCGGGATCAACGACGGGGCGACAACCGAGCAGTCGATCCCCATCGAGGCAAGCAGCCGGGCCAGCCCGTAGCCGGTCGGACCCGCCTCGTAGCAGACCCGCAGTCTCGCCGGGTCGTGCCGGCCCATCAGCCGACGGATCGAGGGCTCGTCGTGGAAGATCTTGTCGTGGGTCGGATCGTCGACGCCGGGCTCGAGGATGCCGGCGCTGATCGAGTCCTTGTGGACGTCCAGCCCGATGAACGTGAACGGGGTGTCTGCGATACTGGCCATGGACGGTCGGCTCCTTCCTCAATGACGGCTCCGCCTTGCGGCTACGCACCACAGCTTGGTGGAAGATCCACGTAGATGCGGTCGGAGCCGGCCGTTCCATGATGACTAGGTCCACGAAACCGAGGCCGCGAACGAGGTCGTCGCCGAGGCACTCGTGCCCCACGAGGAGGACCTGTGGCGTGCTGCGGCCCTCGACCTGCCTGATGTGGCCCGGACGGTCCTGCTGGCCCTGCGGCGGTATCACTGTGGTACCGTCCTGGCATGGCCTTGACCCTGCGTACCGACGAGGAACTCGAGCGCGCGCTCACGACCCTGGCGGAACAGGAAGGGCTGTCCCGCCAGGAGATCATCCGGCGGGCGGTGCTCGAGCGCTACGAGCGTGCCGGGCATCGGGCTCGCGTCGATGACAGCGCCCAGCGGATGGTGGAGCGCTGGGGTGATGTCCTCGATCGGCTCGGGTCGGTGTGAGCGAGCTCGACCACCTCGACCTCGAGGACCTACTCCGGTTGACGAGGTTGTTGCGAGCAGGTCCTGTCCGTGACGTCGGGCTGCTCGAGGCGGCGTGTGCACGGCCGCGGGCCAGCGTCCTCGGCGACGAGGCCTACCCGACGCTCGCACTCAAGGC
>JBLRWQ010000155.1:0-2962 GCA_047921175.1 Nitriliruptoraceae bacterium | reverse complement strand
CTGATCGAGGGCGGCATCACCCACGTCGTCGAGGCCTTCGAGCGCGACCGCCCCGCCGCGCAGCTGCTGCTCAAGCAGGTCCCCGACCCGCAGCGGTTCGGGGTGGCGGTGCTCGCCGCGGACGGGCGCATCGAGCGGCTGGTCGAGAAGCCGAAGGACCCGCCCTCCGACCTCGCGCTGGTCGGGGTGTACCTGTTCACCCCGGCGATCCTCGATGCCGCGCGGCGGATCGCGCCGTCGTGGCGCGGTGAGCTCGAGATCACCGACGCGATCCAGCACCTGCTCGACGAGGGCCACAGCGTACGCTCCACCATCATCGACGGGTGGTGGCTCGACACGGGGAAGAAGGACGAGCTCCTCGACGCGAACCGGATCGTGCTCGGTGACCTGACCGCCCGTATCGACGGCGAGGTGGACGCCGACAGCCAGGTCGTCGGCGCGGTGGTGGTCGAGGCGGGGGCACGGCTGGTCCGCTCGCAGGTCCGGGGCCCCGCGATCATCGGGGCCGGCACCGTGCTCGAGGACGCCTACGTCGGCCCCTTCACCTCGATCGGGGACGACTGCCACCTGGCGCGGACGGAGATCGAGTACTCGGTGGTGATGAACGGGTGCACGGTGACCGACATCCCGCGCATCGAGGGCTCGCTGCTCGGCCGGGAGGTCACGATCCGCCCCGCCGACCGCCGACCCGCCGCCACCAAGTTCCTGCTCGGCGACCACTGCCAGGTGGAGATCTGACCGGCCTGGCACGCTCCGGGCGCGTTCGTCCACAGGGTGACGCCGGTCCGCAGACGCCGTGCTCGTCGGTGGTCGTATCGTGGTCGGCCTCGGGCAGCCGAGGTGTTGCCGCATCCACGAAGGGGTGTCACCATGCCGGTGGAGGATCGTCGTCGGGCAGCGTTGCGTCGTGCGGCGACCGCGTCGTTCGGTGAGGAGGCGGCGGACACCCTGATGGAGCTCGTCACCCCGGCAGGCCAGGATCCCGCCACGCGTGCCGACGTGCGGGGTGTCCTGGCTGCTGTGGACGCGCTCGACGAGCGGTTGACCGAACAGCTGGTGGCGATGGACCAGCGGTGGTCTGAGCGACTCACGGCCATGGACCAGCGGTGGTCCGAGCGGCTCTCGGCCATGGACGAGCGCTGGTCCGAGCGGCTGGATGCGCTGGACGAGCGGTGGGAGCAGCGTGCGGAGGCGATGGAGCACCGGCTGACGGCGTCCTTCGAGCGGGGGCTGCGGGAGGCGATCACCGCGCAGACGCGGGCGTTGGTCGTCTCGTTGCTGGTGTCGGTGGTGGCGATCGCGGGGCTGGCCTTCGGGCTGTCGGGCTGAGCGGCCGCCGGCCGCCGCCGTCGGGGCCGCGGCACCCTGGAGAGCCGACCCCGACGGGGTCCGTGGCTGCCCACTACCGTCACCGAGCCGAGATCAGCCAGCCGGTGGGAACCCGACGAACCGTGCCTCCACCGCCCCCCGGCTTGACCAGCCAGGTGGAGAGCTGCAGCACCGACACCAGGAGGACCGTGGGATGCGTCTGCTCGTCACCGGTGGAGCCGGGTTCATCGGCTCCAACTTCGTGCGCTACGCCCTCGGCCGCGACGAGGTGTCACAGCTCATCAACCTCGATGCCCTGACCTACGCCGGCAACCTCGCCTCCCTGGCCGACGTCGCCGACGATCCGCGCTACCGGTTCGTGCACGGCGACATCCGTGACGCCGAGGTGGTGGACCGCCTGGTCGCCGAGGTGGATGCGGTCGTGCACTTCGCCGCGGAGTCCCACGTCGACCGGTCGATCGACGGCCCCCAGACCTTCCTGGACACCAACGTCACCGGCGCCGGCGTGGTGTTCGACGCCTGCCGCCGCGCCGGGGTGGACCGGGTGCTGCACATCTCCACCGACGAGGTCTACGGCTCGATCGAGGAGCCGGGCAGCTTCGTGGAGACCGATCCGCTGCTGCCGAACAGCCCCTACTCGGCGTCGAAGGCGGCCGCGGACCTGCTGGCGCGCTCCTACCGGGTGACCTACGACTACCCGATCATGGTGACCCGCACGGCCAACAACTTCGGGCCGTTCCACTACCCGGAGAAGATGATCCCGCTGTTCGTCACCAACCTGCTCGACGGGCGCAAGGTGCCGCTGTACGGCGACGGCGCCAACGTGCGCGACTGGACCTACGTCGAGGACAACTGCGCCGCCCAGTGGCTCGTGCTGACCGAGGGCACCCCCGGCGGGATCTACAACGTCGGCGCGGGCAACGAGCTGACCAACAGGGACCTGACCCTCACCATCCTCGAGGCGCTCGGCCAGGACCGCTCCATGATCGAGCACGTCCCCGACCGCCCCGGCCACGACCTGCGCTACTCGGTCGACTCGACCAAGGTCCGGGCGCTCGGGTGGGCGCCGAGGCGGACGCTCGAGGACGCGCTGGCCGCGACCATCGCGTGGTACCGGGCGAACGAGGCCTGGTGGCGGCCGCTGAAGGACGCGGGGGCCTCCGAGCGGCGCGGGGCGGGGTCGTGAGGGTCCTGCTGACCGGTGCCGGCGGCCAGCTCGGCCGCGACCTCGTCGACGCCGTCGCCGAGGTGGTGCCCGACGTCGGTGGCCTGGTCGCGATCGAGCACGGCCACCTCGATGTTGGCGACGAGACGGCCGTCCGCCAGGCCGTCGAGGCCGCCCGCCCCGAGGTGGTCGTCAACGCCGCCGCCTGGACCGACGTGGACGGGTGCGAGGCGGACCCGGCCCGGGCGCACCGGGTCAACGCGCTGGGGCCGTGGTGGCTGGCCCGGGCCTGTGCGCGCACCGGGGCCAGCTTGGTGACGTTCTCCACCGACTACGTGTTCGGTGCCTCGGCGCCGGTCGGTCCGGGCGGTGCCCCGCGCGGCTGGAGCGAGTGGGACCCGGTGTCCCCGCTCAACGTCTACGGCCGGTCCAAGGTCGCGGGGGAGCAGTTGGTGCGCGACACGCTGC
>JBLRWQ010000154.1:0-2963 GCA_047921175.1 Nitriliruptoraceae bacterium | reverse complement strand
GTCTTCCCATGATCAACGTGACCGATCGTCCCGATGTTCATGTGCGGCTTCGTCCGCTCGAACTTCTCCTTGGCCATGATGGCTCTCCTCGCTGGTCGGTCGCGCGCTGGCGACGTGGGTCAGGTCTGGCTCGTCGTCACTCGCCGCGCGACTTGGCGACGATCTCCTCCTGGATGGAGGTCGGTGCGGGCTCGTAGGAGCCGAACTGCATCGTGTAGCTGGCGCGACCCTGGGTGGCGGAGCGCAGGTCCGTCGAGTAGCCGAACATCTCCGACAGCGGCACACGCGCCTGGATCACGGTGGCGTTGCCACGGGGTTCCGACCCCTGGATCAGGCCACGGCGGCCGGAGAGGTCGCCCATGACGTCGCCCATGTAGTCATCGGGGGTGACCACCTCGACGTCCATGACCGGCTCCAGCAGCTGGATGCCGGCCTTCGCGGCGGCCTCCTTGATCGCCATGGAGCCGGCGATCTTGAAGGCCATCTCGGAGGAGTCGACCTCGTGGTAGCTGCCGTCGGTGAGGGTGACCTTGATGTCGACCATCGGGTAGCCGGCGAGCACGCCGGACTCCATGGCCTCCCGGATCCCGGCGTCCACCGAGGGGATGTACTCCTTGGGGATGGACCCACCGACGATCTTGTTGTCGAAGTAGTAGTGGTCGTCCGCCTCGAGCTCGAGCGCCTCCTTGAGGTCGCTGGTCAGGGGCTCGACGTCGATGACGACGTGCCCGTACTGACCGCGACCACCCGTCTGGCGCGCGAACTTCTTGTCGAACTTCTCCACCTTGCGCTTGACCATCTCGCGGTAGGCGACCTGCGGGCGTCCGACGTTGGCGTCGACCTTGAACTCGCGCAGGAGCCGGTCGACGATGATCTCGAGGTGGAGCTCCCCCTGGCCGCCGATCAGGGTCTGGCCCGTCTCCTCGTCGGTGTGCACCCGGAACGACGGGTCCTCCTCCGCCAGCTTCTGCAGGGCGGTGGAGAGCTTCTCCTGGTCGGTCTTGGTCTTGGGCTCGATGGCGATCTGGATGACCGGCTTGGGGAACTCCATCGACTCGAGGATGATCGGGGCCTCGGCCGTGGTGATGGTGTCGCCGGTGGTGGTGTCCTTGAGGCCGACCAGCGCGACGATGTCCCCGGTCATGCAACCGGCCATCTCCTCGCGGGAGTTGGCGTGCATCTGCAGGATCCGTCCCACCCGCTGCTTGGCACCCTTGGTCACGTTGATGACGTGGGAGCCGGCCTCGAGCGTGCCGGAGTAGACCCGGGCGAAGGTGAGCGTCCCGACGTAGGGGTCGGTCATCACCTTGAACGCGAGCGCCGAGAAGGGCTCGTCGTCCGCGGGCCGACGCGAGGCCGGGTCGCCGGTCTTGGGGTCGGTCCCCTTCATCGCCGGGACGTCGAGGGGGGACGGCAGGTAGTCGACCACCGCGTCCAGCAGGGTCTGCACACCCTTGTTCTTGAAGGCGGAGCCGCAGAACACCGGCACGAGCTCGTTGTTGATGGTGGCCCTGCGCAGGCCCTCGCGCAGCTTGTCCTCGGGCAGGTCACCCTCCTCGAAGAACAGCTCGAGCAGCTCCTCGTCGGTCTCGGCGACCCGCTCGGCGAGCTCGGCGCGGTACAGCTCCGCGTCGGCCTTGAGCTCCGCCGGGATCTCGACCACCTCGAAGGACGCGCCGAGGTCATCGCCCTTCCAGACGACGCCCTTCATGCCGACCAGGTCGACCACGCCCTCCAGGGCGGACTCGAGCCCGATGGGCAGCTGGGCGCGCACGGCGTTGGGCGTGAGCCGCTCGCGGATGGAGTTGAAGGAGTACTCGAAGGACGCACCGGTGCGGTCCAGCTTGTTCACGAAGCAGATGCGTGGCACGCCGTACTTGTCAGCCTGGCGCCACACCGTCTCCGACTGGGGCTCGACCCCAGCGACGCCGTCGAACACCGTGACGGCACCGTCGAGCACCCGGAGCGACCGCTCCACCTCGATGGTGAAGTCGACGTGGCCGGGGGTGTCGATGATGTTGATGGTGGTCTCGCCCCACTGGGCGGTGGTCGCCGCCGAGGTGATGGTGATCCCGCGCTCCTGCTCCTGCTCCATCCAGTCCATGGTCGCGGCACCGTCATGCACCTCACCGAGCTTGTAGGTGCGCCCGGTGTAGTAGAGGATCCGCTCCGTGGTCGTGGTCTTGCCCGCGTCGATGTGGGCCATGATCCCGATGTTGCGGAGCTTCTCCAGCTGCACGGTCCGCTTGAGGGCCATCGTGGTCGCTTCCTGGTCGTGTCGGGCGTCCGGGGGACGCGCGTCGGTGCTGTCCGGCCGCGGGCCGTGGTGGCCCTGCGCCGGTCAGTTCACCAGCGGTAGTGGGCGAAGGCGCGGTTCGCCTCGGCCATCTTGTGGGTGTCCTCGCGGCGCTTGACCGCGGCGCCGACGCCGTTGGAAGCGTCGAGCAGCTCACCGGCGAGGCGCTCACCCATGGTGTGCTCGCGGCGGATACGGGCGTAGCCGACGATCCAGCGCAGCGCCAGGGTGGTGGAACGGGACGGGCGGACCTCGATCGGCACCTGGTACGTCGCCCCACCGACACGGCGGGACTTGACCTCCAGCTGCGGCTTGACGTTGTCGACCGCGCGCTTGAGCACGCTGATCGGGTCACCGCCCTGGGTGCGCGAGCCGATGTTGGCGAGCGCGTCGTACACGATCGCTTCCGCGACCGAGCGCTTGCCATCGACCATGATGCGGTTGGTCAGCTGGGTGACGAGCGTCGAGCCGTACTTGGCATCGGGCTGCGTGCGCCGACGGCCGGGGGAACCCTTGCGAGGCATGTCAGCCCTCCTTCTTCACGCCGTAGCGGGACCGCGATTGCTTGCGGTCGCGCACGGGAGCGGCGTCGAGCGTCCCGCGGATGACCTTGTAACGGACACCGGGCAGGTCCTTCACCCGGCCGCCCCGCACGAGCACGATGGAG
>JBLRWQ010000153.1:0-2992 GCA_047921175.1 Nitriliruptoraceae bacterium | reverse complement strand
GTTGTTCTCCGGCGGGGTGAAGGTCAGGAACGTGTCGAGGGTGTCCGGGTCGTCGACGCGGGACGGGATGTTGGCACCCAGCTCCGCGATCTGGCCCTGCACCTCGCCGTCGGTCAGGCGGGTCAGCAGCTCGAAGGCCTGCTCCGGGTACTCGGTGTTGGCGTTGACGACGTAGGCGCCCCAGAAGGTCCAGTTGACCGCACCTGCCGGGCCGGCCGGGATGTTCACGACGTCCCAGTTGAAGGTGTTGTCGCGGTAGGCCGGGGTGGACCAGCGGCCGGTCAGCTGCATGCCGACCTGGCCGGCCTGGAACGGCGGCTGCGAGTCCTCGCCGTAGGGCACGCCGAGGCCGTCCTGGTACAGGCCCGCGAGGTACTCGAGGCCCGCCACCGACTCCGGCGAACCCACGATGGAGGCCGTGCGGTCCTCGTTGAAGAACCCGCCACCGGCGGAGTGCATCCAGATGCCCGGGTTGGCCCACCAGTTGTTCATGCCGAAGCCCTGGATGTCCCCACCGAGCCCGTCGACCGCCGCGGCGACCTCACGGAAGGAGTCCCAGTCCCACTCGCCCGCCGCGTCCAGCTCACGCGGATCCGGCGCGCCGGCCTCCGCGATCAGGTCGAGGTTGAGGTAGAAGGCGAAGGTGGAGACGTCGCGGGGCAGGCCCCACAGGGACGGGCCGGAGGTCTGGGTCGCCGGGTCGTAGGTCAGCAGCTCCATCGGGCCGGGCGCGTACGCGGTGTCGCCCGCGTAGCTGTCGCTCGCCTCGGCCAGGTCGCGCAGGTCGAGGATCAACCCGCGGGTGGCGAAGTCGGCGATGTCGGTCCCGGGGATCCAGAACACGTCCGGCGCGGTCCCACCGGCGATCTCGGTCCGGAGCACGTCCTGGTAGGAGGAGGTCTCCGAGCCGCCAGGCTCGTACTCGAGCGTGGCGGCGGCCCAGTCGACGTCGATCTGCTCGCTGATCGACGAGTAGACGTCGATCTCCTGCTGGTTGTCCGGACGGGTGCGCCACCGCAGGGCGACGGCCTCGCCGTCATCCGCGGCGTCGTCACCCTCGTCGACGGTGTCACCTTCGTCCGCGGGCTCCTCGGTGCCGGTGTCGTCGGTGGTGGGCTCGTCCGTGGCGTCGTCGCCACCGCAGGCGGCGAGCATGATGCCCAGGACCGCGAGCAGTGCGATCCAGCGCTGCTTCCTCATGGTTTCCCTCTCTCCCGCGCCACGGGTCGTGGCGCGTCGTTCGTGCTCGGTCAGGGGACTCGCGTGACGGCCGAGGCCGCGATCACCTCGATGTCGGGGATCGGGTCGGCGTCACGGTCGGCCGTCGGCACCGCCGCGAGCTGCGCGGCGGAGGCCTCGGGCAGGGTGTCGTTGATGAACAGGCCCGCCGCGGTCTCCACGGTCGCCCGGACTTTGAGACGGTCGGGGCCGCGGTTGGGGGGCAGGAACTCGAAGCTGAGGTGCCAGTCCGACGCGGGCTGGCCGTCCGGGCCGGCCGGTGCCTGCTGGCAGGCCATCAGGTAGGCCATCGGCTCGTCGAACAGCCGGTCGTAGATGCGCACCACCTCCCGCAGCGCGGCGGCGAGGTCGTGGCGCTCGGCCGTGGTCAGGTCCGTCAACCGGGCGGCACCGTGCCGCTTGGCCCGCACGTGGAGCTCGTACGGCCAGTCCGGGGCGAACGGCACCCCGACGGTGAAGCTGGGGTTGTCCCGCACGAGCCGCTCGGTGGCGCTCAGGTCACGTGCGACGACCTCGCAGCTCAAGCAGGCATCGTGGCTGGCCCGGTGCGCCGCGAGCGCGTCGACCCGGGTCCGCAGGTGGACCGGCAGCAGGTCGAGGGCGTAGATCTGCCCGTGCGGGTGCGAGAGGGTGGCGCCGACGTCCTCGCCACGGTTCTCGAACACCAGCACGACGCGATGCTCCGGAGCGGTCCACAGCTCCGCGGACCGGTCGGTCCAGATCGCGATCACCCGGGCGAGCTCCTGCGCCGTGAGCGTCGCGAGTGAGCCCTCGTGCGTCGGGGTGTAGAGCACCACCTCGCAGCGGCCACGGGATGGTGCGGTCGGGCCTTCGAGCTGCGGCGGGGCCGGCGGGGCCGCGAGCAAGGTCGGGAACCGGTTCTCGAACACCGCCGCCTCGTACGCGAACGGTAGCTCCGGTCCGCCGACACACAGCGGGCAGGCCGGCGCAGCCTCGGCCGCGGTCGGGGCGGACTGTGGCCGCGTGTTGCGGGCCGGCGAGATCGCAACCCACTGGTCGTTCAGGGCGTCGTGGCGCAGGTGCAGGGCCGGCCAGGCTCCCGGAGCGCTGTCCGCGGGCAGCGGGTCGCCCGCGTAGGCGCCGTAGACGAACAGACGCCGGCCATCGCCGTGCGTCAGCTCCCACCGCTCCAGGGTCTCCATCTTTCGAAAGATAGAGGAGTTTCGGAAGCTTCTCAACTATCGCGTTAAGACTTCGCTAACGAAGGTTCACCCCGCGCACATCGGAAGTCGTCCGTCCTCGTCGGGCGCACGTCGACCGTCAGTCCCGGTCGGAGACGCGCCCGAGCCCACCGATGGTGCGCGAACGGTGGTCGAGCACGATGTGGCGGCGGTCGCGTTCGAAGACCTCGAGGT
This sequence comes from Nitriliruptoraceae bacterium, assembly GCA_047921175.1. GTDB lineage: Bacteria > Actinomycetota > Nitriliruptoria > Nitriliruptorales > Nitriliruptoraceae > T1Sed10-7. Next base: position 377 of record JBLRWQ010000153.1, on the reverse strand, counting down.
GTGCCGGGCGTGGTCGGCGCCCGAGCAACAGCGCGAGCGTCGCGGTCCAGGCCTCCTCGGAGGCGGCGCCGAGGTGGGTGAGCCCGCCCTGGCGGACGACCACGGGCGCGCCGTCCAGTGGGCCGCCGCGGGCCCGGCCGAGCACCTGCGTGGTGGGTGCGATCTCGGTGAAGGTCTCGATCCAGCCGCCGACCGGGATCGGGTTGCGGGGGTCGTCCAGCACCAACTCGCTCGGGTGGCCGGCGTCGCGCGGCCAACCGGCCGGGCTCCCCGCGTGCTCGACCCGGGCGCCGAGCCGTCCCGCCAGCCCCGCCGGCACGGGCACGTCGACCCAGACCGTGTGCTCGTCGCGGACGAGGCTGCGGGGGCCGAGCACG
>JBLRWQ010000152.1:0-3059 GCA_047921175.1 Nitriliruptoraceae bacterium | reverse complement strand
CTGCCAGCGCCTGTTGCCGCGCGAACGCGCGAACGCGGGCCGCCAACGCCTCGTTCGTGGCGGCCGTGAACGACTCAGCCATCCCAAGCTCCGTCGCGAGCGCTACCGCGTGGTGCAGCGCCTCGGGCATCCGCACCGAGGTGGCCTTGACGTCCCCGGGCCCATCGAGTCCCTCGAGACTGGCCAGGAGGTCGCGCAGCGTCGCCATCATCACTCCTTCGTGCGGTATGGAATGTACCGCACTCGCCGATCCTGGGCCACCATCCACCTCCCGCACAGGAGTAGTGCTTCAACCCGACGGAAGTCCGCGTCGGCGTCTCCCGATCAGAAGTCATCGTCGAGCCCCTCGTCGGTGATCGGGAGCACGCGGCGCGGCAGCAAGGCCACGCGGTCCTCGATCCGATCCGCCAACGCACGCTGCTCCGCGGCCGACTCCGCGCCGAACAGCGGCACCCCGACCAGCACCGCGACCTCCAGTGCCGTGCCGAGCGCCACACTCGCGTCGCCGCGCTCGATCTTCCGCAGGGTCACGGGTGAGATGCCGGCTTGCTCCGCGAGCCGTTCGGCGGTCCAGCGACGACGTCGCCGGGCGATCGCGATCTGGGAGCCGAGCACCCGGGCGGCATCGCGTGCCTGCGGGGTCAGCGTCCGGGGCATCTCGCGTCCTTCGCTTCCGGTCGATGTCCGACAGCATAATGTCGATATTGTCGCAGACCGATAGGAAGATGTCGACCATGAAGGTGTGGGCCCGCTTCATGCATCGTCTTCGATCCCCGCCATCGGCGCGAGGCCGGCGATCGGGCTCCGTCACGCTCCCATCGATAGCAACGTGCGTCATGGTCCTTGCGCCCTGATACGCTCGTTGCACATCGGGAGGTGGAGATGTCCGCGCTCGGGTTCCTCGCCACACCATCGCCGGAACCGGCGCTGGACCAGGCCGCGGTCGAGGTGGCGCGGGAACGCCGCCTGCAGCGCGACCGCCTCGTGGCGTCCGAGCCCTCGGTCACGGTCCCCATGCTCGCCGAGGGCCGTGGGGTCGCACCGGCGAGCATCCGCTCGTGGCTGCATCGGCAGCGGACGTCCAACCGGATCGTGACGGTCGAGCACGGCGGGCAGGTCCTCGTGCCGAGCTTCCAGCTCGACCAGGACCTCCAGCTACGTCCTGAGGTGGCGGCCATCACGGCCCAGCTGGTCGGCGCAGGGATGGATGGCTGGGCGGCCTGGGCCTGGTGGACGGGTGGGAACGCGGTGCTCGAAGCTGCCCCGGTCGACGTGGTGGCTGCGGGTCACACGGACCGGGTGGCCGCCGCTGCCGACCGGCTCGTCGACCCGCAGGGATGACCGCGCCGCCGTGCTCCGGCCGACCCTGCCCGGTCGCGGAGCCGTCCGCCCGACTGGTGGCTGCGGTCGCGGGGCATGTCCTGCCGGCGGGGACGGATCTGGCTCGAGGACACCGCAGCGACCAGGCAGCCGTCGGCTTCCCCCCGGTGGGCGCGGGCCGTCCCGGTCGCTTCTCCCCGCTCCCGGGCGTCGCGCACACCTACCTGGCTCGCCTCGCCTCCGCGGCGGTGCTCGAGACCGCGCTGCGGGACGTGACCGCCGCAGCACCCCTGGTAACCCGCCCGCACCTCGCCGGCTGGGCGGTGTCCAACGTCAGCACGACCCGGCCGGTGGCCCTCGCGGACCTGCGCGGCCCGGCACTCGCCGCACTGGAGCTTCGTCCGGAACAGCTCACGACGGCCGGGCCGGCTCACTACGGCTGCACCGGTCGTTGGGCAGCGGCGCTGCATGCCGCTGGCTACGACGGGGCCATCTGGCACTCGCGGCAGGCCGCGTTGCACCGGGCGCGGGTCGAGCAGGTCGGCGGTCTGGCCCAGCTGGCGCTCACCCACGCCGCCGTCGAGGTGATGGTGTACTGGGGGCGAGACGACGATGACCTGCTCGCCCCCGGCGGATCCGCGTCCGCGTCGCTGCTGCGACCTGACGGAAGCCCGGACCGGCTCGTCACGGAACTCGCCGCGCTGCTCGGACTCCACCTCGAACTGGGATGAGTTCGGCAGCGGGTGTTGCTGGATGGGCACAAACCGGCGTGGCTGATGTTGCTCGTGCGACCAGGTGAACAGGGAAGCAGGGCGAAGTCACGGAGGTGAGACCGCCCAGCTCGGGTGCCGCCACCGCGAGAACACGGCGGTTGGTCACCGATCGGGCGACGACTCCCCACAATCGCCACCTCCGACGGTTCCGATTCGGCGACCGGGGCGCAACGCCCGTGATAAGCGCGGGTCAAGGATGCGGGAAGACGGCCTCGACCCGTGGGCCGGCGGGCGTCCAGAACACCTTCAAGGGGGCGTGACCCGGCACCGGTAGTCGGAACACGATGCCGTCGCGCGTCTGGACTGCCGTGGACAGCGACTGAGCTCTGCCCGGGTTGCTGAAGATCAGCTCGCACATGGCCAGCACGTCGTTGTACGTGTCCGGGTCCGCCACCTCCAACGTGTCCAGTTGCTGCTCAGCGACGGCGGAGTAGTCGTCCAGCTCGTCGCCCATCAGGCGCGGCTACGGCGACGCTTCTTCGTGGGTGACGTCATCGCGCGGCTCAGAAGCTCTTGGAGCTCAGGCGTCTCGTCGTACTCCGCCTGTGCTTCGGTGACGACACGTGCCGGTTGGAGCAGGATGCTGCCGTCCGAGTTCTCCTGAACCTGGAACATCTGGTCGGGATGCCCAGGCAGGACGACGCGGCTCCTCGAGTCGGTCTGTACGAGTGCGGCCATCTGAACCTCGTTGCGACGGTGGTGTCTACAACACTGTACGGGCCCTGCCCACTATGGGCAAGTGGGTTTATGGGACTTCTCTTCATCGCCCGGCGAACGCACCGCGAGTCGTGGCGTTCCGCGCCGAGGAACCCGGATGCCGCCCCTTTGTGAGTAGAGCAGCAACACTCGCTGCCGAACTCAAACTGGGATGACCGCGGCACGAGGTTCCACCTGCCACGGACAACCGGACCGGGACCCCGCTGGCGCCTATCGTTCGAGGTGCACCCCAGCTCGCGACGCGACGAG
>JBLRWQ010000151.1:0-3084 GCA_047921175.1 Nitriliruptoraceae bacterium | reverse complement strand
GGCCGGATCGGCGACCGGCGGCTGGGCGGCCGCGTACGCACCGGCCGTCGCGCCGTGCTCGTGGCCGGCGGCCGCGGCGGCGTCCCTGCCGGTCAGGAGGTCACGTCCCAGCACCGCGCCACCCATGGCGACGGCACCGGCGACCCCGCCCCGACGCAGCACGTCGCGTCGGCTCCAGGTCGGCTCCTCGGACACCATCAGCCGGTCGCACCCACCAGCGCGGCCAGGGCCACGATGACCAGCCAGGCGACGAGCCCACCGAGGACGTACAGCACCCCGAGCCGGCGTGGCAGGGACGGGCTGGCGAGCAGGTACGTGGCTGCGCCCACCACCGGCACGACCAGGACCACCGCGGACCAGCCGACCGCGGCCCCGGTCGCCAGCTCCGCCGCACCGACCCGTCGGGACACGTCCCACAGTGCCACCGCGATCCATGCGCCCAGCACCGCGAAGGGCAGCACCGTCGCGTACAGCCCGACGACCACCTGCACCGCTCCCATCACGCCACCTCCGGCATGCGCTTCGACGTCCCGACCGGCATCACAGCAAGCCTCCCACCACCGCGGCGGCACCGAGCAGGACCACGGCCACCGCCAGGGCACCGAGGACGCTCCACCAGCGCAGCCAGCGCGGCAGCGCGGCCCCTCCGGCCAGCAGGTAGACCGGCGCGCCCGCGAACGGCACCAGCAACACCACCGCGGTCCAGCCGGTGGTGGCGCCCGCACCGAGGTCATCCCGTCGGGCCAGGTCGAGCAACGCCAAGGCCACCCAGGCGACCAGCAGCGCGAAGGGACCGAGCCAGCCCAGCACGCCGTACAGGGTCGAGAACGCGCCCAGGCCGAGCGGTACCCCCGCCACCAGCGGGACCGCCGCCTGGTCGATGACGAGCCCGTCGGGCGCGTCCGGGACCTCGATCGCCGCCAGGTCGAGCCCGAAGCCCTCGAACACGTCCACCGCCGGGACCACCGGCGCGGTCTGCGGGTCCGGCAGCGTCGGCTGGTCGGGCGGGTGGGGCGTGTCCCGGTGGTCGTTGTCGGGCTGGAGCCCGAACTCGCTCTCCGCGACCAGACCCACGAACGACAACGTCGGCGCGAGGTGGAAGCGGGACGGCAGCCGGACCGCGCCACGGTCGGGATCGGCCGGGCCGGCCTGGGCCCCGGCGACCGCCGCTGGCCCGCAGCCCGCGGCGGCCTCCAGCGCGGCCGGCACCGTCCGGGATGGCGCGTTGCCGGCGACGCAGTTGCCGGCGAGGGCGGGCCCGGCGAGCACGACGTCGGCGTAGCCGGACCCCTCGATGACGTTGTCGGTGACGACGTTGCCGCCGCTCATCCAGAAGTTGCGGCTCAGGTTCGGGCCGATCGTCACCCCGGTGCGTTCGTGGTTGACGATCCGGTTGCGGGTCACCAGGGAGTCCATGCCGCCGGTCAGCAGCACCCCGTTGCCGAACGCGCTCCACTGCAGGCCCAACGCGGGTGCCTCGCGACTGTCGTTGTCGTGGATCAGGTTCCCGGCGATCGTGACCCGGCCGAAGGGTGGCAGGCGCTGGGAGTCGAGGGTGTTGGGCACGATCCCGGAGACGTTGTGACGCCACACGGAGTCGACGAGGAACACGTCCGAAGCGTTGGTGCCGGAGTAGCCCATGCCGTTGAGCTCGGCCGTCACGCCGGTGAGGATCGCGTCGCAGGGGTCGCACTGCCCGACGTAGAACCCGGCGTCCTTCGACCCGCTGGCGTAGCTGTGCTCGAAGAGTCCGTCGGTCGAGTCGAAGGCGTAGATGCCGTAGATGGCGTTGTTGATCGCCGTCAGGTACGACCCGCGGTAGCCGCGCACCGCCGTCCAGTAGATGCCGTTGCCGGTGGTGTTGCGCACGGTGAGGTTCTCGACCGCGACGCCGTCGGCCGCCACGGTGTTGATGCCGATCGGCCGCTGGTGCTCGCCGTCGATGATGACCGCGTTGCGGTCCGTCCCCCGCACGGTCAGGTACGGCGTCGCGATGTCGACCTGCTCGAAGTAGACGTAGCGCCCGTCCTCGGCCCGGTGCGCGTCGGTCTCGGGTGCCGGGGAGATGAGGACGAGGTCGCCGGGATCGGCCGCGTCGACCGCGTTCTGGATCGTCGGGTGGTCCTCCGGCACGCGCCGGGTCACCCCGGTCCACTCGGTGACCGGCTCGGTCGGCGCGTCCTCGCCGGCAGCGGAGAAGGGCACGTCGCCGACGACCAGCGTCGCCGCCATCCCGGAGGACCCGTCGTCGGAGGCGTGCAGGGAGCAGTAGAAGCGGTACACACCCGGCTCGTCGAAGGTGACCACGACCTCCTCCCCCGGGTCCATCAGATCGAGGCGGTCACCGCCGAGGGCCTCACCGGTGGACCAGGTGCCGCCGACGTCGATCGCGTTGTGGGGCACGACCCCGCGGTTGCGGAACCGGACCGCCTCCCCCTCGGCGATGCGGGTGACGTCCCGGTCGAAGAAGTTGTCCTCCATGTCGATGGTGCGGGCGAACTCCGGGCCGCTCGTGCAGCCGGCCACCAGGAGGGTGAGCCCGGCCACCGCCGCCAGCAGCAGCAGCAGCGATCGGCGCCCATGCAGCCGCCAACGGCGCGCACCACCGGACGACGGCATCGACACCCTCCCACCGTGCCTGCTCCCACCGGCACAACCGGGGACCGTAGCAACCTGCGCGACGCGGGTGCGGGGATCCGGGGAACGTCGCGTCGGTGCGGCATCGCAGGATCGCGTCACGGTGTGACGCGACGTCAGACGGTCACGACCGCCGCTCGTCCCGCGCCTCGGTCGATCAGGGCCTGCAGATCGTCGGCGTCGGAGGTGATCACGTAGGCGGCTCTCGTTCGCACGGCAGCCTCCGCAACGACGGCGTCCACGGCCGAGCTGTCGGTGCCCTGCCGCAGCGCTGCTGCAGCACGAGCATGGGCGAGCGGCAGCTGCTCCTGCACGTCGATCTGCTTGAGGACCTGGTTCACGGCACGCTCGCGAGCGTCACCCGTCAGGGCCTCGACCGTGACCACCGAGGGCACGAGCACCCGGCCAGCACCTGCCCGACGCAGGACCTCCATCACCGCCAACACC
>JBLRWQ010000150.1:0-3103 GCA_047921175.1 Nitriliruptoraceae bacterium | reverse complement strand
CCCGAGAGGGACGGCGGGCGGCGCGCCAAAAGCAGCCGACCTTGGGGAAGGGGTCACGCTGGAGTGTTGGCGAGCGGCGTTGTGGAGTGGGCGAGTAGGCCACGACGGACTGATGGTTGCTGAGGCAATGACCGAGGCGTCGTGGTTGAGGACACCCGCGAAGGGATGCGGCAAGCCAGGTAGGTAGCAGCGTATGGGAGCACAGAAGGCGCACTCGCTGATCAGCCAGGTGTATGACCCGCGCAATCTTGCGCGGGCGTGGCAGCGGGTGAAGAAGAACCGGGGCGCCGGCGGAATCGATGGGATGACCATCGAGCGGTTCGACAAGAACCGTGACCGCTATCTGGCGTTGCTGCATAGCAGGCTCAAGGGTAACTGTTCAGGTGGTGACGTCCGGGTTACGAGGATCTGGGGCTGGATGTAGCTACCGTTCTTCCTGTTGCTGGTGTGGCAGGAGGCGGTGTGGACCGCAAGGTCGCGCAGGTGGAGGCGGAGAACGTCTCGCTGCGCGCCGAGCTGGGGACCGCGAGGGAAGTGATCGCCGGACTTGAGGCCAGGGTCGCGGAGCAGGACGTCAGGATCGCGGAGCAGGACGTCAGGATCGCGGAGCTGGTGGCACGGCTGGAGCAGAACCCGCGTAACTCCTCCAAGCCGCCGTCCTCGGAGGGGCTGGGCAAGCCACCGCCGGTGCGGCGGGTGTCGGGTCGGCGGCCGGGCAAGCAGCCCGGTGCGGATGGCCGGTATCTCGCGCAGGTCGACGATCCTGACGAGGTGGTCGTCCATGTCCCGTCGGCGTGTGCGGGGTGTGGTGAGGCGCTGGATGACGCAGAGGTGGTCGGTGAGGTAGCCCGGCAGGTGTTCGACCTGCCCGAGCCCAGGGTGGAGGTGGTCGAGCATCGTGCGCAGCGGCGCCGGTGCGGCTGCGGGCAGACAACTGCCGCCGAGTTTCCCGTCGAGGCGACTGCGCCGGCCTGTTATGGGTCCAGGGTGCGGGCCGCGATCGTGTACCTGGCGGTGTATCAGCATCTGCCGGTGGATCGTCTCGCTTCGTTGATGGGCGATCTGCTGGGGGTGGCGGTCGCGACCGGCACAGTCTGGGCGGTGTTGGCTCAAGCGCCCGGCAAGGTCGGCACGGCGGTCGAGGTGATCCGCCGCCAGCTGGTGGCCGCGCCGGTGGTGTGCTTCGACGAGACCGGTGCACGCATCGACGGGACGCTGCACTGGATCCACAGCGCGGGCACCCAAGACTTGACGTTGGTGGCCGTGCATCGTCGGCGGGGGGTCGTCGCGATGGACGCTGCCGGGGTGCTGCCGGCGTTCGCCGGGGTCGCGGTCCACGACTGCTGGCCGCCGTACTGGCGCTATGAGGCCATCACCCATGCGTTGTGCAACGCCCATCTGCTGCGTGAGCTGACCGCCGCGTTGGAGGCCGGCCAGGGCTGGGCCGGGCAGATGTCCGACCTGCTGGTTGAGGCCAAGCAGCTGGTCGAGGTCGCGGTGGATGCCGGAGCCGACCGGCTCGACGCCGTGACGCTGGGCGACATCGACCGCCGCTACCGCGACGTCATCGCCGCTGGGCATGCCGCCAACCCGACCCCGCCCCGGACGGGCAGGCGCGGCCGCACCGCCAAGTCCAAGGCCGCCAACCTGCTCGGCCGCCTCGACGACCATCAGGAGGCGGTGCTGCGTTTCACCACCGACCTGTCGGTGCCGTTCGACAACAACCTGGCAGAACGCGACGTGCGGATGATCAAGCTGCAACAGAAGGTCTCGGGCTGCTGGCGCACCCTGGCAGGCGCAGAGGCGTTCTGCGCGGTCCGCAGCTACCTCGCGACCGCACGCAAGCACAACGTCAACCTGCTCGACGTGCTCCAACAGGCGTTCGTCGGCGACCCGTGGCTACCCCCGGCCCGAGCCGGACCACCCCAAGCCCTACCGGCCGCCGCCTGACCCGCACCGACCAGGCACGCTGTGATGCGTCGACTGACGTCCACGGCCGCGCCGGCCGTCACACGCCCCTGCCCACATACGGCACGGGGGCCTGAACAGTTACTGGATCCCAAGCTCAAGCAGACCAACCGGCCCGGCCCGGGTGAGCCCACCGGGATCCGCTACCTCGACGCGCTGGTGGCCGACCACACCCAGCAGCAGCGCCGCACGATGTCCTACCAGACCCCCGATCCCGATCCCGACGGCAAGGAGGCCGCCGATGACCGCTGACACCAACGGCTGGAAACGCTACTGGGGCCTGTCACGCACCCCGTTCGCCAAGCAGCTGGCCCCCTCCGAACTGTTCGACCATCCCGGCCACAACGAAGCGACCGCCAGGATCCGGTGGGCGATCGACGAGAACGCCATCGCGCTGATCACCGGGGAGGTCGGCGCCGGCAAGACCGTGGCCGTGCGTGCCGCCATCGACAGCCTCGACCCGTCCGGCCACACCATCATCTACGTCGGCAACGCCGGTGTCGGTGCCCGCGGGATCCACCAGCACATCGCCTACCACCTCGGCGTGGCCCCACGGTTCCACCGCGGTGCCCTGATCGCCCAGACCGCTGAACTGCTCGTCCGAGAACGCGACGAACGCCACAAACACACCGTCCTGGTCTGTGACGAAGCCCACCTCCTCGAGGCCGACCAGCTCGAACAGCTACGCATGTTGACCAACCTGGAGTTCGACTCCGATTCCCCGTTGGCACTGGTCCTGGTCGGTCAACCCACCCTGCGGCGGACCCTACGCCGTGGATCGTTCGCTGCGCTCGACCAGCGCATCGCCGTCCGCGCCCACCTCCAACCGCTCGAAACCGACCAGGCCGTCGGCTACCTCGCCCACCACCTCGCGCTCGCCGGCCGCACCGATGCGATCTTCGCCGACGACGCCGCCGCCACCCTCGTCCACGCCGCCCGTGGACTGCCCCGCCAGATCGGCAACCTCGCCGTCGCCGCACTCATCGCCGGCTACACCCGCAACAACCGCATCGTCGACCACGACTGCGCCGCCGCAGCCGTCGCCGACCACACCGCAGACTGACCGCCATGCAACCCCGCCGGCCCACCATCGACCCCGACAGCCTCGCAGCCCTCCACGAGGCCATCGAACTGC
>JBLRWQ010000149.1:0-3132 GCA_047921175.1 Nitriliruptoraceae bacterium | reverse complement strand
GGCCTGGCCAAGCTCTACCACGTCCAGGGCTACGAGCTGCATGTCACCTCCAGCATCGGGGTGGCGATCTTCCCGGAACAGGGCAACAGCGCCGAAGAAGTCCTGCGCCATGCGGACCAGGGCGTCGTAGATGGAGCTGTCGCCGTGGGGGTGGTAGGTCTTCATGACCTCACCGACCGCGGAGGCGCACTTGCGGTAGGGACGGTCCGGACGCAGCCCCGACTCCCACATCGAGTACAGGATGCGCCGCTGGACCGGCTTGAGCCCGTCGCGCACATCCGGCAGCGCCCGGCCGACGATCACCGACATGGAGTAGTCGAGGAACGCCTGCTCCATCCGGGACTCGAGCGAGACGTCCCGGACCTCACCGGAGAGGAGGGTGTCCTGGCTGGCCATCGTCGTGGATCGCTCCCGGTCGTCGGTCAGGCGGCTGCGACCGCGCACGGTACGCCAGCGGTGTGACGAGGTGGAGCAGGCCGTGCCGACCCCCGGTCGGGCCGGCGGGACCGGCACCCGCGTGCCGATGGGTCGCGCGCTCCGGGCGCTCTTCCTGGGACCGCACGTGATCATCTGGTTACGTTCGGCGAGTGGGCGCTTGCCGTTCGCTGGTGACGTGACACACTCGTCACCCGTCCGCGGAGGTCGCGGCGGAGGTAACGTAGAGAAACCAGGTTCACAGACCGCGCCACGTGTGCGAAGATGGGCAGGTCGAGGTGAGTGTCACCGCGGACCAGCCAGGGGCGGGTCGGCGGTGTGCCACCCGGACGAGGGGATGAGACGATGAGATGTCGACTGCTCACCGCAGCGACGATGGCTGCGGTGCTGTTGCTCGGGCCAGTCGCTGCCACGGCGTTCGCGCAGGAAGGCTTCGCCGACGAGGGCTTCGGTAGCTGCGTCGCTGCGGTCGCACAGCTGGACGACTCTCCGCTGGTCGGTGACATCGACGGCGACGAGCGCCCCTCGCTCGAGGACCTGATCGCCCGGGGCCTGAACCCGGCACAGATCTGCACGATCTACGGCGTGGATGTCCTCCCGGTCGTCGAGGAGCGGGAACCGCCGGAGGAGACCGAGGTCGCCGGTGAGGTCATCACCGCGCAGCCCACGGACGTGCTGGGAACCTCCCTGGCCGTGACCGGGGCGAACACGCTGCTGCTCGCGCTGGTCGGTGCGGTCCTGGTCGGGCTCGGTGTCCTCGCGGTCCGTCGCCCGAAGCGGGTCGACCACGGCGCCTGACCCCCTGCAGCAACCTGTGGCCCGCGTCGGACCGGCGCGGGCCATCGCTATGGATGTGCGACCATCGCGCGAGCTGATCGGGCTCGAAGGTCGCAGCGAGGGACGTGGATGAGCGCGGAACCGGAGACGCCGTGGGACGACGGCCTGGCCGTCCGGATCATCGCCCGCGTGCTGCTGGCCGTGATCCTGATCGGCGGCCCGATCGTGTTCGGCTGGGTCGCCCTCGACCTGCTGTCCGTCCGGCAGTCGCTGGTGACGGCCCGCAGCGCGATGGGCGAGGTCCGCGGCGCCCTCGGCGAGGTCGACATCGACGAGGCCCAGCGTTCGCTCGCCACCGCCAGCGAGGAACTGGACGACGCCTCCCGCCGTGCGGGCCGCTTCACCTGGACCATCGCCACCGAGGTGCCCTACCTCGGCCCGACGGTGACGGTCACCCGGCAGGTCATCGAGGTGGCGGACGCCGCCGTGGAGATCGCCGAGCTGACCGTGACCGAGGGCCAGCAGCTGCTGGCCCAGGGACTGGACGTCGCCGTGGTCGACGGCCGGGTGGACCTGGAGCCGGTGCTCGCGGCCCGCGACCTGATCGCCGAGATGCCGATCGACCGGCTCACGGCTGCACGTGACCAGCTCGCCGTCCCCCCGGAGGCCTGGCTGCCCGGCGTGGTCATCGACGGACGCGCCGACGTCCTCACCCTGGCGGACGAGACGGCGGCCACCCTCGAGCGGGCCGAAGCGCTGACCTCGGCCCTGCCCGGCTTCCTCGGTGCCGAGGGCGAGCGCCGCTACTTCATCGGTATGCAGACCTCCGCGGAGCTGCGCGGCACCGGGGGCCTGATCGGGTTCTGGGGCGTCCTGTCCGTCGACGACGGCCGGGTCACCTTCGGGGCCAGCGAGGCCTACGACCCCTTCGACGACGCCGGCCTCCCCGAGGGTGAGACCCGCCTCGGCCGCATCCGCACCATCGGGCTGTCCCCGCTGAACCCCCCGGGCGTGGACGAGGCCTTCCTCGGGCGCTACGCCACGACGGCGGCCGCGCGGTCCTTCCCCAACAGCAACCTCGATCCGGACCTGCCCACCACCGGCAAGGTGATCCTGGACCTCTTCGAGCTGCAGACCGGCGAACGCCTCGACGGCGTGGTCCTCCTCGATCCCCCCGGCGTGCAGCGCCTGCTGGAGCCGACCGGCTCCACCCTGCCGGTCAGCGCCGAGGTCGCCGCCGAGGTGGGTCTCGCCGATGGCCTCCCCGTCGACGCCTTCGCCCGCTTCGTCACCGACCAGATCTACGACACCTACGGGTTCGACCGCAGCGATGAGCGCAAGGACGTCCTGCGTGCGCTCGGCGACACGGCCTTCGAGCGGATCGTCGCCGGCGCGTGGAGCACCCCGGCGATGGTGCGGGCCGTAGGCGACGCGCTCACCGAGCGGCACCTGCAGGTCTACTCGACCGACGAGCAGGTCCAGGCCGGCTTCCAGGCCGTGAACGCGACGGGGTCGTTGGAGCTGCCCGAGGATGCCGACCTGCTCGCGTTGACGGCCAACAACGTGGTCGGCGGCAAGCAGGACGTCCATGTCGGCCACCGCAGCGATGTCGAGGTGGTGCTCGATGAGGTCCAGCTGGGCGCCGACGGGTCCGTGTGGGCCCTGCGCTGGCTCGGGGTGTCGGTGCACGTCGACAACCCGCTGCCCACCACCGGCCGCGACCTGTACGTGATCGGCAACTGCTACGTGCCCGACGCGGTGAACCGCTGCTTCGAGGGGGAGCCGGGGACCAACCGCACCTGGTTCAGCCTGTGGATGTCGCCGCAGACCCGCACCACCCGCTTCATCAGCGAGGACGGCAGCCCGCCGACCCGCATCGCCGGCACCTTCCGCGACCTGCGGGTGATCGACCACTTCCAG
>JBLRWQ010000148.1:0-3136 GCA_047921175.1 Nitriliruptoraceae bacterium | reverse complement strand
CCTCCCTCGCAACCAAACAGGTGACGGCCCACACGCTCAGGCACACCTGCGCGATGCGGCTGCTGACCTCAGGGGTCGACGTCGCAGTCATCGCTCTCTGGCTCGGCCACGAGCAGATCTCGACCACCAACATCTACCTGCACGCCGACATGACCCAGAAGGAACGTGCCATCGCCCGCACCAGCCAACCAACCACCAGACCCGGCCGCTACCAGGCCCCCGACACCATCATCGCCTTCCTCGAGTCGCTGTGATTATGCCAACACCAGCGGCACGTTCACCCCCGCTGAGCAGGGCTTCTGCGTCAAGGTCGGCATAACCCGGACCTCGGCATAATCCACGTTGTGCCGACGTCGGCACAACGTGGACAACGGGTCGCCGTTCGTGTCCCATCAGTTGCAGCGGATCTGTGCGGTGCTCGGGATCCAGCTCGTGCACTCAAGGCCCGGGAAACCCCAGGGACGGGGCAAGATCGAACGGTTCTTCGCGACCGTGAGAGCCCAGTTCCTGGTCGAGATCGCCGACGACCAGTTGGCCTCCCTGGAGGAGCTGAACCGGCTGTTTAGCGCCTGGGTCGAGACCCGTTACCACCACCGGACCCACCGCGAGACCGGCCAGCCGCCGATCGTCCGGTTCACCGCCGCCGGGATCCCCGACGTCCCGACATCCAGCCAGCTGCGGGAAGCGTTCCTGTGGGCCGAGACGCGCACCGTGACCAAGACCGCGCTGGTGTCGTTGCACGGCAACCGCTACGAGGTCGACCCGGTGCTGGTCGGCCGGCGTGTGCAGCTGGTGTTCGACCCGTTCGACCTCACCCACCTGCAGGTCCGTCTCGACGGCCGGGACTTCGGGACCGCCATCCCGCACGAGGTCAAGACCCACGTGCACCCCAAAGCGACCGCCGAGTCGCCAGAGCTCCTCGACGGGATGACCTCGACGGGGATCGACTACCTGACCCTGATCCAGGCCGAGCACGAACAGGCCACCCGCCGGACCATCAACTTCGGTGACCTCTACGACCACGACGACGACGCGGAGGTCGGCCGATGACCGTGGACAAGCTCAAAGCCCATTACGGGCTGACCCGGACCCCGTTCTCCCGGTCGATCGCCCCGTCGCAGATCTTCGCGGCCCGGACCCACAAAGAAGCCGTCGCCCGGTTGCGCTGGCTGGTCGACGAGACCGCGATCGGGGTGATCACCGGCGAGGTCGGTGCCGGCAAGACCCTCGCCGCCCGCGCCGCCGTCGCGACCCTCGATACGTCCAGGTTCACGATCATCTACCTGTCCAACCCCATGGTCGGCGCCCGCGGCATCCACCACCACCTCGTCACCGCCCTGGGTGAGACCCCCCGGTTCCACCGGCCCGCCCTGATCTCCCAGACCCAGGACCTGCTCGCCACCGAGACCGAGGAACGCCGCAAGACCGTCGTGCTCATCGTCGACGAGGGGCATCTGCTGTCGGTCGAACAGCTCGAACAGCTCCGGCTGCTCACCAACACCGACATGGACTCCCGGTCCTCGCTCGGACTGGTCCTGCTCGGCCAGCCCACCCTGCGACGACGCCTCAAGCAAGGCCACTTCGCTGCGCTCGACCAGCGCATCGGCCTGCGGTTCCACCTCGACGGGCTCCCCCTGGAAGAGACCGCCGCCTACATCGGCCACCACCTCGCCCTCGCAGGACGGTCCGACCCGCTGTTCTCCGACGACGCGATCGCCCTGATCCACCAGACCTCCCGTGGGATCCCACGGGCCATCAACAACCTCGCCATCCAAGCGCTGATCGCCGCCTACGCCGACAACAAGGGCATCGTCGACGAATCCGCTGCCAAGGCCGCCGTCACCGAAGTCACGGCCGATTGACATGGCCCACGTCTGCGACCTGCGCCCCTACCCCGACCACGACACCCGCCACACCCTCGACGAAGCGATCGAAGTTCTCGCCATCATCCGCGACCTCGAAGCCACTGACCCCGCGAACCGCATCCACCTGCTCGCAAGCCTCATCCGCCAGGCCGACACCGACCTCACCAGCGCAGTCACCGACGCCCACCACGACGGCTACAGCCCCATCGAGATCGCCATCCTCCTCGGCCTGGGCTGACCCGCCACCCCCAGCGCCCCCGCCACGGCGGGGGCGCAGCCACGCCCACCCCAGATCACGTCCTCACCAAACGTGACACCCCCATCCTCACCAGACCTGGCGCCTAACACCGGGGCACAGCAATGTGCCCCGGCTACCCGACTGCGGGTCGATGTACAGCTCCGATCGTTGCGTTCCGGCGTCTGCGACGCGTGTGAGCGCACGTGCGCGCGGCCATCCGCGTGCTCGTGGCGTGCGAGTGACTGCGGCCTTGGCTACGGTCCATGGTGCCGTGGATGCTCGCTGATGACGGACGAGGGGACCCTGATGGACACCTCACCTCAACGTGAGCATCGGATCTCGGCACTCAAGAGGGCCGTGATGTCGGCGGTGCTGCTCACCCTGTTCCTTGCCGCGTTCACTTCGATGGCTTGGCCGTTCGCAGCCGCCCTCGTGGTGGTAACGGGCGCGACCACGTACTTCGGCTTCGCTGCCTCAGCGTCAACCTGATGTGATCGCATCCGATCGCTACGGCGGGATCCGGGTATCGACGAGGCGCACATCGTCAAGGTTCGGTGCGGGGGTGCCAGTAGCCGGGACGTCGTCGCTCGTGGGCAACGGCCAGAACGCGTATCGCGTCGTCCGCGACCAGGTATGCCAGGTAGTACGGGAACCGCGGGATCGACAGCTTGCGGACCGGTAGGTCGGCGGAGACACCAGGAACCGGCGTCCCGGTCTCGGGCCAGGCTGCAACCTGTTCCATGCCTCGGTCGACAGCGGCGAGGAACGCCAGGCCAACACCGGGCCGCTCAGCCTCGTACCACAGCGCGGCCTCGCGGAGCTCGCTCGAGGCCTCGGACTCGACGAGTACCCGGCGACTCACCCGTCGGTCAGCGCTCGGCCAAGACGGGCACGGACATGGCTCCATTCCTCGCCCTGCCCCGGCCCGGCCAGGACGCGACGTGCACGGGTCTCAAGCTCTTCCGCCCACGCCCGCTCGACCGCTGCTAGGTCATCCACAACCGGGCCCTCGAGGCTGACCAGCAACTCGGCG
>JBLRWQ010000147.1:0-3287 GCA_047921175.1 Nitriliruptoraceae bacterium | reverse complement strand
TGGGGGATTCTGGTCACACGGCTCGGCAGGGTGCCGGGCCTTGTGATTGGAGGTCTGCTGTCATGGTGACTGTGTCCGAACTGGTGTCCGGGTTGGATGCCGAGTTGGTGCGTATGGGCTACAAGCCCTCGACGATGGTCTGGTATCGGGGCTGCTGGCGCCGTGTGGAGAGGTTCTTCGCCTCCCGTGGGGTCAAGGAGTTCTCGCTGGACGTGGCGATGGCCTGGGTCGACCAGGCCTGTGGCGGGTTCTTCGTCAAGGAGCGGGCCGGCACGCTGAAGGCGACGGATGTGTACTTGTTCCGGGTCGCGGCGATGCTCGACGACTTCGCAGTTCGCGGGGCGGTGCTGCGCCGCTATTCGCGTACCGTGGACAAGCTGAGCGCTGATCAGGCGGACGTTGTGTCCCGGTTCCAGGCGTGGCTGCGGACGGATGGCTACGCGGTGTCGACGGTGCGGTCCTACGGCACGGTGGCCGGGGAGTTCGTTGCGTTCACCGGCAGACGGGGTGGATTGACCGGCCTGGATGCCGAGGTCCTGGGTGCGTTCGTGGCTTCCCTGGCCGGCTACCAGGCCAAGACGGTGGAGCACAAACTGTGTGCGGTGCGGTCTCTGTTGCGTTTCGCTACCGGCGAGGGGCTGGTCGACGTCACTGTGCTGGAAGCGGTGCCGGCGGCGAAGTCGACCAGGCAGGCGCGGATCCCGTCGGTATGGGACCCGGGCGACGTGACCAAGATCCTGGCCGCGATCGACCGGGGCAACCCGTCCGGCAAACGCGATTACGCGATGATCTTGTTGATCACCCGGCTCGGGCTGCGCGGCATTGACGTCAAACGAGTGGAGTTCGCCGATCTGGACTGGCCTGACAACCGGCTGTCGGTGGTGCAGGCCAAGACCGGCCACCGGGTGCAGTTGCCGCTGCTCAAGGACGTCGGCTGGGCGATCATCGATTACGTTCGCCACGGCCGCCCGGCATGCGACCACCCGCAGGTGTTCGTCCGGCACACGGCCCCGATCGGCCCGTTCTCTGAGCAGGATCATCTGCATCAGATCCTGGTCAAGCATGCCCGGGCCGCGCATGTCCCGCTGGGCGAGGGGCGCCGCCACGGCATGCACTCGCTGCGACACACGCTGGCGACCCGGCTGCTGGAACAGGGCACACCGATCGAGGAGATCGCCGACATCCTCGGCCACCAGTCGGTGGCATCGACAGGCGTCTACCTGAAGTCCTCGCTGCGGCTGTTGGCGCAGTGCGCGCTGGATCCCGACGCGCCGACGTCGGGGATGGGGACGGGACGATGAGCGCCGCGATCACGCTTGACGACGCGATTGCTGGGTTGGTGGGCGAGAAGCGCGCCGTCGGCTACAAGTACCACGCCGAGGCGCGGGTGCTGGCCCGGTTCGAGGCGTTCACCCGCCGCGAGTTCCCGGGCCTGGACACGTTGTCCGAGGCGTCGGTGAGCGCGTGGATCACCGCAGCCCGGGCGCGAGGGGTCAAGCCCGCGACGCTGCAGACCCTGGCCGCGCCGACCAGAGAGCTGGCCCGCTGGCTGGGCCGCCGCGGCGTGGCGGCCTACCTACTGCCCCGGGCTGCGTTGCCCCGCCCCGCCCGCTATGTCCCCTACATCTACATCGACGCCGAACTGGCCGCGCTGTTCGCCCAGACCGACCACTGCCACTACTGCTCGCAGGTTCCGCTGCGCCACCTGGTCATGCCGGTGCTGTTCCGCACGATCTACGCCTGCGGCCTGCGCTGTTCGGAGGCCCGCCTGCTGCGCGTCGCCGACGTCGACATCGACACCGGGGTGCTGCAAATCCGCGACGCGAAGGGCGGCAAGGACAGACAGATGCCCGTCTCCGAGCCGCTGCGTAACAGGCTGGCCAGCTACCACGCTCAAGTTGCCGGGCAGCCAGGCCGGCAGGAGTGGTTCTTCCCCGGTGCCAGGCCCGACCAGCCGCTCACACTCGGCAACGTCTACCACAACTTCCGCCGGTTTCTCTGGCAGGCGGGCATCTCCCACGGCGGACCTGGACACGGCCCCAGAGTCCAGGATCTGAGACACACGATGGCGGTCAACAACCTGCGGTCCTGGTTCGCCCAGGGGCGCGATGTCGGCGCACTGCTGCCGGTGCTGCAGGCCTACCTGGGCCATTCATCCATCGCCGACACCGCCTACTACCTGCACCTGACCGCCGAGTCCTACCCAGACATCACCGCCCGCGTGCAGCAGACGATCGGCGACGTCGTCCCGCCGATGACGGAAGGACACTGCGATGGCCACTGACTTCGCGGTGTCCCTGCGCCGATTCCTGACCGACTACCTGGCCGGGCTGCGCGGCTACTCGCCCAACACGATCGTCTCCTACCGCGACGCGTTCAAACTGCTGATCTGCTACTTCCGCGACCAGCGGTCCATCGCGCCCGAAAAGCTCACCCTCGAACGGATCGATGCCGCCGCCATCACCGGATTCCTCGACTGGCTGCGCACCAGCCGAGGAAACAGCGCGTCGACGTGTAACCAACGGCTGGCCGCGATCGACTCGTTCTTCACCTGGATGCAAACCCAGGACCCGGCCCGCATGGCCTGCTACCAGGACATCCTCGCGATCCCCGCCAGCAGACAGGACCGGCCGGCCATGGCCCACCTGAACGGCGAGCAGACCCGCCGGCTGCTCGCCGCACCCGACCGTTCCACCCGCGCAGGTCGCAGAGACGCGACCCTGCTCGCCACGCTTTACGACACCGCTGCCAGGGTTCAAGAACTCGCCGATCTGACCGTCCGCGACATCCGCGTGGAGCACCCAGCCATGGCGGCCCTGACCGGCAAGGGCCGCAAGACCCGTCACGTCCCGCTCGACGCCAACACGACGGCACTGCTGACCGCCTACCTCGCCGAACAGCATCTGAATGGCCCGGGCACTGAGGATCATCCGGTGTTCTTCAACCAGCACCGCGCCAAACTCAGCCGCGGTGGGATCACCTGGATCCTTCACAAATACCGGGACCTGACAGCCGATCCGGCGCTCACCAACGCCCACCTCAGTCCCCATACTCTGCGCCATAGTCGGGCCATGCACCTCTACGAAGCCGGTGTTCCGCTGCCCTACATCCGTGACATCCTCGGCCACGTCGATCTGTCCACCACCGAGATCTACGCGCGAGCCTCCACCGAGGCCAAACGCAAAGCACTCGAAGCCGTCTACGTCGACGTCGTCACCGCCGACCTGGCCGAATGGAACCAGAACCCCGAACTACTCGACTGGCTCGCCAACCTCTGACTGCGTCCG
>JBLRWQ010000146.1:0-3392 GCA_047921175.1 Nitriliruptoraceae bacterium | reverse complement strand
GTCGGGGTGGTCTGTTCGGGTTGGCGGCTGTCGGGCCACGGTTCGGTGCTGACCCGTCCGGTGCAGCTGTCGGGCCACGGTGCGGCGCTGACCCGTCCGGCGCGGCAGTGGGAGCGTGTCCGTCCGGTGACGGTGTGTCTACGGGCGGTGACCCTGTGCCTACGGGTCGTGACGGTGTGCCTACGGGTCGTGACGGTGTGGCCGTGGTTGGTGAGGTTGTGTCGGGGGTGGGTGTGCGGCGTTCGTAGTGGACCTGGTTGCCGGTGATGACCATCCGGTACAGGCCGCTGTCGAAACGGCGGTGGTGGCGGCGGCAGAGCAGGGCGGCGTTGTCGGGGGACAGCCGGCCCTGGTGGCGGAAGGCCTGGTTGCCGTGGGCGACGTCGCACCAGGACACGGGTGCGTCGCAGCCGGCCCAGGTGCAGCCACCGTCCCGGACGAGCAGGGCACGCCACAGGCCGTTGGGGACGGTGCGGACCCCTTCGGAGGCTTCGATCGGGGTGCCGGCGGCGTCCCGGACGAGCCGGGAGACGACACAGTCGTCGAGGAGGTGCCCGACCGCTGTGGTTGTGGCGGGCTGGCCGGAGTGCGCGAGCCGGACCCGACCGTTGGGTGCGGCAAGGTCCGTCTCCTCCACGATGACGATGACGTGCGGGCGGACCCCGTGGTCGGTGGGGGCCTCACCGAGCCGGAGTGCGGCCTCGCACAGCTGCTCGAACGCGTCCGCGTCGCGCTGCTCGGTCGTGCGGTGCTCATCGGGGGTATCGGCACGCCGGAACGCACGGAACGCGGTGCGGGCGGTCTCTGCGGCGGTGCCGTACAGCAGGCCGGAGAACGCGAACCCGCCGTCGGGGGTGTCGCTGGCCCGCACGGAGCGCCGCTCGTGCTTGAGCTGCTCGTCCCGGCGGGCGGCCTCAGGCTCGAGGGTCGCCACGAGCTCGCGGGCACGACGTCCGAACGCGACCGGGTCCAGATCGGCCGCGAGCGCCACCAGGTCCTGCTCCAGCCCGGCACGACGGTCGAGCGGGACCCGTCGCAGCAGGCTGCCGATGAGGCGGGCGTGCTCCGCACCGAGGGTGCCGGCACGGAACGCCGCACCGGTCGCCGCATGGTCGGCCGCAGCACGGCCGGCCTCCGCGGCCCGTTTCGCCTGCGACGGGGCCATCCGCTGGCGGCGGGCGTTGCGCCGCCGCTGCTCCAGCTCCGCGGCCGTGGCACCACCTGCAGGGGCCCGCCGCGCCGCGCGACGTTCCAGGGCCGCCAGCCCCCGCGCCCGGGTCGCTTCCAGCCGGGCGATCGGGACCCGCAGGTCGTCCAGCAACCCCTCGAGCTCCCGGTCCGCGAGCGCATCCAGATCCAGGTCAGCGGTGCGCTGCGCCCACCGGCCCATCTCCGACACGACACGGCCGACGTCCTGATGCTCCGAAGGCTGCGACGTCGACGACCACGGACCGACAGCCTCCCCGGCGAGCTGCCCGGTCGCCACGTGCCGCCGATAGGTGAACGGCACATCGCCGTGCGCTGACGGAACATCCAGGTGCCGGCGGCCCGGTGATGTATCGGTCGGTGACCCCACCCGCAGCTCGGCCGGTCGCCGGCTAGAGGGACGGGCTGCGGGTCGGCGTGAACGTGCCGGGGCGAGGAGGGGAGCAGCACCGGTGTGCATGCTGACCTCCTCGTCTCGATCGCTCGGGTCCGTCCCGCACGAGCCGGGCGGACGATCCGTTGATGACCAGTGTAATCGAACACACGTTCGAGTCAAGGGTGGGCGTGGCCACCTGTGCATCACCGCGCACACGGTCCGTCTGAGCGCACACACCAGCCGCACCGGCCACGCTGCGACGGCACCGGCGGGCGCCAGGCCGCCGCAGGCGTGGCAATGACCGACCGAACCACGACCGGCGGGAGGCGGCACTGCCGCACCCACGACCGGGTCGAGTCCAGCACCGCGACCAAGACCACCACCGCGTCGAGCCGAGCGCCGAGGCCAAGACCACGACCCCGTCGACCCCGCAACACGACGAAGCTCGACGCGCGGTCGTGCCGACTCAGCTGGTCTGCGGCACGATCCCGGCAGGCCCGGCCCCGGTCAGGCCGCCGTCAACCGGCAACACCACACCGGTGATCCAGCCAGCCGCGTCGGAGAGCAGGAAGGTCGCAGCACGCGCTACGTCCTCGAGTTCGCCCAGCCGCCGCAGAGGATGCAGCGATGCTGCCGCGGTCTCGTCCTCGCTCCAGAGCGCGGCGGAGAGCCGGGTCTTGACCACCGACGCGGCGATGGCGTTGACCCGGACCCCGGGCGCCAGCTCGAAGGCCAGCTGCCGGGTCAGGTGGTGCAGGCCGGCCTTGGAGACGTTGTATGCCCCGATCAGCGGGCTCGGCGCCAGCCCGCCGACCGATCCGATCGTCACCACCGCACCTCCGTGCTCGGCCAGCCAGCCTCGCCAGGCTGCCCGGACGAGCAGCAGCGGGCCACGCAGGTTGACCTCCCAGGTGCGGTCCAGCGCGCCGAGGTCGACGTCCATGAGCGGCCCGGCAGACGGGTTCGTTCCGGCGTTGGCCACGACGAGGTCGAGCCGTCCGAACCGGTCCACCGCGGCGGCAACCGCGGCAGCTGCGCCGTCCTCGTCGGCGGCGTTGGCGACCACGGGCACGGCCCGCTCCCCGAGCTCCGCGGCGGCCGCCGCGAGGGTCTCCTCGCGGCGGCCGGTCAGGACGACCCCCGCCGCGCCGCTGGCGAGTAGCTCGGCCGCGATCGCCGCGCCGATCCCCCGGCTGGCACCGGTGACCAGGGCGACCTTGCCGTCGACTCGTACGTCCATCACCGCACCTCCCGGGCGGCTCGGGACGCTAGCGCCTCGCTCAGGACGCTGGCGTCGCGCTGGCCGCGATGGCGTCGCGCTGGCGCCGCGCTCAGGACGATGGCGCCGCGATGGCGACCGCCGAGGTATCGAGCTCACACGACGCGGTCGATCTCCCGGGCGAGGTCGAGATCCTTGGCGGTCACCCCGCCGGCGTCGTGGGTCGTGAGCACGATGGTGACGGTCGCGTAGACGTTGGTCAGCTCCGGGTGGTGGTTCGCCGCATCCGCCAGGTCAGCGACACGGTTGATGAACGCGATGGCCTCGCGGAAGGTGCCGAAGCGCAGCTCCCGACGGATCGTGTCGCCCTCGAGCTCCCAGCCATCGAGCTCGGTGAGCGCAAAGCGGACGGTGTCGTGTTCGAGCAGGGACATCGCTCCTCCTGGTGGGACGCGGGGATCACGCGGGTGATGGCAGGCTACGGCTCATGACCCGCCGGCGTGCGGGGACCCGGCGGCGTGGGCCGGCGACCCGTACCGGCCGACCCACCGACCCAGCGGCCTCCGCAGGCGCGAACCGGACGGGCCCCCG
>JBLRWQ010000145.1:0-3460 GCA_047921175.1 Nitriliruptoraceae bacterium | reverse complement strand
GTCATACTCCTCCACAACCGACAGCTTGTAATCGACCGTAGTATGCATTCGGTGAACCCGTAGACCTGGGCCAGGTGGGTGGCCGTCAGAGGTGCTGGACACGGGTTCGGGTTTCCGCTTTCCTTGGGCCATGGATGCGGCCCGGGTTGCAGTGGACGATGCGGAGCACTGGCGTTGTGAGGCGGAGCGGCTGACCGCGGAGAACGTGGCGTTGCGGGCGCGGGAGGCCGACTTCGAGGGCCAGGTCGTGGCGTTGCGGGCGCGGGAGGCCGACTTCGAGGGCCAGGTCGTGGCGTTGCGGGCGCGGGAGGCCGACCTGAAGGGCCAGGTCGCAGCGTTGGGCGAGAAGGTCGCGACGTTGAGCAGGCTGCTGTTCGGGGACTCCTCGGAGAAGCACAAGCCCAAGCAGAAGGCGCAGGGCGGGCAGGACGACGACCACGACGGCGGCGGTGTGGGGGGTGCTGGTGGGGGTGTTGGCGGGGAGGGCCCCAAGCGGCGACGGCGCGGGCAGCAGCCCGGCTCGCGTGGGCATGGTCGGCGTGACTGGTCCCACCTGGAGGCCGAGGAGCAGGTCCACGAGGTCGACGAGGGGCAGCGCTGCTGCGGGCAGTGCGGGACGGCGTACGCTGCGTTCGGTGAGGAGACCAGCGACCAGATCGACTGGCGGGTGCGCCTGGTGCGGATCGTGCATCGCCGCCGTCGGTACCGGCGCACGTGCAAGTGCGCGGCGTCGTCGGGGATCGTGGCCGCGCCGGTGCCGGCCAAGCCGATCGCCAAGGGCATGTTCACCGCAGGGTTTTTGGCCCGGCTGCTGGTCGAGAAGTACGTGTGGGGTCGGCCGGTGTCACGGATCGTCGCAGCGCTCGCGAGCGAGGGCTTCGACGTCGCCCAGGGCACGCTGGTGGGCGCGCTGAAGGCGACCTCGGCGCTGCTTGAACCGTTGGACGAGGCGATCCGCGTGCGCAACGCCGCCGCAGGCCACCTGCACATCGATGAGACCTCCTGGAAGGTGTTCGAGGACGTCGAGGGCAAGGCCAACCACCGGTGGTGGCTGTGGGTGTTCATCGCCGCGGACACGACCGTGTACACCATCGAGCCGTCACGCTCGACCAAGGTCCTCAAAGACCACCTGGGCATCGAGGCGGACGCGACCGCGCTCGAGGACGACCGGCGGCTGCTGGTCTCCTCGGACTTTTTCACCGTCTACCAGTGCCTGGAGAAGATCGAGGGCGTCCAGGCGCTGTGGTGCTGGGCGCACATCCGCCGCTACTTCATCCGCGCGGGCGACGCCCACCCCGAGCAGTTGGGCGCCTGGCGCGACGCGTGGGTCGGGCGCATCGCCGGCCTGTACGCCGCCCACCGGGAGCGCGCAGCGTGCCCGCCGGGCAGCCCACAACGGGACCGGGCCGGAGCCGGGTTCGCCGCCGCGCTGGCCGACATCGACGCCGCCCGCCGCACCCAGGTTGCCGACGCGGCCCTGCACCCCGCCGCGGCCAAGGTGTTGGCCACCCTCGACCGCGAGTGGGACGGGCTCGCCCGCCACCAGGCGTTCCCCGAGCTCGCGCTGGACAACAACTGTGCGGAGCGGGGGCTGCGAAACCCGGTCGTGGGGCGCAAGAACTACTACGGGTCGGGCGCGGTGTGGGCCGCAGTCCTCTCGGGGCGGGTGTGGAGCATCACCGCGACCGCCGGGCACGCCGGCTGCGACCCGCTGGCCTACCTGCGCGCCTACCTCGAAGCGTGCGCGCACGCGGGCGGGCGTGCACCCGACGGCGACGTGCTGGCCCGCTTCCTGCCCTGGGCGGCCGACCCGGCCGATGTGGCCGCGTGGCGGGCTCCGGGGCCCGCGCCATGACCGACGGCCCCGCGCCCGAGGCGGTGCGCTACCACGGACGCGACTTCACCCCCGACGACCTCGAGGTCATCCGGGGCATAGCCGCACGCCTGCCCACCCGCAACCAGATCGCCCAGGCGGTCTGTCAGGCGCTGGGCTGGCGCCGCATCGACGGGCGGCCCAAGGACATGTCCGCCCGCCTCGCGCTGCTGCGCATGGCCGACGACGGGCTGATCACCCTGCCCCCACCCCGCAACCGCAACGGCAACGGCCGCCACACCCGCTACCTGCCCCCCGACCCCCAGCTCGCGCTGGACCTGGACGCCCAGCCGATGCCGGCCACCCTCGCCACGCTCGGCCCGATCCGCCTGGCCGTGGTCGAGGACTCTGCAGCGTCGACGCGCTGGCGCACCCTGATCGCCACCCACCACTACCTGGGCCACGCCCCCTTCGCCGGCGCGCAGCTGCGCTACCTCGCCGAGAGCAGCCATGGCACCGTCGCCGCGCTCGGCTTCGCCGCGTCCGCCTGGAAGTGCGCACCCCGCGACACCCACATCGGCTGGGATGCCGCCACCCGCGAGGCCCGCTTGCACCTGGTCGTGGGCAACGCCCGGTTCCTGATCCCGCCCCAGGTGACCGTCCCAAACCTCGCCTCCCACCTGCTCGCCGCCGCCGCCCGCCGGCTGGCCGCCGACTGGCAGCAGCGCTACGGCTACCGGCCCGTGCTGCTCGAAACCTTCGTCGAGACCGGCCGGTTCACCGGCGCCGCCTACAAGGCCGCGAACTGGACTTGCGTCGGCCAGACCAAAGGCCGCGGCAAGCTCGACCACCACCACCAACGTGCCGTCCCGGTCAAAGACATCTACCTGCGTCCCCTGCACCGCCACTGGCGACGCATCCTCACCGCACCACCCACCTGACCCCCCTCTCTGCAGGCGCACAACACAGGGTTGGCCGAATGCTTACCGACGACGCGAGGGTTGCTGCGCAGGCGACGTTGTGGGAGGGGTTCCCACAGGATCTCGTCGAGGGTCTTGGTGTGGGCGGCGGCCAGGATCTCAGGGGGAAAAACCCGCGTGGGACGCGGTGGTTCGTCTGACGACCCGCAGGCTGCGGATGAACGAGAGCCGGTCGGGGTCAAGCTTGGCGTCGAGCGCGGCGTCGTGCATCAGCGTGCGGATGGCGTAGTGGACCAGCAGGTAGCCGTAGATCTCTTGGTAGACCCCGTCGGGGGCCTTGGAGCGCAACACCAGCCGGGGTCACGCTGGTGGGTCTTGAACTCGCGCGCTCGGGCCAGCACGTCGTGGGCGCTGTCTTCCAGGAAGATGGTGGCCGTCCGGACGGGCTCCTGCTCCTGCTCACCCGCGGCGGAGAAGGCGATTCTACCGCGCACCGGCTCCCCCCGATCCGGCGCATCCTCGAATTCGAGGTACGCATCCCAGAAGAGCCCCTCGTGACTGATGGTGGCCAGGTGATGGGAGTTACGTGGGTCGCGTCGCATGGCAGAAAGGTACGCCGTTTCCGGGTTGCCCCGCCAGAAGTCAGAGTCGGAACTCGTCGGGGAGGAGGGAGCGGTGGATGGAAAGGGCGGCGCGGACCCCCTCGGCGGCGGCGCTGATGGCCAGG
>JBLRWQ010000144.1:0-3467 GCA_047921175.1 Nitriliruptoraceae bacterium | reverse complement strand
CCGCTGACCTCCTCCCGGACTTGCCCTGAGCGACGACCCCTCCTCGGCATGCGGCCCAGCATCGACCGGCCCTCGGTTGCCGCTTCGCGATCAGCTCTTCAGTTGCCATATCGGAGTCGGCAGATCGAGCAAGTACGGCGGTCAGGGATCGGTTCCTCGCCGGTCAGCCGTGCCACCCGGCGTAGACGCCGTAGACGCGCTACTGTAGACAAGGTAGACGAAAGGATGGTGCAGTGACGCTGACCGGAGTGCTCGACCGCTTGCGAGAGCGTGCCGAGTCCGACCCTTCGCTTGTCGAGACGCTGGAGCATCTGGCGGACGCCGACCCGGTCGGCGATCCCTTCTCCGCGCCTGCCGATGACGTGGCCAGGCTCGCCCGCACGATCAACCGGCAGCGACAAGCGGACCGGCTCGCGGCGCTGCGGGCACGGAGCCTGACCACCGGGCAGGTCGTCGAGCTGGTGGCGTCGATCTCGGATCGTAAGGGCGTGGACCGGCGGCGTGCCCGCGGCGCGCTGCTCGGCATCCGTGCCGGCAACCAGATGCTGCATCCCGCGTGGCAGTTCGACCCTCGACGTCAGGACACCCTCACTGGGCTGCCACTCGTGCTGGCCGCACTGTCCGAGGTCGCGGCTGACGGGCTCGACGCCGACGCGATCGCCACGACGCCTCGCGTCGACGCCGACGGCTCCTCCGTCGCGGATCTGCTGGCCGTTGGCCGTACCGAGGCCGCCATCGCGCTCGTCCACCTCGCCGGAGACCAGTCCTGACCCGCTTCCCCGAGCAGCGGCCAGCGGGACTGCGCATCGCCGCGACCGCACGCGCCTGGTGGCGGATCGACACCGACCCTCCCGACCGCTGGGACTGGGTGGGGTTCGACCACCCACGCCACCGCTTCGACCCACCCTCCGGACGCTTCCGGGTCCGCTACGCCGCCAACGACCCCGTCGCCGCGGCACGCGAACGGTTCCCCGCCAGGCGCATCACCCCCGCCGCGTCAGACCTGCACCTGGTCCGCCTCGAGGGTCCACCAGCGACGCTGCACCTGACTCACCAGTCCAACCTCGACGCGCTCGGCCTCGACGATCGGGTGAACACGGCACGTCTCGATCAGCCGATGCCTGGCAGCGGCGACCCACTGTTGGCGGTCAGCCAGCAGCTCGCCGATGCGGTCTACGACTGGTGGGCAGCGACACCACCGTCGATCGTCTACCGGACCCGCAGCGTGCCGGCCGCGCGCAGCATCGCCTTCACCCGATCGGTCACGTGGGCCCACGTGACCGCCGGCCACCTGCGAAACGCCACAGCGCTGCTCGTCGCGCTCGTCACCCACCACGGGTTCGACGTCCCCGAGACATGGCTCTAAGGGCCGGCTCAAGAATAACTTCCCAGATTGGTGAGGGACGGGCTACCTGGGGGTGAGGGTGTAGTTGCGGGCGGGCTGGGTGTCGTGGGGTCGAAGTTGTAGCTGGTTCATGGCCTGGTCGCTGATCTTGACACCTTTGGGGTAGTCGGTGTCGATGAGGTAGGCCTTGACCTTGAGCCCGGTGGTGGTGCTGGTCGTTCGGGCGTAGTTGAGGATGGTCTCGTAGCTGTCGAGCGGTTTGCCGGCCCAGTTCTTGGAGATCTCGCTGAACATGCGGTGCTCGATGGGGTTCCACTTCGACGCGCCGGTCGGGTAGTGGCAGACGGTGATGGTCAGCCCGTGGCGGTCGCAGAGCTGCTGTTGGAGCTGGTGTTTCCATGCGCGGGTGCGGTAGCCGTTGCTGCCGCCGCCGTCGGCGAGGACGAGCAGCTCGGTCGCGTGCGGGTAGCGTCGGCGGCCGTCGTAGATCCACCATCGGGCGAGGTTGTCGACCGCGAAGCGCGGCGTGTCGTGGGTGGTGCCGACAAACAGCGATCCGCGATTGGCGCCGACATCGTAGATGCCGTAGGGGATAGCGATGCCGATGGCGTCGGAGGGGAAGTCGTGGTCGTTGACGTGGACGGGCTGACGGGTCCAGGTCGTGCCGGCGTTGTGGAAGTTTCCGACGAGCTCCTTGTGCTTGGTGTCGATGCTGATGATGGGCAGGTTGTGGCCGGCGAAGTGTTCGCGCTGCTCGGCGATGTAGGCGAACTGGGCGTCACGGTCGGGATCGGATCTGCGCGCGAGCGTCTTGTGGTTGACCCGCAGCCGGTAGTCGAGTCCTTTGAGCAGTCTGGCGACGGTGTTGGCGCACACCTCGATGCCGGCCTCGCCAAGCTCGTCGGCGATCTTGACGGTGGTGCGCCGGGTCCACTTCATCCCGGTGACGGGGTCCCCGGCGGTGTCGTGTTCCATCAGCGCGGTGATCTTGGCGATCAGTTCCGGCGTTTTTTTTGAGCCGGTTTGCGGCCGCCGCCGGTGCGGCGTACCCGGTCGGTCTCGACATCGCCAGCGACGAGTTCACGGCGTCCTGTGGCGACCGTGCCCGCATCGATGCCGAGCAGCTCAGCGATCTGGGTGTCGCCGCCGTGGCCGATCTTCAACGCCTCGAGGCCGGCGTAGAGGCGCCGCTGGCGTTCGTCGAGCAGGCTGTAGAACAGCACGATCGCGGCCTTGAGCTCCTCGGGCAGTACCCGTATCCCGGCTCCGAGGCCCACCGTGGACGACGCGGCATCACCGAGCTTGCGGGCGGCAAGCTGGCGGCGGCGTGTGGCCGCATCCGTCGAGAGGTACACATAGCGGCCAGCCACCCTGTGGCGTGCCAGACGCTCGGCGCGCACCAGCTTGAGCAGTGCTGCCTTGACCTCGACGTGCACGACCGCCTCAAGCTCGCTGGCGTGATAGCCGGCCTCGGAGGCTGCGACCAGCGCCTCAACGGTCGCCACCAGCGTGCCGAACGTCGAGAACCACACCGACCGAAACGACCACAGCCCCAGCTCATCGAAGCGGGCAACCTCGTCCAGGGTGTAGTAGCGGCCCCGATGTGAGTAGCTGGTGCGGTACGCAAGCTCGGCCAGCTTGCGGAACACGGTCGCGTCCGCACCGGTGCCCAACGCCTGCTTGAGCTCGTCCAGCGTGGCGATCTTGCGGTCTCGCAGCAGCCGGCTCAGGTCGTTGGCATGGTAGCGCTCAGGCCTCATTATGAGAGAGTTCCCCTTCTAGTAGTGCAACTCTCTCATAACTGCATGGGGATGTCAAGGCGCACCGCTCACCGCGATAGTGTCCAGAACGCCGTCCCATGACCGGATCAGGAGCTCGGACCGTCAATGGTGTGGCGGTCAGCATCCCCCGCATAGCGAGAGAGATGCACCACGAACCCGGTAGTTATTTTTGCGTCAGCCCCTACCTGGAGAAGTCCGTGGTCGGCCCGGGCCTCGCGAGACAGATCCGGGACCTCCACCAGCTGTTCCAGCGGGCGCTCGCCGGCGAGACCGTCTGGAGCCCGACCGGACCACCACGGGTCCGGCGGTAGCGGCACGTGATGATCCCGGGAGGTCTGCGT
>JBLRWQ010000143.1:0-3509 GCA_047921175.1 Nitriliruptoraceae bacterium | reverse complement strand
CTCAAGACCTTCCGTTCCACGGTCGCGACCCAGCTCGCGGAGGCGGGCCTGCACCCGAGCAAGTCCCAGGCCTTCCTCGGCCACGGCCACGTCGCGACCACGCTGACCTACTCCACCGCGATCACCGACGTCGACGAGGCCGCCGACTTCCTCCCCGACCTCCACTGACCGTTCCACGGTCGGTAGTCGGCTACTCAGACCTCCGGCTCCTGCCATCCCCTCGGTCGCCGCAGTGTGTTCGGGGATTCACCCATGCCGCATGCCGCCGCTCCGGCGAGACGAACGAAGCCAGCTCAACCTGCGTGGGATCCTCCGCTGAGGATCTCGTCGATCACGGCGTCACCCTCCAGAGCCTCGCCGCGATCGAGGGAGTCCAGCCCTGCTTCAACCTTGGCCCGAAGCTCATCCATCCGGAACGACACGCTCAGCGCACCGACCCTCCTTCTCCTCGCTGCCACCCGCCTGGGGAACCGCGACCCGTGGGGCTTGGCATCCGCGCCGTCAGGCCGCCAGCGGCCACCGATGGCACCCCGGGGCCACACGTAGGCCGTCAGTACCCAGGGCACCGGACCCTGCGACGGCCGTGCGCAGTTCGTCGGGTCGCGACGGCTTCAAGCCCCGGCGCTGCGCAGCTTGAACAGGGCCTTGCGGGCGGCCTTGGCGACGGGCCTGTCGGGGTGGACGGCCGCGATCGCGTCCAGCACCTCCCCCGCGGCTTCGCTGCGCGCGCGCCACAGCTCCCCGACCGTGGCGGCGATCGCGTCCCGCCCGGTGTCCGAACGGACCCCGAGCATCAGGGGCAGCCAGCTGGTGACCGCGTGCGGGCCACGCAGCTCGAGCACCGCGTGCAGGAGGGCGACGTGACCGTCGACCTCGTCGACCCGGACCTCCTCGGCTTCGATCTGGAGCGTGTCGACCAGCCAGACGGTGGCGTACGGGCCGAGCCGTGGGTCCCCCTGCAGCGTGCGCACCGCTGGGGCTGCGGGCGCTCCGATGCGAAGCAGCGCACCGAACGCGAGCCCGATGGCGACGTCGTCCGCACCGGGGAGCGCGGCGACCAGTTCGGCCGCTGCGTCCGCCACGTCACGGTGCGCGATCCAGGCGTCGAGTTCAGCGCGGGTGGCGTCCTCGGCCATGTCGGTGGCCTGCCGCAGCAGCTGACCGGCGGGGACCTCCACGAGGGCCCCGCCGACGGGGGCGTCGAGGTAGACCGAGGCCATGCGTCGAACGGCCCAGACACCGAGGTCGGTCAGCCCCACGACCCCACCTCGGTCTTCGGTTCCGACCGAGGTCTCGATCCGGTCCACGTCCGTGACGATGACGATGCCGAGCTCCTGCAGCTGGCCGAGGATGCGCCGCACCCCGCTGTCGACCAGACCGCGATGGAACGCGAGCTTGTCCGCGGCCACATCGTCGAGGTCGAACCGCTCACGCAGCCACTCCCACATCTCGGCCGCGAGGTCCTCGATCTCGCGCTGACCCTGCTCGTAGAGCTCGAGCAACCAGACCGGCACCTCGGCGTCGACCTCGCCCGCGTACCACTCGAACCCGTACAGATCCTCGCGGTAGCGGTGGGCGAGCACGCCGAGCTCGAGCAGTCCGTGCAGCGCCTGGTAGACGCTCTGCAGCACATCTCGGTCCAGCCGCCGGCCGGCCTGGGTCGCCGACAGCTCGCCCTTGCGGACCTTGACCAGCCTCGCGGCTCGGGCCCACCGGAACATCAGGTCCAGCGTCGGGAGCTCCGTCGAG
Source organism: Nitriliruptoraceae bacterium (assembly GCA_047921175.1). Classification (GTDB taxonomy): domain Bacteria; phylum Actinomycetota; class Nitriliruptoria; order Nitriliruptorales; family Nitriliruptoraceae; genus T1Sed10-7. Next base: position 1,760 of record JBLRWQ010000143.1, on the reverse strand, counting down.
CTCGAGGCACTCGAGCAGCTCACGGGCATCCGCCAGCTTGAGGTTGCCCTTGTCGGTCAGCTTGCGGGCCGTGGTCACGTAGTCGACGAACCGTGCGAAGCGGACCATGGCTGGGGCCTCGCGGGCGGCCTGCTCGAGCTCGGCGACCGGGGCGAGCGTCATCGGCCGCAGCCGGCGGCGCCCCGCGAGCGCGGCCGACATGTGCACCATCGCCGGTCCGAGCACCCGGTCGCGCTCCTCGCGCGGGCCGGCGTTGAACGCCTCGACCCAGCCACCGACGGCAGCCTCGTCGTCGAGGTCGACACCGTCGGCCATCATCGCCCCGAACGACGATCTGCCGAGCCCGTAGCGCGACGCGTCGCCGAGCGCCTGGAGGAACGGTGCACGCAGCACGTCGAGGCGAGCCAGCAGCCGCGGCAACGAGTCCGAGTCCGGAACGAGCAGGCCCTCCTCGGCGAGGAACTCCAGCGGCCCGGCGACCGCGGGAACGGTCAGCTCCGCCAGCTCGCGGTCGGCGACGACCTTGCGCGGGTAGCGCTCCAGCAGCAGCTCGTCCAGATCCGCCGCCCGCCACCGTCCCAGATGGCCGTCGAGGTAACCCCACTTGAACCCCAGCATCAGCTCCGCATCGGCGCGCAGCTCGACCGAACGCCCCTGCGTCTCCGGCCACCGCTCGAACCGATCCAGCAGCTCATCGCGGGCAACGAAGAACCGATCCTCGTCGTCCGGACCGAACTCCAGCTCCACGGGACCCTCCCCAGCCGACCGGGCGAGCGTAGGGGCAGCCCACGATCCGGCGGCCTCGTCGACCGAAGGGTGGTCAGGCAACTCCATGGGAGCACTCGCGCAGGCTCTGCCGCAGCGCACTACTCCGAGCCGATGGCGGCGAGGAACTCGGCTGGACTGAGGACGGCGACCTCGCCCCAGCGGCCAAGACCCAGCAGGTGACGATCACCGCTGACGATGAGGCCTGCTCCAGCGGTCTGGGCGGCCTCGAGCACACGATCGTCGTCGGGGTCATCCACGATGACGCTGACACGGTCGACCGGTTCGACGATCTCGCCGATGCGGACGATCTGAGCGAGGGCAGCCCGTACGTAGTCGTCCTGCCACCCGAACTTCTCGGTGAGGACCCGCCCCAGCTCGGCCAGCAGTGGCGGCGAGGTGATCAGCGTGATCTCGCCCTCGATGGCGAGCCGGTACACCTTCTCGGGGACGCCACCGGGGAACACCAGCGCCGACACCAGCACGTTGGTGTCGAGCACGACCTTCACGCGCCGCGCACCTCGGCGATCAGCCGAGAGACATCCTCTTCACTGCTGATCCCCGCGGCGCGTGCCCGCGCCGCGCCGTAGCGCTGGAGAGTCTCGAACTCGCCGATCTCCCGGTACGCCCGGTAGACCCGGAGCATCTCGCGGAACAACTCACTGCGGTTGCGACCCTCGGCATCCGCGATGGCTTCGAAGTCACGCGCCAGCTCCGGGGGCACCGACACCGCCAACACCCTCGACGAGCGCTTCGCCATCACGACCTCCTGTTTCGCCCGTATGACGGAGTATAACCCTACGAATAGCCAGCCACTGGTTCCACGAGGTGACCGAACCGAACCGCCGTGAGGACTATCTGCGCCCGAAGTCCAGCGAACTCGATGAACGACGGCGGAAGTCAGCGGACACCCACTGCGCGTTCGCCCTGGTCAGGACGTGTTTCCTGGACGAACCTGGCGTGCGGTGGACGCCTTCGATCGCACTCTTAACCGG
>JBLRWQ010000142.1:0-3513 GCA_047921175.1 Nitriliruptoraceae bacterium | reverse complement strand
GCGAGCCGTCGCCGCTTGGTGTACACGTCGGACGTTCAGGGACGCACCAACCCTGCCCCGCACACGCGACGGTGCCAGCCGCCCCGTCGTCCTCCTCCCAGCTGGCGGTGTTGCGCCCCCATGGTCCTCATCCCACGTGGCGCCCGACTTCAGGCGTTGGAGGTGTCGAACGAACCTCACTTGCCTGTCGGAGCCACGCGTCTCAGGGGGCGGTGGTTCCCCTGGGGACTAGCCCGAGTTTCCTGGCTATCGGCTTGGGGGCTGGTCTGGTGATGGGTTGATGCGCGGCCGTTGGCCGGGCTGACCTGGGGTTTCACGGTCGAGGGTGTTTGCATGTTGGCTGCCGAGAGTGTATTACCCAGATATGCCATCAATCGTTGGGAAGCGCCGCGGGAAGCAGACCTACTACTACCTGGTCGAATCGGCCCGGGTCGACGGCAAGCCCCGGATCGTGTCACAGGAGTACCTGGGGACCGCCGAGGAGGTCATGGCCCGCCTGCAGGGCACCGGGGCGGGTGTACCGGACCGCACCCAACACAAACGGTTCGGTGACGTGGCCGCGGTGTGGTCGATGTGTCAGCGGCTGGGGGTGGCCGACATCGTCGACGAGGTCGTCGGCGCCCGCCGCTCGGACGCGGCCGCGTCGGTGGGGACCTACCTGGCGCTCGCGACCGTGAACCGGATCGTGGACCCGTGTTCGAAACGGGCGTTCGCGGACTGGTGGGAGACCACCGCGGGACCGCGACTGGTCCGACCCCGGCTGCCGGCGGGTGCGATGGATCACCGCCGGTTCTGGGACGCGATGGACACGGTGACTGGCGAGCAGCTCGAAGAGATCGAACGGCGACTGTCGTTGGCTGCGGTCGGACTGTTCGGTCTGGACCTGTCCGGGCTGGTGCTGGACATGACCAACTTCGCGACCTTCATCGACACCGCCAACGACCGTGCCCCGATCGCGCAGCGCGGCAAGGCGAAGCAGAAACGTCACGACCTGCGCCTGGTCGGCCTCGCACTGGTGGTCACCCACGACGGTGCGGTCCCCATCGTCTCCCACCCGTATCCGGGCAACCGGCACGACTCGACCCAGTTCACCGGCCTGCTCGACGAGATCGTCGGCCGCTGGACGGCACTCGGCGGCGACCCCGCCGAGCTGACCATCACCTACGACTCCGGCCAGAACTCGACCGACAACCACACCCACATCGAGGGTCTCGGGCTCGGCTATGTGACCTCGCTGCCGCCCTGCGACCACCCACAGCTGCTCGCCATCCCTGCCGAGGAGTTCGCACCGGTCGATGAGGACCGGTTCGAAGGTGTGACCGCCCACGACACGTCCGTGGACGCGTTCGGGGTCACCCGCCGGGCGGTCATCACCCACTCCGCCAGCTTCCACCAACGCCAAGCACGCGGATTCGACCAGACCCTGGCCAAGGCCCGCCGGCAGCTGACCGAACTCCAGCAACGCCTCGCCCGCGGCCGTACCCGCAAGACCGCTGCCGGCATCCAGACCGAGATCGACAAGATCCTCGCCCCCCGCTGGCTCGACCGGATCATCACCGTGCACCTGACCGGCGACACCCCCACGACCCGCCGGCTGACCTGGCGCACCGACGCCCACGCCCGCCGCCGGCTCGAGGACGAGATCTTCGGGAAACGGATCCTGTTCACCAACCGCGAGGACTGGCCACTCGTCGACGTCGTCGCGGCCTACCGCACCCAACCCGACGTCGAAGCCTCGTTCCGGCAGCTCAAGGACCCCCACCTGGTGTCGTTCTCACCGATGCACCACTGGACCGAACAGAAGATCAAGGTCCACACCTTCTACTGCGTCCTCGCCCTACAGATCGCCCACCTCATGCGTCGCGAAGCCCACCAGGCCGGCCTCAACCTCTCCGTCCGCGGACTCCTCGCAGAACTCGCCGCCATCGAAGAGACCGTGCTGCTCTACCAGGCCGACCGCGGCCGACCCCGCGCCCGCCGCATGCTCACCGACATCACCCCCACCGGCCAACGCCTCTACAACCTCTTCAACCTCCACCAATGGGCACCACGCCGATAACCCCGTATGGGTAATACACCCGACCCAGCCACAAACCCACCCTGACCTGGGGTTTCACACGCCCACCGACCGCTAGCCAGGAAACTCGGGCTAGGATGGATCGATCCCGCTCACGTCCCTCCGAGCAGACCTCGGCCGATGCCGGGCCCTCTCCAGCTGTCCCCGAGACGATGGCCGCGGCCGCCCCGGTCCGTCTGCACATCCCTGCGATCGGGGTGGACTCCGACCTGATGGATCTCGGGCTCCAGCCCGATGGGACCTTGGAGGTCCCTCCGGTCGGGTTCCCAGCCGGGTGGTACAGCGGTGCGCCGACACCGGGAGAGCTCGGTCCGGCGATCATCGCGGGCCACGTCGACTGGGGCGGACAGCCTGGCGTCTTCTTCGACCTGCGGGAGCTGTCGACTGGTGATGAGATCGCGATCGCGCGCCAGGACGGCACCACCGCACGGTTCCGTGTCACCAGCGTCGAACGGTTCGCCAAGGACGCGTTCCCCACTCAGGCGGTCTACGGCGACCTCGACCACGCCGGGTTGCGGCTGATCACCTGCGGCGGAAGCTTCGACCGACAGATGCGCAGCTATGTAGACAACCTCGTCGTCTTCGCCGAACTTGTTGGAGGCGATCCGGCCGGCGCTGCCGATCCAGGTCCCGACCACAGCTGATCGGTGGCGACGTAGGCGAGCGCGTCGGATGCAGACACGGCTTGACAGGGAGCCCTGGGCAGGCACGGCCAGATCGCGAAGGAGTAGGTGAACCGCGCCGGGCATCTCGGGAGCTGCGCTCCCGACTCGCAGGCAGCGGGCAGGCGAACCTGTGAACGCCGTCCGATCGGCTCATGCCCAGTGCGAGCTCAGGGCCGGGAACGTTCCATCCGCGCACCAGGCGTGAGCACGATCACATCCTCGGCGGCCAGCCCGAGCAGGTCGGAGTCGCCGGAAACGAGCCGATCGGTCTGGCAGCTTCGGTGGAGGGCGACGAGATTGTCGTCCTTGGGGTCCGCAGTAACGGTCGGCACCTCGACCGGATCGACCCAGGACTCTGCCTCGCGTTCGATCAGGTCGACGAGAGCTGAGGACGCGACGGCCGCCGAGACCAGCACGTTCGGGCCGAGGATGACCCTCATCGTGCGCGGAGCGCGTCGCGTTCCTCGTCCGCTAGTCGCTGAGCCTGCTCATCGGTGAGCCCACTGCGCCGCCGGACCGCGTCCAGTGCGTCCCGGACTTCCTCGTTGTACAGCGCCCACGCGGCCTGCTTCGTCACGCCGAGGGCATCACCGATCTGGGTCCACGATGCCCCTTGCGCACGGGCCCGGGTGATTGTCGCTCGCCAGTCTGATGGGACCAGGGCGTTGCCACGAGGTAGGGACCACCTCGGCGTGTTGGCCGGGCGCTCCAGGGCCGGTGAGGTAGCGGTGGGCGGCTTGTGCCTGGGGTCGGAGTCGGGGCTCGAGGACG
>JBLRWQ010000141.1:0-3532 GCA_047921175.1 Nitriliruptoraceae bacterium | reverse complement strand
GCGCGCCCGCCGGTGGCACGCCGCGGTCGGGTGGTGTCCATCGTTCGGTGCGGATCCGGGCTGCGTTCCCGGCCGCCCTACCGGGTCAACGGCGCCCCGCTCAAGCGCCGCGCTGCGCTGCGCTCGAGGAAGCCGCGCATCGCCTCGACGTGGGAACCGGGCCAGTACACCTGTCCGCACGAGTCGCAACGGGCGAACTCGTCGAACTCGGTCCGGGTCCGCGGCGGCAGGAGCTCCAGCACCACGTCACGTGCGACGCGTCGCAGGAGGCCGTTGCACCGCACGCAACGGGTCCACGGTGCCAGCTGCTCCTCCAGGCGGAAGCGGCGCACGACCTCCTGGGCTTGCTGGTCCGGGTCGTCCGAACGGGGGCAGTACCCGTGGCTGATCACCCGACGCATGAGGAGCCCGCGGTCACGGGTCAGCAGGATCCGTCCCTCGGCCACGGCCACCTCGGCGAGCTCGTGATCATCGACGTCGGTGCGGTACCAGCAGTCGAAACCCAGGAGCCGCAGCCGGCGGGTCAGCGTGCCGAGATGGACGTCGAGGACGAACCGTGGAGCCACCGGCGGTGGTTCCACGGTGGTGACCCCCGACAGCTCGATGCTGCGGAACGGGGGGAACACCGCGACGCGCTCGCCGCCCGACAGGCGGTGACCGAAACCGACGGGCTGCGAGTCCACCAGCAGCAGGCCGATCTCGGGATGCGGGACCCCGCATGACTCGACGGCGTCCTTCACCGAGCGCGGGGAACGGATCGGTACGGCGACCTCGATCGCACCCGCCAGCTCGGCGAGCTCGGCGTACAGGCGGACGTCCACCCACGGCATCGTCGTCGAGCACCCCTCCGCATCGGCACCTGGGCGTGCCGGCATACCCCAGCGTGGCACGTCGAGGGCCCCCACCTCCAGACCTACCGGCGCTGCGGACGCTCGAGGACGAGGTCGGAGACCTCTGCGAGCGCCTCGAAGTCCCGGTCCAGCGCGAGCACCGAGCTGCCCGTTCGCAACGCTACGGCGGCGATCAGGCAGGCGACACTGGAGCGGACGGTGCGTCCCTTCCGGCGGGCGGTGCGGTACAGCTGCGCCGCGTCCTCCCAGTCCTGCAGGCCCTGCACCGCGACCATCGGTCCGCGCAGCAGGAGGGCACGCAGTTCGTCGACCCGGCGCTGGCTACCGGCTCCAGCGGTGGTGCGGGCTGCCCGTGCCTCGGAGGTACTCGACCCACGCGGAGGTATCGACCAGGACCGTCATGTCGGGTCCAAGGGTGCGTCATCGCGCATCCGGTCGAGGTCGCCCTCCCAGCCGGAGCCCTCGAGGGCGAGCGCCTGCTCGGTGTCGAGCCGTGCTCCGACGAGCCGCCGCAACGCGAGATCGACCGTCTCCTTCTTGGTCCGGGTCCCAGAGAGCCGCATCGCGGTCTCGACGATCTCGTCGTCGGTCTCGATGTTGGTTCGTGTCCGCGACATGCTGTCCTCCGGAGCGTCTACACGACCATGCACTACGAGGTGTTCGCCACCGCCTCGTGCTCGCGCGGACACGGAACGAGCCCTGGCCCGTGTGACGGCGGGTCCGCCCCCTCTCGCCACGGGAGGTCGTCATCCTGGTCATGAAGGCCGGCCGGGTGGGCCAGCCTCGACAGGGTCTCCAGCGTGTACGGGCACCTGTGGCCGTCCGATGTCGTCGAGGTCGGACGCGAGGTCGATGCCCCGGACCGGGACGCGCTCGACCGACCCGTCGCGGGGCCAGGCAGTACCCTTCCACGGTCGAGTGAGCGCCCCGCCGCCAGCATGCTGGTGGGGCTCCCGCGCAGCCCACGACGATCGCGCGGTGATGCATGTGGGGTCGGTCCCCGAGCCAGAGAGAGCGACGTGCCGCAGAACGAGGAACCCGAGGCCACCGCAGCGGGAGCTGACCCGCGACCGGGCCACGTCCCGGACTTCTCCGGCGACGTCGCCGAGATGGCCCCGCACGACTACGGCGTCGAACACCGCACATCGGCCTCTGAGGGGTCGTTCTCGGGGGTTCCGAGGGGCTATCGGGGTGGGGTGAGCGCAGGGATGTGGGGCTGATGTGGGGCTGACGGCTGCGTTCAGCCGGGCCTTCGGCACCCGGTCCTGGGCCTGATCCGACGGACCACGGCTGAGGACGTGGTTGGTGGCTCCCGGCTGGTGCCTGAACACGTCGCCGGTCCACTGTTCGTGGTTGTGATCGGGCGCCGCCTCAGGGGTGGTGCTGCGCTGCCGGTGGTGCCCACGTGCTCAGCTGCTGGTCGGTGGGGACCAGGTCGTCGACACGGTCGAGGCCGAGGAGTTCGCGGCAGTCATTGACGAGGCGGATGCAGTTCTGGGTCTGTTCGCGTCGCTCGCGGAGTGTGACGGTCGCGTGGGTGGGCTGGCGGGGGTACTCGTCCTCGTGGCGGACGCTGCGGGCCCGGGCGAAGGACAGGGCGTTGCGTCGGCGCGACGGGGGAGGGGGAGGCAGGACCGTCTCTGCGGCGGCGACGGTGCTGTGGTGCCCGCCGGAGCGGCTGATCCGCACGCCCATCGCGAGCAGGACCGCTTCGACCGCCTTGCGGGCCGCGTCGTAGGCGAGGGTGTGGGCGGTGCGGTGCAGCGCGTCGATGCCGGCGTGGTGCGCGTGGTGGCTCTGCACCATGACCGCGAGGAGCTCTTCCTGCTCGATGCGCAGGAGCTGCTGTCTGGCGCTGTCCGGGTCGGCCGGGACGGACGCGAACTGCTCGGCACGCTCACGCAGCAGGGCGCGCAGCTCGGCGGTCGGTTGGAGTGGCGTCACGCGGATGGACCCTTGAGCACGATCGTCGGGCGTGCCCTCACCTCGGCAGCGAAGCCGGTGTTGTCGTTCTCCCACTCCTCGACGGTGCGGATCACCGGATTGACCTCCATGCTGAGTTCACGGGAGGCCACGTGGGCGAGGTCGTAGCCGTCCTCGAACGAGATGTCGCCGATGAGCAGCAGGTCGATGTCGCCCGGGGGAGGGCCCGGCTCACCTGCGGCGCGAGCAGCGTAGGACCCGAAGATGGCGGCCCGTTCGATGTCGGCGCGTCCGGCGAGGTGCCGGCGGAGGACGACCTCGGGTCCGACGGTGGCACGCAGCAGGCCGGCGAGGTGGTACGCCAGCGGGCCTTCCGGAGCGGGGCGGATGATGCGCTGGTTGCCGGCCCGCTCCTCGGTCGCGGCACCGGCCTCGACGAGACGTGACACCTCACGGGACACCGTGGCTTCAGAGGTGCCGATCCGATGGGCGAGCTGTCGCACCGTGGCGCCAGAAACCGCAGTGTCGTGGTCGAGGTACAGCAGTGCCAGGAGTTGCTGCACCACCTCGGAACGGAAGAGTGTTTGCACAACCCGAAGGCTAGCTTGCAGATCCCGCAGTATCCACTGGCCCGGCCTCGCGGCGATCGTCGACGAGCGGCTCGCTGTGCGCGGTGCACCTGGTCTCCAGCGTGTACGGGCACCTGTGGCCGTCCGATGTCGTCGAGGTCGGACGCGAGGTCGATGCCCCGGACCGGG
>JBLRWQ010000140.1:0-3580 GCA_047921175.1 Nitriliruptoraceae bacterium | reverse complement strand
GACGTCTGCCTGCGTACCACGCGGGTGGGGCTCCCCACCCGCGGCTCCTGCTCCTCCGCCCATGCGGGTTGGGGACGTCTGCCTGCGTACCACGCGGGTGGGGCTCCCCACCCGCGGCTCCTGCTCCTCCCCCCATGCGGGTTGGGGACGGCTGCCTGCGTACCACGCGGGTGGGGCTCCCCGCCCGCGGCCAGGGTGGCAGGGAGCGGCTGGGCGTGATCGGTGCTCTCCGTCCGCTTCAGGGTGCGCCGAGCGCGGCCGCGACGGTCTTGGTCAGCGCACGCGGATCGTCGCGGACCGCGGTGGCGCTGAACCGCAGGATCGTCCAGCCGGCCACCACCAGCCGGTTCTGGCGCTGCTCGTCCGCGAGCTTGCGTGCCGGTGATCGGTGCCACCGGAAGCCGTCGATCTCGATCCCGAGCCGGCGTTCCGGGTACGCGAGGTCCAGCACGGCGATGAGGTGCCCGTGTTGGTCGTGCACGCGATGGCCGAGCACGGGGCGTGGCAGACCGGCCTCGAGCAGGTGGACAACGGCCGCTATCTCCACCTCGGCACGAGCCTGGTCGCCGTCGCTGCCGAGGGTGGCGCGTGCATCGCGCAGGTTCCCGCGACCACGGGCTGTCGGGTTGCGGTCCAGGACGGTGTCGATGCGCTGCAGGATCCGTGGATCGATCCGCAGTGCGGCAACGGCGAGCTCAGCCAGCGCGGCTGCCTGGCAGGTGGCGGCGAGATCGAGCAGGGTCCTCGCAGGATCCGTGACCGGGAGTCCGTCGATCTCACGGACATCGCCGGGGACGAGCGTGCGCGTTCGCGTCACCGACACCAGTCGGTTGGAGCTCGGGCGCGGCCGTCGCTGGTGCGGGACGAGCACCTGCAGCGGCCCGGGGCGTGGCGGCGCGAAGCCCAGGGCTTCGGCGGCGCTCCATCGGGCCAGGACCGCATCGTCGCCAGCGATCATCACCGCGGCGTGCCGACCTGCCGTACGTGTCCAGGGCGCACCCCCGATCCGATACACCCCGGCGTGCACGGCGACGAGCCGTTCCGTGCGCAGCGCGTGCTCGATCCTGCCGCTCGACCAGCCGGCCGCGAGGAGCTGGGCCCGGCTGACGATGCCGGCGTGCTGCCCCGTGAACCGTTCGAGGTCGTCCCGGCGGATGCTGGTGACCATCGTGTCCTCCGCGTCCGATCGCGAGGATGATGCTGTCACGGCCACATCTCGGCGCGGGATCGGATCCGCTCGCCTGTGGACATCCAAGCTCTGCGGTGCGTGATCCGGTCAGCAGCCGCGGAGCTGCAGGCCAGGGCATCGCCCGGTGGTGGCCGGTCCGGTGCAGAGCTGCAGCGGGGACCCTGGCCTCCGTACCACGCAGGTGAACGTCCCCGTTCAGCGGTGCGCTGCCCGCCGGTTGTCCAGCTTGGGGAGCAGCATCCGCGTACTACTCGGGTGAACGTCCCCAGCCTCGGGCGGGGACGGCGGCCCGATAGGGTCGGAGGCCGTCGTCCATCCGGAGGGTCGTTCCGTGGAAGCCTCGACCGCGCCGTTCCCGGCCGCCCAGCCGCCCGAGCGGCTGCTGCTCGGGCCGGGTCCGTCGCCCGTGCATCCGGACGTGCTCGCGGCCCAGGCACGCGGCATGGTCGGCCACCTCGACCCGTGGTTCCTCGAGGTGGGTGACCAGCTGGGCGCGATGCTCCGCCAGGTGTTCCGGACCACGAACCCGCTCACCTACGCCGTCTCCGGGACCGGTAGCGCCGGGATGGAGACCGCGGTGGTCAACCTCATCGAGCCGGGCGACACCGCCATCGTGGGCGTCAACGGGGTCTTCGGCGGCCGCATCGCCGAGACCGCGCGCCGGGCTGGCGCCGAGGTGGTCGTGATCGAGGAGGACTGGGGCCGGCCGATCCCCACCGAACGGCTCCTGGCGGCGCAGCAGGAGCACCCGAACGCGACGGTGCTGGCGGTCGTCCACGCGGAGACCTCCACCGGCGCGCTGCAGCCGCTCGAGGAGCTCGGGACCGCGCTGGCGGCCACCGACACCCTGCTCCTGGTGGACAGCGTGACCGGGCTGGCCGGCGTGCCGCTCGAGACCGACGCGTGGCACCTCGATGCCGTCTACAGCGGCACCCAGAAGTGCCTGTCCGTCCCGCCCGGGCTGGCCCCCATCACCTTCAGCGAGCGGGCCACCGCGCGCATCACCGGGCGCTCGTCCCCGGTGCGGTCCTGGTACCTCGATGCCGCGGCGATCGCCCGGTACTGGGGTGAGGAGCGCGTCTACCACCACACCGCCCCGATCAGTGCCCTGCTCGGGCTGCACGAGGGGCTGCGCCGGGTGCTGGCCGAGGGGCTCGAGACCCGCTGGGCCCGCCACGGCGAGGTCGGGCAGCTGTTCCAGGCGCACATCCAGGACCGCGACGCGACCCTGCTCGCCGCCGAGGGCGCCCGGCTCCCGCAGCTGACCACCCTGGCATGGCCGGACCACCTCGACGAGGCGGTGCTCCGGCGTCGGCTGCTGACCGACCACGGCATCGAGGTGGGTGGGGGACTCGGCCCCTTCGCCGGTCGGGCCTGGCGCGTCGGGCTCATGGGTGAGGCCGCCACCCACGCGACCGTCGACCGGCTCCTCGACGCCATCGACGAGGTGCTGGAGGGCTGAGCCGTACCGGTCGGCCACGTCCGGCACGTGTCGCCGTGGCACGTTGTCTACGCTCGCCGGCCATGGGACCGAGGACGCTGACCTGGCGGTGGCGCGTGATCGCCGCCATCATCATCGTGCTCGTGCGCGTGCTGCGGTGGCGGATCGACGTCCAGGGGCTCGAGCACGTCCCACGACGAGGTGGCGCGGTGCTCGCGTTCAACCATCACAGCTACCTCGACTTCGTGATGGTCGGCTGGCCGGTCGTGCGGCAGCTGCGTCGTCCGCCGCGGTTCCTCGCCAAGCGCGAGATCTGGGCCAGCCGCAAGGTCGGCTGGGCGGTGCGCTGGGCGGAGGCGGTGCCGGTCGACCGGGGTTCCGCCGAGGCGCGTGCGGCGGCCTTCGATGCCGCCGCGGCCGCCCTGCAGGCCGGTGACCTGGTGGCGGTCGCGCCGGAGCAGACCATCTCGGCCAGCTTCGAGCTGCTGCCGCTGCGTATGGGCGCGGCCCGCATGGCCCAGCTCGCGGGTGTGCCGATCGTGCCCGTGGCCGGATGGGGCACCCAGCGGGTCCTGACCAAGGGCGGCCCGAAGCGGCTGCGGTTCCGGCTACCGGTGACGGTCCGGTTCGGCGCGCCGCTCGCCGTCGGCGCCGAGGACGACCCGGTCGCGGTGACCGAGCAGTTGACGCAACGCCTCGGGGCCCTGCTCGACGAGGTCCAGCGTGCCTACCCCGATGGGACGCCGGCCGGGGCCGCGTGGGTCCCGGCCCGGCTCGGCGGCGGGGCGCCCGACCACGCCGAGGTGCTGCGGCAGCACCAGGAGCGCGAGCGGACCTGGCAGCCCGACCCGGCACCCGGGCGGGATCCGGCGCCCGGGCGGGACCCGGCATCCGGACCGCCCGCCGACTCCGATGACCGGTCGGACGTGCCCCGGGGTGGACGGGACGCC
>JBLRWQ010000139.1:0-3586 GCA_047921175.1 Nitriliruptoraceae bacterium | reverse complement strand
CTGCCAGCACGGCCACCAGCAGCACCGTCACCGGCGTGAAGTTGAGCGAGGAGGACAGCCGGCGCTCATACCAGCCTTCGAGCCGCAGGAAACCCCGCCCGAGGGCCTGCTGGAAACGGTTCTCGCCACCCGGCCGCAGCACCCGCGCTGCCATCATCGGCGAAATCGTCAGCGCCACGATACCCGAGATCGCCACCGCCCCCGCCAGCGCCGCCGCTGCCGCGCTCAGCGGCGCCAACCCGAGGAGCCGCCGGACCCCATCCTCCAGACGAGGAACGAGGAAGGGGATGTCCGAGCCCCACGGTCTGCGCACCTCCTCCACGAGGTCGTCGAACGTCGCGCGACGCCCAGGCGTCTGGTCCCGCCTCGTGGGAGTCGGCGGACCGGTCGTCGTCGGCGGGCTGCTCATGGGAGGAGAGCGTCGATGAAGCGTTCGGCGGACACCTCGCCGAAGACGGTCACCACGAACATGAGCGTGGGGATGACCAGCCCCGCAGCCGCATGCAGCACGGTGTGGGTGGTGGTCGGAGTGGTGGGCGCGTCGCGGAGCAGGTTGTGCAGGTCGATCAGTCCCCGTAGCTGCTGCGACTCCTCCGGTGACAGGTCAGCGAAACGTGGCCCGTACGCCTCGATCCGGTGTTGCAGGGTCGCGAGCCGCTGGCCACGGATCCGTTCGACGATCCTCCGGATGCTGCGTCGGTTGCTGAGTGCCAGGCCGAACGCGGTGAGGTACCCGATCAGGATGAACCCGACGGCCAGGGGCACCACCAGCGGCGACGCCCAGGAGGCCAGGGCCACCGTGAGCATGAGGAAGAGCGTGATCCACGATCCTGCACCGAACCCCTGGCCGGTCGTCATCGCCATCGCCTTGCGCACCTCGGGGGCGTCCGCCGGGCTCGGCCAGAAGAGGCGGTGGTCGTACCTGGCTTCACGAGCAAGGATCGCCCAGTTGACGAGGCTGCCGCTGTAGACGACGTACCCCCCGAAGTCGTGGAGCAGGAGGGCAAGCAGGACCAGGCTCCCGACCGGAAGCTCGTTGAAGGCAGCCGGAGCGACGAACCAGGAGGAGGCGAGCATGACCGCCGCCACCACCGCACCGACAGCCACAACGGCCGAGGGCCTCTGCACGCGTCGGACGTAGACGGCCAGGTCGTGGAGGTCGGACTCCCGATCGATGGTCGGGATCAGCGCCGTCCAGTCCTCCATCATCTCCCTGGCCCACGCGAGCCGGGACATCAGCGCGAACCAGGCATCGAAGCAGGCGAAGAACGTGAGGATGAGCGCCCATCGACCCCAGGGAACCTCCGCCCACTGACCGGCCAAGGCGGTGGCCAGGAGCGCGAACCCCAGCCTGATGCCGGAGCCGATAAGGCCCACCAACGCCGGCGCCCCGGCACTGCCCGGTGCCACGCCGAACCGTCGCATGAGCACATCCGCCACACGAGCGAGGGGCGGCAGGCCGGCGTCGAAGAAGTCGTAGCGGATCCGCTCCACCACGGCGTCGAACGCGTCGGTTCGCTCACCGAGCTCCGCGCTCTGCGTTGCGGTCGGGAAGGGACGAGAGGTCTCCGCTGTCACCTCCATCGCGGTGTCTTCCGTCCCGTTCAGCGGCAACCGCTGGGGCTCGGCAACCGTGCCGACACGAGGGCCCCCCGTCGCCATACCTCCATCGTCCCCCGGGTTGCCGGGGCGGGCGAGGGCCGGATGTCCCATCTCGGCCCAGTCGGGCTCGGCCCACCGTGTCCGCGTTCAGGCCTCGATGGCCCAGCCGGTGCGACGCCACTCGGGCAGTCCCTCCTCCAGCCGGACGAAACGCCGTCCGCGGGCCCGCAGGGCGCGGACCGCGTCGTCGGCGTCGACGCGGTAGGGGCCGCGGCAGTAGGTGACGATGTCGCCCCCTCCGGGAAGTGCCTCAAGGGCCTGGTCGAGCTGGTCGGGTGGGATCGAGATCGCACCGGGGATGTGGCCGGCGGCCGACTCCGTCGCTCGACGCTCGGCGCCCACGCGAAGGAACCGGGAGTTCGCTGCGTTGATGGCAACACGATGGAGGTACGCACCCGGCGAGTCCTTCACCCGCACCTTCTCCCGCCGCCCGCACGTCGCAGGCAGCGCCTCTTGCGTGATCGGTCACGGAACGATCACAGGATCTCGTGGTCCCCCAGGAGCGCCCGATGGCCGTGATGCGACCGACGCCACTGGAAGGGGGATGCGGCGCCGCACGCGCTCAACGGCGGCCCGAGGCGGGCGAACCCGCGAACGACCCCCTCGCCGCAGCGCGCGCGGCCTCGCGGATCGCGCCGGGTGCGTTCCCGCTGCCTGGCTGTCGCAGCCCCGGTCGGTCACGGATCGGCCACAGGAGCCGTGGGTCCCTGGTCGACTGCGTGTGATGGTCACGCCGAGCGTGTCTCCGATCACGTCGAGGCGCTCCAGGCCGGCGGTGCTGGCGAAGGGGATGGCGGGCTCGTCGGCGGTGAGGTCGTGCCGTGCCACGCCGCCCGACCGTGCGGCGGTTCGGGTGACGAGAAGCAGGCGCAGGCCATCGCTGTCGAGGCTCGCGACGGCGGTCGAGGGTCGGTCGTGCAGCTGCCGCGACACCCACAGCAGCCGGTCGGTTTCGGGGCGCGATGCGGGAGATGGTCTTGACGGGCTCGCGATCCACAGCGAACCTGGCGTGGGACGTTCGGCATGCCGTCGGGTGGAGGGAACAGCATGTCCGACCTGTTCGTTGATGTGCATGGCAGCGGCGAGGATGTCGTGCTCGTGCATGGGTCGCTGGCGACGGGCGGCGAGGAGTGAGAGGCCCAGCAGCCGCTGACCGAGGGGGTTTCCGACTCCTCGTGGTGGATCGGCGCGGCTATGGGCGCAGCCCGACCGCTGAGGGCGAGGACTTCCTGCACGATGCGGAGGACATCGCGGCGCTGATGGACGACGGGGTCCATCTGGTGGGCCATTCCTACGGCGGTCTCGCGGTGATGGTCGCCGCGGCTCGGCGTCCGGAGGCGACCCGGTCCCTCGCGGTGCTGGAACCTCCGGCGTTCACACTCGCGCAGGACCAGCCGGCAGCGCGGGACCTCGCGGCGAGGATGCTCGGGGTGTTGGATCTGGACCTCCCAGACCGAGTGTGGATGGAACGCTTCCTGGAAGCGGCGGGCAGTGACCCGGACGAGCTCCCACCGGAGATCCTGGATTCCGCGCTGGCCCTGGTGCCACTGCTGCGCCGAGGACGGCGGCCGACCGATGTCGAGCTCCCCATCGCTGAGCTGGCGTCGGCGACCTACCCCAAGCTGGTCGTGTCGGGTGGTCACGACCCGGGCTTCGAGGCGATCTGCGACGACCTCGCGGAGAAGATCGACGCATCGCGGTCCGTCATCGACGGGGCCGGCCACGAGATCCAGTTCGCCGGGCCCCCCATCAACGATGCCCTGCTATCACTGTGGCGCAGCCCAGCAGCGGCGTAGCGGCAGCCGAACCAGCTGCTGGCTCGACCTCGTCGCCCCGCTAGGGGACCTGGATCGGTCACAGGATCTTGGGGTTCGGCTGGCGTCGACACCTAGCGGTCGAGGTCGGGGAGTTGCTCGACGGGTTG
>JBLRWQ010000138.1:0-3657 GCA_047921175.1 Nitriliruptoraceae bacterium | reverse complement strand
GCTTTCGCCCATTGGACAAGATTCTCCACTGCTGCCTCCCGTAGGAGTCTGGGCCGTGTCTCAGTCCCAGTGTGGCTGATCGAGCTCTCACTCCAGCTACGCGTCGTCGCCTTGGTGGGCCGTTACCCCACCAACTAGCTGATACGCCGCGAGGCCCTCCTGTACCGCCTGAGCTTTCCCACGCTGATCATGCGATCGGCGTGGAGCATCCGGTATTAGCTACGGTTTCCCGTGGTTATCCCGGTGTACAGGGCAGGTTCCTCACGTGTTACTCACCCGTTCGCCGGTTTCCCCGAGGTGCAAGCACCTCGGTTCGTCCCTCGACTTGCATGTGTTAGACCCGCCGCCAGCGTTCATCCTGAGCCAGGATCAAACTCTCCGTTGAGTGACCTTCATGGGAGCGAACTCCCACCAAGACCGCAGCAACGAAGGTTCGTCGACGACCCGGAGGCCATCGATGATCCCTTCATCGAAATGGGTTCTACTTTTTTCACTCACCTGTTGACCGTCACCACCGGTCTGGTGGTTCCGGTCGACGGGGTTCGTGAGCCTCTCCCTGACCGAGGTCCGGGGGAGGTTCACTGGCTTTTGGCACCCTGTGCAGTTCTCAAGGAGCGGCTCGCGGACCCCCCGGGTTCCGGCCCACCTGGGCTGGCTTCCGGTGAGTGCACCGCTTCGTTGCGCAGCCGACTGCCGCGCGAAGTCCCGAAGGTACCACGCTGGAGTCTGACTGTCCACCGGGCGGCCGTGGGCGTCGGTGCGACTCGCGCAACCGGGTCGGACCCGTGAAGGGCCGTGGCCTGCCGTGTGGAGCGCGGAAGCTATCCCGCGCCGTCTCGTACTGTCAACCTCGGAGCCTCGGTTGGTTCCGGTCGCTCCTGAGGCGGGCGGCAGGTCGGTGATGGTGCCCCTCGCTGCCGTGCGGGGAGCAACGTACGGGCCACACCGGGCTGGCGCGAACCGACCCCCCGAAGGCGTGCGTTGAGCGCACGCTCCCGTCCGCTAGCTGGGCACCTCCAGCTGGGGCTCCGCTCCTGCTCCACCCGGGCTGACCAGGCACGATGCGCGCCCGCTCACCCTCGGGAAGCCGAGCTCGCACGCCCGGCCCGCGCCGAGCGTCGGTAGCGGCTGACCCCGGGCTCACCCCGCAGGTACCAGCGCCACGGCACCTCGCTGGCACGCGTGACCCCCACCCGCGGGCCGGTTGCGAGGTCGCGCCGAACCGGGTGCCAGCCGTCTCCCGCGATCCACAGCGGCCCCGCGGTCGTCAGCAGCGCGATCCCGTCGTGACGCGGCCGGTCGATGTCGAGCCCAGCGGTCAGGCAGCCGGGGCCGCGCAGGAGCGCATCCTGCGATGCGACACCGGGCCGCCGTCGTTGCACGCCCGCCAGGCCGGTGACGACCACGGCCGCACGGAGCAGGACGGCGGCACCCCGCCCGCGAGGTCCCACACTGACGTTGAGGCACCAGTGCACGCCGTAGGAGCGGTAGACGTAGGCCGTGCCCGCCTCCGCGAACATCGCGGCGTTCCGCTCGCTGCGACCGGAGGTGCTGTGGCTGGCGGGATCATCCTCCTCGTAGGCCTCGACCTCGACCACCCGGGCGATGATCTGCTCACCGTCGCGCTCGCGCACGAGCAACGCACCGAGCAGCAGCGGGGCCGCCTCGGATGCACGGCCACGGAGGACGACCGGGTCGAGCGCCTGGAGGGGCCCCCGGAGGGTCCGCGGAGCCACCGTCACCCGCGCAGCTCGGCGACCCAGGCCAGGAACCGGTCCCGGTCCCAGGTGTTGGCGACCCGCTCGCGCGGCAGCCGTGCACGGCGGGCCTGCGCCGCCCCGAAGCGGGCGCGGTCCAGCTCGCTGGCCGCGTGCGCGTCGGTGGAGATCACGAAGGTGCAGCCACGCCGCGCGCCCTCACGGATCACCGGGACGGCGGCATCCAGCCGCGGCAGGGCCGCGTTGATCTCGATGGCGGTGCCGGTCTCGGCCGCCGCGTCCAACACCTGTTCCAGATCGAGGTCGATCCCGGGCCGTCGGCCGAGCAGCCGGCCGGTCAGGTGCCCGATCGCGGTCACGCTGGGATGCCGGATCGCCGCGACGACGCGGGCGGTCTGCTCGGCGACATCGAGGCGGAAGTGGGTGTGGACCGAGGCGACCAGCCAGTCGAAGCCCGCCAGGAAGTCGTCGTCGTAGTCGAGGCTGCCGTCCCGGCCGATGTTGAGCTCCGCGCCGTGCAGCAGGGCGATGTCGCCGCGCTCCTGCTCGAGCTCCCGGAGCGCCTCGCGCTGGGTGAGCATGGCCTCCCGGGAGACCCCGTTGATGGTGAGGTCCTCGGCGTGGTCGGTGATCGCGAGGTACTCGAGCCCCCGCTCCGCCGCCGCCTCGACGAGCGTCTCGAGCGGATCACGGCCATCGCCGGACAGGTCCGTGTGGTCGTGCAGGTCGCCCTGCAGGTCCTCGACACGCACCAGCGGCGGCAGGTCGTCGGCCGCGGCCAGCTCGATCTCCCCATCGTCCTCGCGCAGCTCGGGCGGTAGGTCGGCGAGCCCGAGGGCGGCGTAGATGTCTGCCTCCGTGGCGGCCGCGACGACCTCCACCTCGTCGTTGGCGATCGCGTCGGGGGTCGGTGCGATCTCCCCGTCGACCGCGAGGGCGTACTCGTTCAGCGTCCAACGACGGTCCTGCGCACGCTGGCGCAGCCGGATGTTGTGCGCCTTCGACCCCGTGAAGTACAGCAGCGCCGCCCCGAAGCTCCCCGGTGGGACCGTGCGGAGGTCGACCTGGACGCCGTCCCGGGCCACGATCGAGGTCTTGGTCTCGCCTGACGCGATGGTGCGGTCGACCTCGTAGAGGTCGAGGAAGGCGCGATGGACCGGGGCGGGGTCGTCGGTGGCCACGAGCACGTCGACGTCGCCGATGTCCTCCCGGAAGCGGCGCAGGCTGCCGGCGTAGGCCACGTCGACGACCCCCTCGACCTCCCGCAGGGCCGCGACGACCCGCTCCGCGAGCGGCAGCGCGGTGGCGATCGGCACGCGCTGGTCCTTGGAGCTGAGCCCCAGCGCCTCGATGCCGTGCCGGAGGTTCTCGATGGTGCGCTCCCCCATCCCCTCCAGCCCGGCGACGGAGTCGTCCTCCAGCCCCGCCAGCAGCGCCTCGACGGAGCGGATGCCGAGCTCACGGTCCAGCTGCTGGATGGTCTTCGGACCGAGCCCCGGGACCTTGCGCAGCTCGAGCTGCGACGGCGGATGGGCCGCACGCAGCTCCTCGAGCTTCGCGATCGCGCCCGTGTCGACGTACTCGCGGATGCGGCCCGCGATGCTCTTGCCGATGCCCTTGACCTTCGCGAGCTCGGTGGCGCTGAGCTCCGCCACGTCCTCACCGAGCCCCTGCACGGCCCGCTCGGCGTTCTGGTAGGCGCGGACCCGGAAGGCGTTGGGGCTGCCCTCGTCCAGCTCGGTCAGCTGCGCCAGCTCGGCGAGCAGGCGCGCCACCTCGTCGTTGGTGCGTGCCACCGTCTGCCTCCGCGTGTGTCGGCTACGACAGCATCCAACCACGGTTCGTCGCCGCGGCCGCCCGGGCCCGCTCCAGCTGCGCGGTCACCGAGGTGGTGGCGGTGCCGTTGACGCCGTCGCGGCGGTCGATGGCCTGCTGCACG
>JBLRWQ010000137.1:0-3732 GCA_047921175.1 Nitriliruptoraceae bacterium | reverse complement strand
CTGCACGCCCACCGCGACATCCCAGCGAGCCTCCAGGACCCACCGCCCGACACCTGAACGGGGCCGCTCGGCGTTGCCACCCAACATGGGGGCGATCGGGAAGCCTCCGCAAGCACCGCCCGGAGGAGCCGTGATCGAGGTCGGTGTCGGTGTGGAAGGCACGGACGTCAGTCTCCGTGGTACAGCCTGTCGAGGTCGATGAGGTCAACGTCGTCACGGTGCCGCGTTTCGGCGTGCAGTGCCGGATGGAACGTCGAGCCGATGAGGAGGAGGCGTGCGCCATCGGCTCGAGACCCGAGCCGGTTCCTTGCTTCGATGAGCCGATCCAGGTGGCGGCGACCGATCACCTGGCCGGCCTTGGCTTCGCCGATCGCGGTGATGCGGCGGGAGGCCGGATCGGGATGGTCGTCGGCGACAACGAGGTCCAGCTGCCGTTCGACACCGCCAGCAACGACCCGCGATGGCCCGACGTGGGCCCGTTCTCCGGGGACCGTGCTGTCGGACGCGAACCGTTCGACGAAGGTGCGGCCCTGTTGCTCGAAGACGGGACCGCGGACCTGGCTGTCGAACACGTCGATCAGCCGCTGCCGCCACAGCTCCTGGGGGTCGCGGGTGCGCAGCCGTGAGCGGTGCGGCTCGAGGATCGCGTAGTGGAACTGCAGGTAGGGATCCGCGAGCGCGTAGGTCGGCCGCTGCTTACGGATCGGGTCCTCATGTCGGGTCACGAACCCGGCATCCACGAGCCTGCCCAGCGCCGGGGCGAGGTTGGACACCTGCCGACCCAGCCGGGAGGCGATCCTGCCGGCCGTGACCGATCCGCTCGCGATCACCACGAGGATGCTGTGATGGAACGCCGGGTCAGCCCCGGCCAGCGCCGGGTCCTCTGCGAGCAGCGTGGCCGCCTCGTGGCGCAGGGCCGCCGCGGGTGAGAGCACCCGCTGGGCGATCCACCGATCGACATCACCCGCATCCACCGGGAGGTCGAAGTCGACCATGTCGGTCGCGTAGCCAACGACACCACCGATGACCGCGAACACCCGTCCCGCGAGCTCCAGGTCGGACGGGTCAGGTAACCGGGTCGCGGCCACGCGGTAGTCGTCGGGGAGCATGACCAGCTCCAACCCGGCCCGACCGCGAAGCGCCGCCTCGCCTGCGGTCAACGACCGCATCATCGCGACCGCCGAACCACACAACACCATGCGCGCCCGACCCGACGAGACGCGCCCACCCGGCCCGAACGCCGACGCGATGACCGAGGGCAGCGACGGGTCCGCCTCCAGCAGGTACCCGAACTCGTCCAACACCACCGGGACCGCCTGCCCACCACCCAACCGAAGCAGCTGGGTCAACGCCTCCTCCCAGGAACGCAGCTCGATCCGCCCGACCCCGAGGTGCTCACCCAGAGCCCCGCCGAGCCGCTCGAGATGAACCGGGGCCTCCACCCGCGTGGCCTCGAAGTAGAAACCGCCCCGCCGCCCGACCTCCTCGACCAGCAGGGTCGACTTCCCGATACGACGCCGCCCATACAACAACCCCAGGGTCGGCCGCTTCGCACGCCCCTCGAGGAACGCACGCAACGCGGCGACATCCCGATCCTGCGCCACGACACCGACCCTCCATACTGTTACGAACGATACTATCAAGCAACATAGCATCAATGCCGTCAGGGGCGGCACCGGCAACACCTGAACCGCACGCTGTCCTCACCCTCGCTGGCGGACAACGCCCCCACGGCCCCCATCTCACGTGGCGCCTGAAAGCATCACCCATCGTCCTATCCGCACACACCCGCCTTCAAGAGACGCACCTACAGATCGATGACCGACCGTGCCCTGTTCTTGCGCCCCGAACCTCTACATTCATGTTGTCAAGAGCGCTACATTCGTGTGGTTCGCGTGGGGCCGCAAGGAGGTCGTGGCGTGCGGTACAGGCCACGCGTCGTCGACGCGGAACTGCACAAGCGGCTCGCCGCATCCGGCGCGGTCGTGATCGAGGGCGCGAAGGCCTGTGGCAAGACGGCAACCGCCACCCGCGTCGCTACCTCGCACGTCATGCTCGACGTCGATGCTCGGGCCCGCCAGGCGCTGGCTGTCGACCCTTCCCTGGTGCTGGATGGCGAGCGACCGCGGCTACTCGATGAGTGGCAGGTCGAACCGAGCCTCTGGAACCACGTGCGTCGGGCCGTCGACGCAGCCGGTGTCCCTGGCCAGTTCGTGCTCACCGGGTCGGCGGTCCCGCCCGACGACGCCGATCGTCACTCGGGTGCCGGGCGGTTCTCGTTCCTACGGATGCGGCCCATGACGCTGTTCGAGTCGGGCGTCTCCACCTCGGCCGTGTCACTCGCTGGTCTGTTCGACGGCGAGCCCGTCCGTGCCGCCGAACCGGGCCTCGACCTTCGCGCTCTGATCGAACGCATCGTGATCGGCGGTTGGCCCGCCCAACAGAGCCAGCCGGTCGCCGATGCGGCCCGTGCAGCCCGGGACTACCTCGAACAGGTTCGCCAGGTCGACATCAGCCGGGTCGGCGGGATCCGTCGCGACCCGGCCCGGGTCGGCGCGCTGTTGGCCTCACTGGCACGCAACGTCGCGACCGAGGTGAAGAACTCCGTGCTGGCCGCCGACGCCGGCGGTTCCGATGGCGCCCTCGACCCCCACACCGTCGCGGGCTACCTCGACGCCCTACAGCAGCTCATGGTCATCGAGGACCAACGCGCCTGGGCGCCGCACCTGCGCTCCAAGGCCGTGCTGCGCAAGGCGCCCAAGCGGCACTTCGTGGATCCATCCCTCGCCGTCGCGGCACTGGCCGCAGGACCTGACCGGCTCCTCGCCGATCTGAACCTGCTCGGCCTGCTGTTCGAGTCGCTCGTCGTGCGCGACCTGCGGGTGTACTCCCAGCCCCTTGACGGCCAGGTCCTGCACTACCGGGACAACTACGGCATCGAGGTGGACGCAGTGGTGCAGTTGGCCGACGGCCGTTGGGGAGCCTTTGAGATCAAGCTTGGCGCCGGCATGGTCGACGAGGGCGCGAAGAGCCTCCTGCGCTTCGTCGAACAGATCGACCTCAACCGCGCGGGACAGCCAACGGTACTTGCCGTGATCTGCGCCAGCGGTTACGGCTACGTCCGCGACGATGGCGTGGCCGTCGTACCGATCGGAGCACTCTGCCCATGAACGGCGGGACCGGTGCTCCTCGAAACCATCGCCGAGCCCGTGCAGCTGCCCGCGCGCTCCATCACCACTCCTCCCGGACGCCCATCGTGTCCGGCTCGAGCTTGTCCTCCGACTGGAGGTGGACACCGATGCCTGTGTCGTCAACGAGCAGCGGCGGGACCCGCCCGGTCACCGGTCACGACCTCGAGATCGAGTCCGTTGACGAGCCGATGAGCAACGAAAGGGTTCGTCAGACACCGAACATATGCCCACATCGTCGACCATACCCAGGAGTCAGGTGTCCTCACGCGAACCAAGCGAACTGTCGCGGATCTACGGGAACTGAGCGAATCTACGGCTGTTGAGGGCGAGGAGCAGCACCCGTGTGAAGGGCCCGACCACACCGCTGCCGTGAACAGCGGCTCCCACGAATTCGGCCCGCTACAGGGTCGTAGCGGGCCGTTTGCGCGCTGGGAGGGATTCGAACCCCCGGCCGCCTGATCCGTAGTCGCCTGTCTTCACTGCAACTGAGCGAATTGCGGCGAACTGAGCGAATTGCGCGTCGTTGAGGGTGTCCAGGGTG
>JBLRWQ010000136.1:0-4011 GCA_047921175.1 Nitriliruptoraceae bacterium | reverse complement strand
GATCCACGGCTACCCGGTCGGCATCCTCGCCAACAACGGGGTGCTGTTCAGCCAGGAGTCGGAGAAGGGCGCCCAGTTCATCCAGCTCGCCAACCGGCGCGACCGCCCGCTCATCTTCCTCCAGAACATCACCGGGTTCATGGTCGGGACCGCCTACGAGCAGGGCGGCATCATCAAGGACGGCGCGAAGCTGATCAACGCCGTGTCCAACTCCGAGGTGCCGCACCTGACCGTCATGACCGGCGCGTCGTACGGGGCCGGCAACTACGGCATGTGCGGGCGGGCCTACGGGCCGCGGTTGCTGTTCACCTGGCCGAACCACCACATCGCGGTGATGGGCCCCCAGCAGCTCGCCGGGGTGCTCTCCATCGTCGCGAAGGCCGCTGCGGAGAACCGCGGTGAGCCCTGGGACGCCGAGCAGGACCAGGCCGTGCGCACCATGGTGGAGACGCAGATCGAGGCCGAGTCCAACGCGCTGTTCGCCACCGGCCAGGGCTGGGACGACGGCATCATCGACCCGCGCGACACCCGCCACGTGCTCGGCATGGCGCTGTCCGCGGTGCACACCAACGACGTCCGGGGCGGCGACGCCTTCGGCGTGTTCCGGATGTGAGGGGCCGGCGATGACGACCTCGACCCCCACCCCCTCGCCGGCCGGCGCGGCGGCGACCGCCGGGCCCGCCGGCGCGGCCCGCGACACCGCGACGCCCGACCCGGTCCGGCTGCCCCGCGCAGTGCTCATCGCCAACCGCGGGGAGATCGCGGTGCGCATCGCCCGGACCTGCCGGTCGATGGGGATCCGCTCGATCGCGGTCGCGTCCGAGGTGGACCGAGGTGCCGCCCACGTCGACGCCTGCGACGAGGTGGTGGTGATCGGCGGGGCCGCGCCGGCGGAGAGCTACCTCGATGTCGCCAAGCTGCTCGAGGCCGCACGGCGCAGCGGTGCCGACGCCGTGCACCCGGGCTTCGGGTTCCTGGCCGAGGACGCCCGCTTCGCGCGGGCGGTGCAGGAGGCCGGGCTGACCTGGATCGGTCCGAGCCCTGAGGTCATCGCCGCGATGGGCGACAAGCTCGAGGCCAAGCGGCGGATGGCGGCTGCGGACGTGCCGCTCGTGCCTGGTGCGGAGCTGCCGGAGGACGCCGACGCCGCCGCGATCCGCGCGGCCGCGGAGCGCATCGGCCTGCCGGTGCTGGTCAAGGCCGCGGCCGGCGGCGGCGGCAAGGGCATGCGGGCCGTCCACCACCTCGACGACCTGGTGGATGCGGTCGCCGCCGCCCGGCGCGAGGCGGCCGGGGCGTTCGGCGACGACCGGGTCTTCCTGGAGCGCCTGATCGGCCGGCCCCGCCACGTCGAGGTCCAGATCGTCGGCGACACCCACGGGCAGGTGCTGCACCTGCTCGAGCGCGAGTGCTCGATCCAGCGTCGGCACCAGAAGGTGGTCGAGGAGTGCCCGTCGCCGGGCATCGACGACGAGGTCCGCGACGTGCTGACCCGCGCCGCCGTGGACGCGGCCGCGGCGCTCGGCTACGTCTCCGCCGGCACGGTCGAGTTCGTCGTCGACGACGCGGCCCTCGCCCGCAGGCGGGCCGGGCACGAGATGGACCCGGCCGCGTGCGTCGCGTTCCTGGAGGTCAACACCCGCCTGCAGGTCGAGCACCCGGTCACCGAGGAGGTCGTCCGGGTCCGCGACGCCCGCACCGGCGTGCTGGAGCCGATCGACCTGGTCCGCTGGCAGCTGCTGATCGCCGGCGGCTGGCGCCTGCCCGCCACCCAGGCGGACGTGGTCGGCATCGGGCACGCCATCGAGGTCCGGCTGTACGCCGAGGACGTCCCCGCCGGCTACCTGCCCGCCACCGGCACCCTGTCGGCGTTCGACGTGCCGGCGCTGCCCGGGATCCGCCGGGAGCTCGGGGTCCGGGCCGGCGACGTCGTCAGTCCCCACTACGACCCGATGCTGGCCAAGGTCATCGCCACCGCGGCGACCCGGGCGGAGGCCGCGGCCCGGCTGGCCACGGCCCTGGAGGCGAGCCCCGTGGTGGGGGTGACCACGAACCGGGACCTGCTGGTCGCGGTGCTGCGCGACGAGGGGTTCCTGGCGGGCGCGACCACCACCGCCTACCTCGACGACCACCTCGACGACCTGCTCGCCGCCGTCCGGCCGGACGAGCAGACGCTGGAGCTCGCCAGCCTCTTCGCCGCCGTGCACGCGACCGCGGCCGCACGGCCGGCGGGGGCGGTGCTGCCGGGGCTGCCGGCGGCGTTCGTCCCGTCCGGGGTGCTGTGGGACCAGCACACCTTCGCCGCCGGGGACGACCAGCCGGCCCGGACCGTGCGCCTGCGCGGCCGGCGTGACGGCCGCCTCGCGGTGGAGGTCCTGCACGAGGTCCCGGCGGGCCTGCTCGATGCGGACGGCGAGCGGCGGCTGTCCGCCGAGGTGACCATCCACCACCTCGATGCCCACGACCTGGACGTCGAGGTGGACGGGCACCGCCGGCGGGTCCAGGTGCACGCCGGCGCGGACGGGCGCGTCCAGGTGGTGCTACCCGGGCGCGCGCCCGTCACGCTCCAGGCCGTGCCGCGCTTCCCCGCGCGGGGGCAGGAGGAGGTGGCCGGGGCGACCCGCTCGCCCATGCCGGGGGTGGTGGTTGCGGTTGCCGCCAGCGTCGGCGACCGGGTCACGGAGGGCCAGCACCTGGTCAGCGTCGAGGCGATGAAGATGGAGCACCGCATCACCGCACCGCAGGCCGGCGAGGTGGTCGAGGTGCGGGTCGCGGCCGGCCAGCAGGTCGACGCCGACGAGGTGCTGGTGGTCGTCGAGCCGGTCGGCTGACCGCGACGCCGGGCCGCGCCGGCGCCTCAGCCGAGCATGCGGGTCGCGACCGGGCCGAGCACCTGGCTGACCAGCACCGCGTTGAACAGCCCCACCGCGATGATCGCGAGCGCCAGCACCCCGACGGTGCCGACGATACGGGGGCCGGGCTCCTCGGCGTCGAGGATGACCTGCTCGACCGGCTCGCGCACGAAGATCTGCTCGAACAGGCGCACGAAGTAGACCAGCGTCAAGAGGCTCGACAGCGACACCACCACCGCCACGACCCAGTTGCCGACCTCCAGCGCGCCCCAGACGAGGTAGAACTTCGACCAGAACCCGGCCAGCGGCGGGATGCCCACCATCGACAGCGCGGCGATCGCGAACCCGGCCATGGTCCACGGCATGCGCTTGCCGAGCCCGGTGAAGCGCGGGATCTTCTTCAGCCCGGTCTGCTGGATGATGCCGCCGGCCACGAGGAAC
Source organism: Nitriliruptoraceae bacterium (assembly GCA_047921175.1). Taxonomy (GTDB): domain Bacteria; phylum Actinomycetota; class Nitriliruptoria; order Nitriliruptorales; family Nitriliruptoraceae; genus T1Sed10-7. Next base: position 718 of record JBLRWQ010000136.1, on the reverse strand, counting down.
AGCCCGGACTTCATCAGCGCGTGGTTGAGCACGTGCAGCAGCGCGCCGACGAGCGCGAGCGGGCTGGCCAGCCCGATCCCGACCCCGATGTAGCCGAGCTGGGCCACGGTGGAGTAGGCGAGCATGCGTTTGAGGTCGGTCTGGCGGATCGCGAGCCAGGAGCCGACGACGATGCCGGCCAGCCCGAACCAGACCAGCGCGGTGGCGACCGGCAGCCCGCCGGTGTCGAGGTAGGCGGGGCCGAGCACGTCGTAGAGGATCCGCACCAGCGCGTAGGCGGCCGCCTTGACCTGCACGGCGGCCAGCAGCGCCGCCACCCCGGGCGGGGAGAAGCTGTGGGCGTCCGGCAGCCAGACGTGCAGCGGGAACAGCGCCATCTTCAGCGACAGCCCGATCACGATCAGGCCCATGGCGCCGAGCACCGCGGGGTTGTCGGCCACCGGCGGCAGGCTCGCGGCCATGTCCGCCATGTTGAGCGTGCCGGTGGCGCTGTAGATCATGCCGGCCGAGAGCAGGAAGAACAGCGTCGCCACGAGGTTGAGGACCACATAGGTCATGGTGCCGGCCAGCCGGCGGCGTCCGCCGCCCAGCGAAATCAGCGCGAAGGAGCCGATCAGCAGCACCTCGAACCACACGTACAGGTTGAACACGTCGGCGGTGATGAAGGCGCCGCACACGCCGCACAACAGGCCGTGCACGAAGATGTGGAAGTCGCGTG
>JBLRWQ010000135.1:0-4165 GCA_047921175.1 Nitriliruptoraceae bacterium | reverse complement strand
AACGCCGGAACCGGACCGGCGAAGACCAGCACGCCGAGCGACACCGTGATGATCAGCGACACGCTCCCGGTCGTCAGACCGGATGCCACGATCAGCGTCAGGCTCGGCGGGGCCGATCCACGCGCTTCGTCGATGGTGGGATCACCGATCTTCGTCGCGCGAGCCGATGCCACCGGCGACGCTCAGCGCTCCCACGAGCCCGCCTGGCCCCGCACGTACACGCCGGCCCCGTCAGTACCGCGAGCCGTCCGACGACCGACCGCTCGACGTCGTGCCTCGTCGGCCCGCCGGGGATGCTACTGCCTTCGCCGATCCCGGTCGGGCTACTACGGGCTCGGATGCTGGCGAGGTTTCGCCCCGTGGCCCCTGCCGTGGCGGACCGACTGACGACCGGTGATCGGATCCCAGGGTCCGTTGACGTGATGGGCATCGGCATCGACCGAGATCGCCATCGACACTCCTGGACGAACCCAGCGTTCCGCCAGGATCTCCACGTCTTCGGGGCAGCCGGCGACGTCGTCGTGGTCATCGGGGGTGACGGCGGTGCCACCGTCTCCATGAGCATGAACACCACCGCGGTTCGGAAGGTCGAGGTCGATCAGATCCGGGTGCCGATCGGCATGGTGGCCAGGGCGGGCGGTGGTCACCTTCTTGCTGCGCTGGACGCCCTGAACCCCCCGTTGACGCGGTACGCCGCGAGATCGAGTCCGGCTACCGCGATCTTGACGCGCTCCTGCCACCAACCGACAGCCAGACGCCCGTGGTCTCCTCGGATGCGCTCGCCGAAGGCCCGGCCCGGTGTCACGTGTCCAACGTGTACTCCAACTTGGATGCAACCGGCCAGCTGATCTTGGCAGGAGGTTGCCCTGTCTCCTGGTGGTGTTCACACGAGCCCGCGAGTGACCACGCCGCTGCACACGCCGTTGCACCCGGGACGCCCCGAGCTTCTCCACCGGCTCGGGGCGTCCCTCGCGTCGTGTCCCGCCCGTGTCGTGGCGTACCCGTCACGCAGGCCCCTCGGGATCCTCGAGCTCAGGAGCCGCCGTGAGGTGCGCCCCGTGCCGTGACCGAGGTGAGCGCAGCGGTGGTGACCGGGACCTCCGGTCGGGACGTCCGTCGGTCTGGGCGGTGGCCGCATCGCGGTGTGCGCCGATGCAGGAACATCCACATGACACGAGACACACCCTTGTACCCGAACAGGCGTTCGGGTACCATCGGTCGTGCTGGAGGAACACCCACCGACGACGGGCACGGGAGGTGCAGGATGGGGGCTGACGTACCGCGTGACGCCCTCGCCCTGCTCGACGTGCTGGAGCGTGCGGTGGGGTCGGTGTGCGGTATCGAGGTGGACACGGTGGACGAGGCCGGGCTGACGGCCCGCCTGGACCGTCTCCAGCGTGCGCAGGCACGGTTGGCGGCCGAGCGGGCCCGTCTGGTCGCGGTGCTGGAGCAACGCCGGACCGCCCCGATCCAGGACCCGCGGCAACGGGAACGCGAACGGCAGCAGCTACGACGCGAGGTTGCCGGACGGTCCAACCGGGCCCCGGCAGCCACCAAGCTGGACGCCCAGGCGGGCAGGGCCGCTGCGGAGCACACCGCCACCGGCGTGGCGTTCGCGGACGGACACCTCGACGCGGAACACGTCCGCCTGATCGGGCAGGCGCTCGACACCATCGTCGACCCGGACGAACGCGCCACGATCGAGCAGGACCTGCTCCAGGTCGCCGGCCGGTCCCGACCGGCGGTGCTCGGCCGGTACGTCCGTGACCTGCTGGCCCGTCGTGTCCCGGTCACGGTCACCCTCCGCGAGGAGCAGCAGCACCGGGACCGGCGTTTCAGCGCCACCCAGACACCCGACGGTGGGCTCGCCCTGTCCGGGATCGTGTACGGCACCGCCGCGGAGACCATCCGTACCGCACTGGACGCCTACCGCCGTGCGGACGCCACCGGCGAGCTCCGTACCCCGGCACAACGCTCCCTGGACGCCCTCGAACAGCTGTGTGCCGTAGCCCTGGAAGCCGGCGTCGCACCCGCCCGGCACGGGACCCGACCCCAGGTCATCGTGACCGTCACCACCGACCAGCTCGACCGCGGTGACCACGGCGTCGCCCTGCTCGGCTCCGGGGAACCCACCACGATCGGCCGGATCCGGCACCTGTTCGACGACTGCGCCTGGTCCCGGATCATCCTCGCCCCCGACAGCACCCCCATCGAAGCATCAGAAACGGTCCGCACCGTCCCCCACGGCCTCTGGCGGGCACTCCTCGCCCGCGACCGCGGCTGCACCTGGCACGGCTGTGACGCCCCCGCTGTTGGACGCCACGGTCTATGGCGCTGTAGGGGCGGGATCGCGACATGGTCGGTGTCGTCACGCGGAGTGGTTGCCATGGGCGACGGCATCGGCGAGTCTGTCTTGTCCGTGAACGTGGTTGACCCCCGCGACGTGGTGAGCGTCCGGGGGTCGTGGGCTGATTGCAGCAGCCGATGCAGATCGTATTCGTGCTTGATGTCACCGTCGATGTCTGGCTGGGAGCGGGCGGCCGGGTGGAGGTGCCGCGGCCGTCGTCGTGTCCGTCGTGCGGGCATGTGAAGGTCAACTTCGATGGCTGGTATCCGCGCCACATCCGCAAGGGGCGGGTGTCGATCCGGCGGGTGTTGTGCACCAATGAGGGTTGTGGGCAGCGGTCGCATTCGTTGCTTCCGGACGTGCTGGTGTCGGGGCGGGTCGATCTGGCCTCGGTGATCGGGTGGGCGTTGGAGGCCAGGGCGTCGGGGCTTGGGCATCGGCCGATCGCGGAGCGGTTGAGGGTGCCGGCGGCGACGGTGCGGGGCTGGTTGCGTCGCGCGGCTGGACGCGGGTGGACGGTCGCGGGCCGGTTGTTGGCACGGGCGGCGGATGCGGATCCGGCGGTGCGGGCCCCACCGCCTGCGGGTCCGGTCGCCACGCTGGTGGTCGCGGCACGGCTGGCAGCAGGGGCGTGGTCGGCGCTGTCCGGGGAGCCGGTCGAGACGTGGCGGTTCGCGGTCGCGGTCACCGCGGGGCGGCTGCTGTAGCCGGCCGACACGATCTGCCCCTGCCGGCCGGCTGACGGGCCGGCTTGGGTCTGTTCCGGGCCAGAGATGGGCCGGAAGGGACACCGATGGGTGACGATCGGGCCACGAGGGTGGCGTTGGCACGGTGGGCGGTGATCGGGGAGGTGGTCGATGACCGTCTCGAGCCGGCCGAGCGTGGCCGGCTGGTGTCGGAGTTGGCCTGCCGGGTCCATCGTGACGCTGATGGGGCGACGATGCGGGTCACGACCCGCACGATCTACCGGTGGATCGCGGCGTGGCGGGCTGGCGGGTTCGAGGGGCTGAAACCGGTCCGGCGGCGTGACGCCGGGGTGCCCCGCACCGATGTTGAGATGCTGGAGCTCGCGGCGGCGCTGCGCCGGGAGGCCCCGGCACGCTCCGCCGCCCACATCGCCGAGATCCTGCAACGCACCCGCGGTTGGGAGGTTTCGGACCGCACGCTGCAACGTTTCTTCGCCGAGGCCGGGCTGGACAGGGCCCGGCTCGAGGGCCGCCATCGTGCCTACGGCCGGTTCGAGGCCGCCGCGTGCGGCGATCTGTGGACCGCGGACGGTTGGGATGGCCCCGCCTTGGCTGAACTGAAGGGCCGTCATGCCCAGCTGTTCTCGATCCTCGATGACCGCAGCCGGCTGATCGCCCACGGGGCGTTCTACAAAGATGTGGGCGAGTGGTCGTTCCAACGTTGCCTCCGTGCCGCGATCGTGCGTCGTGGCCTGCCACGCTGTCTGTATGTCGACCACGGGTCCGCGTTCATCTCGCACCAGCTGAAACTGATCTGTGCGCGGCTTTCGATCCGCATCACCCACTCCCGGCCGGGCCGGCCTCAGGGACGCGGGAAGAAGGAACGCCACTACCGCACCGTCGCTGAACAGTTCGCCGTCGAAGTCGGCGTCGCCGGGGTCGAGACGTTGGAACAGCTCAACGTCTACTGGGCGGCGTGGGTCGAACAGGTCTACCACCGCCGGCCCAACCGAACGACCGGCCAGGCGCCGCTGGACCGGTGGATGGCCGGCCCGTCCTCGCTCCGGCCCACACCCGTCCCGCCACGGCTGGCCGAGTCGTTCCTGTGGACGGTGACCCGCACCGTGACCGG
>JBLRWQ010000134.1:0-4168 GCA_047921175.1 Nitriliruptoraceae bacterium | reverse complement strand
GCAGGCCAAGAGGGGACATTTCTCGAAAGGCCCGTGTTGCGGTGAGCTTTCAGGCGCTATAGAGCGTCCAACCTCGCTTTCCGCACATCTGGTCAGCGTTTTGGCCCCCCATCACGGCGCGCCGGTGCCGGTGTAGGCGCTGGTGGGGATGTCGAGCAGGTCCAGGACCTGTTGTTGTAGCTCGGAGAGCTCGGGTTGGAAGGTCTGGACGAGCTGTCCGTCACGGTGGAGGTGGTGGCGGGCGACGCCGGTGAAGATCTCGAGTACGCGGGCGGCGGTGGGTGCGGCACAGCCGCGGTCTTCGGGGTAGAGCGACAGCTCAGCCAGGCTGGCCTTGGTCATGGCGAGCCGGATCTGGCGTTCGATGAGCGCTTGGATGAGCATGGCGATGAAGTGGCAGCACAGCAGCCCCTCGATCCGTGCCGGGTCGCGTAGGAACATCGGCGCGACGAGCTGGGTGCCTTTGAGCTGGGCGTGACGCTTCTCGAGGTTGGGCTGCCACTTGTAGGCGATCAGCAGCTGGCCGCTGGTCATGTCCCGGTCGTTGCTGATCAGCGGGAAGCAGCCGTCAGAGGCGGCGTCGTGGGCGACCTGGTCCTCGTCGACGGTGAAGGTCACACGGTGACGTGGCCGGACGGTCTTGCGGTAGCGGGTGTTGTTGCCGGGCCGGCCGCGTTTCTCCTGCCGGAAGGTTTCCTGTTGTTCCTCGATCACCTCGTAGCGGATCCAGCGGCCGGCGCCCGCCTTGGCCAGCGCAGTCTCGGCGGCGGCCTCGACCGCGACCGCGGTCTTGATCCGCCGCTTGGGCGACAAGAGCCGGCGGTTGAGCTCGTCGAGCAAGCCGATCCCGCGGGCGATGCGCTGGTGGCGGGTCTCGGCGTCGCGGGCGGTCTTGGCGGACGAGCGCACCCACACGATCCGGTAGCCCTCGGCCGAGGGCCACGGCGCTTCGCAGGTCTCCCAGAGGTCGTCGGGCGCCTGTTGACATCGGGCCGGCCGGCGCAGCGCCTCAACCCAGTCGGGCCCATGGTTGACGATCCAGTCGCGGAACTGGCCGTCTTCCTTGCGGGTCGCGGGTAGCACCGCCACGAACCGGCCCTGGTGGCGGTGGATGTGGTCCATGTTGGCCCGGGTCGCAAGCTTCGAGTCGGCGACGTAGAGGAAGTCGGCCCGGCCGACCAGCGCCACGAGCCCGTCCCAGGTGCCGATGTGGGTCACATCGTCGTTGGTGTTGCCATCGACCGCCCGGTAGGCGATCGGCACCGCCCCGTCCGCGGTCACCGTGAGGATCCACACCAGCTGCTTCAAGTCAGGCCTGTGCGCCTTGCTGTGACCATGGACGATGGCGGCGGTGGGCTTGCCCCCGCGGGGCCGTCCGTTGGCGGCGGCATAGCTGCCCGCGAACGAGATCGACGTCGAGTCGTTGTGCAGCTGCGAAACGTCCAGCTCGAAGCGATCGATCGCATCCAGCACCAGCCGAGTCAACAGGCTCGCCCGGTCAGCGTCGAACAGCCGCGCGAGCATGCGCCCAACCCGGTCGTCGTTCAACAACTCCGCCTCGCCCGGTGCGAGTCCGAGCAGCAGCGGGTCGAAGGGGGCGGCCCACTCACCCAGCGCGTAGACCGGACGGCGGTGGATCACCAGGTTGCGGATGACCACCCCGATCGCCGTGGCGGGGGCGAGCTTGAGCCGAGCGTCGTCGTGCGGCACAAACGTCTCGAGCAGGCCGGGCAGGCCGAGCCGGTCGACGAAGGCGTTGATCACCGGCAGCGGCCCCAACTGCTCGGTGTGGAGCTGAAAGCCGTCGTCCATCGTGTGCTCCGGTGCGGCAGTGTTGCAACTCCTGTTCCTCCAACGTATACATTGAAGGAGCAAGAGTCACGCACCCGCAACGAAGACGCCATGGACCCCCAACCATCTCGCGAGCATCGCCGGGCCCAGCAGCGCCTCTCCCGCGCCCTGGGCGAGATCGACTTCGCCCTACCCGGCAACGTCACCGAGCGGATGATGCGCTGCGGCAAGCGGGTCTGCCGCTGCAAGGCCGACCCACCCCAGTTGCACGGGCCCTACATCCAGTGGACCCGCACCCTCAACGGCAAGACCGTCACCAAGCTGCTCACCCCGCAGCAGCTCGAGCGCTACCAGCCCTGGTTCGACAACGCCCGGCGCCTCCGCGCACTCGCTGCGGAACTCGAAACCCTCTCGATCGAGGCCATCATCAGCGCCGAGGGGTGGGGGCGCTAAACGCTACCGAGACGTGCGGAAAGATTTTCTAACGGATGTCAAGGGCTGCTGGCGACCTTGAGCGCGTGCTCGGTAAGGTCTGCGGGTGAGGGCCGGTCGTGGTCATGAGGAGCTTCGGGCTGCCTCGAGTGTGACGCGTCCGGTCCTCGCTGTTGTCGGAGCCGTTGGCGGGTTGCGGGGTCCACGGCCAGGCTGGTCGCGATGGTGCGTGCCTGCTCGCGGGTGATGGGCTGGCCGTCGAGATCGCGCCACTGGTAGGGACGGTTCTCTCGGATGACGGCCCAGATCCGTCCGACCAGGTGGGAGGCGACCGCACACAGCGCCTGGTTGTGATGCCGGCCGCGTTCGACCATCAGCCGTCGGTACAGCTCGGCGAGCTCGGGGTCCCACTTGCGGGCGGTGTCGGCGGCGAGATACAGCGACCAGCGCAGCATCGACGGGCCGGCCTTGGAGATCTTGCCGCGCCGCTCGCTGCCACCCGAGGAGCTCTCGCGGGGCACCAGTCCGGTGTAGGCCCGAAAGGCCGCGAGGTTGGTGAACCGCTCGAGGTCGCCGACACAGCCGCGGAGCACCGAAGCGATGACCGTCCCGACACCAGGCACCGACAGCAACACGTCGTCGGGGTACTGCTCGGCGTGCAGTGCGGTGATGCGGCGCTCGAGCCGGGCGACCTGAGCCTTGACGGTGGCGTGCTGGGTGGCGGCGATCTCGAACTCGACCGCGAGGGCGTCGAAGTCGACCAGACCGTCATAGAACACGACCGCGGCAGCCGCGGCCTCACGGATGCGCTCTGCCCGCTGCTTCGACAGGTGGCCGACCTTGGCGATCGTGGCGGGGCGGGCCGCGGCGAGACGGCGCAGATCGGGCCAACGGGCCAACACCGCCACGAACCCGTCGGTCACCGCCTCCCGACCCGACAGCATCCCCGGTGCTGCCCAGTGCAGGGTGGAGCGCACCCGATCGGCGACCTTGACCGTCTGGCCGACCAGCTTCTGCCGCAGCACCACCAGCCGCTTGAGCGCGAGCTCACCCGCCCCGGGTAGCTGCAGCTCGTGCAGGCCGTCATCGACCAGCGGCATCCGGGCCAGCACCCGCGCATCGATCCGATCGGTCTTGGTGTGTGCCCGGTAGAACTTGCGCAGCGCTGCCGCCTTGGTTCCTGACACCCGGAACACCGTCGCGTCGATCCCCGAGCGCAGCACCGCGACCGCCGCGACGAACCAGGCCATCGCGGTCGACTCCACCACCACGTTGACCGGACCGCCCGCCCCGAGCTTGGCGAACGCGGCCGTCAACGCCTCCGGGGTCGAGGCCACCTTGCGTGAAGCGGTCACCGTGGCGCCCTCGGCAACCGCAACATCGCTGGCCGAGGTCACGCCCAGATCCACCCCGATCGTTGTCGTACTCACGACGTCCTCCTCGATCATCTGCCTGCATGTCGAGGTCGCGGACACCGGGGTTCTGTCAGCTGCTCGGCCGGGACCCGTTCGAGGAGATCAACACCACGCTAGTGGCGAAACCGCGGCACGCCTTGAGACGTCCGCACCTGTCTGAACCGGGTCGATCCCGGCCGCGGACCTGACGACGCGATCTTTCCGACGAGGCAACCCGAGGGCCCCTCAAGCGAGAATCGTCCCACCAGGTCCACGACCGGAAGCCAACCTACGAACCGGACCCACCGGCACCAAACAACCGGCGCCTACGACCTACCCAGAGTCTTACTAGCGTTGCTACACAGCGATGATGGCTGACAGCTACCCCTACCGCGAGGTTCGGTCGTTCCCTGGTCTGCTCGTGTCGTGGGCCGAGTTCGCTTCCATCGTGCAGGACGCGCTGGTCGCGGCCGGGGACCTGCCTCTGCAGCTATTCGAAGTGCAGGGCGAGGATGAGGCGGTTGCTGACCAGGCCGAACAGCTCGCCCGGC
>JBLRWQ010000133.1:0-4192 GCA_047921175.1 Nitriliruptoraceae bacterium | reverse complement strand
TCGCCGTCGGCGACGGCGCGCTGGGATTTTGGGGCGCGCTCGAGCAGGTGTGGCCCACGGCACGCGCCCAGAGATGTTGGGTGCACAAGGTGTCGAACGTACTTTCGGCTCTGCCGAAGCGGGAGCATCCGGCCGCCAAGACCGCGCTCGCGGCGGTCTACAGCGCCGAGTCGCGCACGGCGGCGATCGATGCGGTCAACACCTTCGCCGACGAGTTCGCCGCCTACCCCAAGGCAACCGGCAAGGTCACCGGCGAGCTCGACACGCTGCTGGCGTTCTTCGACTTCCCGGCCGAGCACTGGAAGCACCTGCGCACCACCAACCCCATATCGGTTAACCGGCTAGAGGGCTGGGGACCGGTGGAGGTTCCGCCGGGTCGCGAGGGGGCGGGTGCATACTCGTTCGAGCCGGCGGAGGTCGGGCCTGATGGCAGCGTTGTCGGTGGTGAAGTCGGACGGCGGTTGGCGGCTTGAGGGTGACTGGGCCGATGCCGCCGAGGTGAACCGGTTCTTGGCGCATCTGGAGGCCCGGAACTTCGCGGGGGCGACGGTGCGGGCCTACGCCTACGACACGCTGAACTTCGCCCGGTTCTGTGTCGATCGCGGCGTCGGGCTCGGCGGGGTGAGCGCCACAGAGATCTTCGACTGGGTGGACTGGCAGTCTGCCGCGGGACGTCCACGATCTGGCAACGTGGTCAAGCTGGCACGGTTCGCCGGGGCGGCACCGGCGACGGTCAATCGTCGGGTCGCGGCCGTGAGGGCGCTGTTCGAGCATCAGGTCGTGCTCGGTGTCCGCGCTGAGAATCCCGTGCCGGCACCGCGACGTGGGCAGGGGTTGCGCCCGAAGGCGCGAGGGATGCTGGGCCATCTGGGTCCGGGTCGGCCACGTCAGGGTGGACGGTTGGTCCGCCAGCCACAACGACTGCCCGAGGCGCTGGATCCCGACGATGTTGCGGCGTTCCTCGCGGATCTGAACACCCATCGTGACCGCGCGATCGCGCTGGTGATGCTCCTCGGCGGTCTGCGGGCCGGGGAGGCCCGACGGTTGCGGCTGGCGGATGTGGACCAGGGTCGCCGGACCGTTCGTGTGGTCGGCAAGGGCAACCGTGAACGGACCGTGCCGGTCGATCAGGCGTTCTTCGCCGAGCTCACCGCCTACCTGCGCAAGGAGCGTCCCGCGGGGCTGACCACCCCGGAGTGCTTCGTGGTGTTGCGCGGGTCGACGGCAGGCGCGGCGATGACTGAAGCCGGGTTGCGCAGCGTCTTCCGACATCACCGGCAGACCTCGGGAGCGATGCGTGTGCGTCCCCACCGGCTGCGTCACACCTACGGGACCGAGCTCGCGGCGGCTGGGATCGACCTGTTGGTGTTGCGGCAGTTGATGGGGCACGCCTCGCCGGAGACCACCGCCGGCTACATCCATCTATCGATCGAGCAGCTCGCGGCGGACTACGCCGCCGCCCGGGCGGTCATGGAGCGATGACCGCCTCGGTCGCCCGCCACGCCACCGAGCATGACCACGGGATGCTCGATGGCTACATCGATTTCTGCCGTCGGCTGCAGGTCTCTGACCGGGCGCTGCGGGATCGGCTCCGGGCCGCGCGCACCCTCTTGGCTGACTACCCCGATCTGCAGCGGTGGATGGGCCGTCCCGTGCAGTCTCGGATGTCTGATCTTCGCCGCAGCAGCGCGTGGCCGCTGGTCGGCTGGGCAATCCTGACGGGCCGGGTCGTGGCCGATCTGGACCTGCTGCTCGTCAAGGACTTCGGGACGCTGGGCACCACCGCCGAGCTGCTGTTCGATGCGGACTTCACCGACGCCCATACGGCGGCTGGACGTCTGGGATGGTCACCGACCTGGGCACGATCGATCGTGCGTGAAGCGCTGGTCCTGACGATCGCTGCCACCGGCCGCACGATGCGGCAGCTGACCGCCCAGGATCTCGAGCAGCTCCGCTGCCGGATCGACGCATCGCCGTTGATCACCGAGGCTTCCCTCAAGCGTCACAAGGCCCAGCTGTTCGGACTCGCGCAGCTGCTGTTCGAAGCGGACGTGATCGACTCGCCACCGCGTCGGCACTACCCGGCCGCAGCCACCATCGAGCAGCGGTTCGCCGACGCGCTGCCTGACACGGCGATCCGGACAGCGATGACCCGCTACGTCACCGCCCGCAAGACGGTGCTCTCGACAAGCTCGGTCGATGGGTTGGTCAACGACCTGATCCCGTTCGGGGTCTTCCTCGCCGAGCATCATCCCGACGTCGTCGCGCTTCGCCAGCTCGACCGCAGCCACATCGAGGGCTTCCTCACCTTCAACCGGACCCGGTCCTGGCGCGGCCGCAAGGCCCGCGGCCAGCAGGTCTCGGTGACCGTCGTGCACGCCGCGGTGCTCTCCCTGCGCAACTTTCTTGACGACATCACCCTGTGGGGCTGGGCAGACCGTCCACGACGCCAGCTGGTGTTCGCCACCGACGTGCCACGACTGCCACGGCCGCTGCCCCGGGCCCTGTCGCCCAGCGATGACCACGCGCTGATCGCCGCCATCAACGAGCTTGATGACCCGTTCGCGCGCTGCGGACTACTCGTGCTCCGCTACGCCGGACTCCGGCTCGGAGAGCTGCTCGACCTCGAGCTCGATGCCGTCGTGGACTACGGCGCTGCGGGCAGCTGGCTTCGCGTTCCGTTGGGCAAGCTCAAGACCGAACGGTCCGTCCCGCTCGACGAGACCACCCTCGCCGCCCTCGATGCCTGGACCGCCGTCCGCGGCCGCCAACGGGCCCTCCCGGACCCGACCACCGGCAAACCCACCGACTTCCTGTTCATCGAACAGGGTCACCGGATCGGCCCATGGCGGATCCGGTCGGGACTTGAGTCCGCGGCCGAGCAGGCCGGCCTGCTCGTGCCTCCCGGCAGCCCGGGGCGGATCACCCCGCACCGGCTCCGGCACACCTACGCGACCATGCTCGCGAACGCCGGCATGTCCCTGCAGGCTCTGATGGCGCTGCTCGGCCACGTGACCCCAGAGATGACGCTGCGCTACGCCACGTTGGCTTCGCCGACCCTGCGGGCCTCCTACGACGAAGCGATGATCAAGGCTCGCCGTCGCCTCCCCCTGATCACCGCCGGTCGCGCCGCGCCGCCATCGAAAGTCGAGTGGCTGCAGTCCGAGTTCCTCAAGACCCGCGTCGCGCACGGCTACTGCTCGCGGCACCTCGCCGCTGAAGCGTGCCCCTACGCCAACATCTGCGAGCAATGCGACAACTTCGTCCCCGCACCCGAGAACACCGGGGTCCTCGCCGGTCAGCTCGCCGACGTCCGTGTTCTGCACGCCGACGCGACAAGCCGCGGCTGGGACAGCGAAGTCGCTCGCCACGCCCGTGTCATCGACAAGCTCGAAGGCCACCTCGCGACCCTCCAGCCTCCCCGAGCCAACCGCGACACCCACACTTGACCCGCACCACAGGGCCGGTTAATCGAGTCGACCTTCGCGACCGTGCGGCTGCGCCAGCGCACCACCAAGGGGCCCGGCAGTCGGGCCGCCGGGGTCGCGATGGCCTACAAGCTCATGGACGCCGCCCAGCACCGGTGGCGGCGGATCAACGGCGCCGAGCTCGTCGCCCTGGTACGGGCCGGCGCGACGTTCATCGACGGCAAGCTACAAGAAAGGAGCGACACGGCCCGCGACCAGACCGATGAGGAGTGCGCCGCCTGAACTTCTCGAAGTGGCCCGTCCACAACATTTGACAATATCTCGAGCTACGATCGCTGTAGCCCGCCGGTGACGTCGAGGTGGAGCAGCACGCCGGCGTCGTCGAGGGAGGTCCGCAGCTCGGCCGCGGTGCGGTCGACGACCAGCGCGACCGTCTCCAGGTCGCCGGGGATGCCGACCATGAACGCCCGGTCCGGCGCCTCGACGGCGAGCTCGACCTCGCGTTCATCCGCGCGGGGCACCAGGTCGGCCACCACCCGGCGGGAGAGCTCCGCGAGGTCGATCGGCACCCGCTCCCCCGGGCTCCGCTCCTCGAGCCGGCGCAGGTCGAGCAGGTCGGTGACCAGCCGCGCCAGCCGGTCACGCTCCTCGCCGGTCATGCCGGCGGCGGGCTCGTCGAGCAGCACCAGCGACGGCTCCGCCGCCAGCACCATGGCCAGTTCCACCAACTGCCGCTGGCCGTGCGACAGCAGCCCCACCTCGCG
>JBLRWQ010000132.1:0-4254 GCA_047921175.1 Nitriliruptoraceae bacterium | reverse complement strand
GAGCGGACACACGGGGACGGCTGATGGTCAGCGCCGCGCCTGGAAGACTCGCCCGCAGGGCGCGACGTCTCTCGCCGCGCGCTTCGGTGTTGACGGGCGGTGCGCTGATGGTTGCCGGCCAGCTGGTCTTCACCGTCGTGTTGTTCGCCGGGGATGGCTTGCCGTCCCTCGACACCTCGGCCCTTCTGGTGGTGCCCGTGATCCTGGCCGGCATCGTCATGCTGTGGCTCGGCCCGGTCGTGGTGGCCATGGCTGCCGGCCAGCCAGCGTGGATCGGCGCGATCGCGTTGCCCGGCGGGTACGCGGTCTGGGTCCTCGGAACACTCGGGGCGAGCTCGCTGCCCGATGGTGCTGTCCTCGCCATCGTGGAGGGCGGACTGCCCGTGTTCGCCTTCGCCGGCGCGCTCGCCGTGGTCGGTGGCGGGCGGGTGTGGTACCGGCTCGCGGGCGTGGCCGTCATCGCGGGACTGGCCGGCGTGCTCAACCACCTGCTGCAGGGCCCGTCCGCCGTCGTCTATATCGGCCTGCTGGTCGCGTTCGCGTTCCTCGCCTGGGTCACGCCCCGCACCCGTCCATCCAGCACACCCGCATCACTGGAGACCACGGCGCGAGCTCCCGACGGTGACAAGTGACGCCGAGCACCCGTTGCCCCCTTTGGCCGCCCACCCGTGACGTCACCGCACCCGCCTGGCGTGCGGTCCTTGGCCCGGCACCCAGGCCCGCAATGTCGGTGCCCCCACTCGATGGACCGCCCGCCCGTCGGCGAAGCGGTCCTGCGCGTCCGGCCGTGGACCAGACGGCGATCGAGGTCATCGGTGATGACGTCGCAGGAGGTCGCGGTGCGGACGGCGCTCGCGCGCTGGCTTGCGGCATACTGGCTACATGAGTTCGCAGCAGGTCGGGCACGCCCGACGCTCCACGCGTCCGCCGGTTATCCCCGAGGACGTCGCCGATCCCGCGGTCGTGAAGGCCACCGGGCTGGTGACGCTGCCCTTGCGGGTGCGCTGGAGCGCGCCCGCACGCAGCTACGACCTCGCAGACCGCCGCCAGCGGGCCCGGGTGTACGAGCAGGTCCTCGTCGAGGGCGGCGAGCAGGACGTGCGGCAGATCATCGACGTCGATGAGCTCATCGCCCTGTGGGACGAGCTCTACCTGCCCGATCACGTCCGTCGAGCCTGGGCGGACTGGATCGCGGAGCGACGGGGTGTTGAGCTGCCGTGCTGACCCCGCTCCAGCAGCGGCTGCTCGACGTCATCGGTCAGCTGCCTGAGGCGGCGGGGTTCGCGCTGGCGGGCGGTGCGGCGCTGATCGTCCGTGGCACGGTTGACCGGAGGACCAACGACCTCGACTTCTTCATCGGTCACGCTGATGTGGAGGCGGACACGATCTCCACGATGGTGGCTGCCGTCGAGCGAGTGCTGGGCGAGGCCGGGATCGGATCGCAGCGCGAGGTCGTGTCGGACACGCTCGCTCGTGTCACGGTCGTGACGGAGCAAGAGGAGTGCCGGATCGATCTTGCGGTCGACGTGCGCATCCGCCCGGTCGAACAGGATCCGCAGGTTGCGCTGGTGTCGCTGGAAGCGCTGGCGGCGGACAAGGCCCTCGCGCTGTTCGCGCGGGCTGCCGCGCGGGACTACCAGGACGTGGCTGCGCTGCGTCGGCACTTCAGCTGGACGGTGCTGTTCGAGCTGGCGAGCGAGAAGGATGCCGGCTTCAGTGTGGAGCGGTTCCTCGAGGCGGTCGCGGCCTTCGATCGGCTCGATGCCGACGAGTTCGACACCTCACGTGCTGGGTACGAGCGGCTGAGGGCGGAGGTCGCTGGGTGGCCGTCTGAGATCCGCGACCAGCGGTGACACGGTCCCTGCCGCGATCGCGGCGGAGCGGGTGCGGTCGGTCACAGCCACGCCTGTCAGGCGCCCGGTGACGTCATGCACGAGGCGGTGGTCACCAGACCAGCCCAGGCCAGCCCGAACGTCCGCCCGCTTCTTCTGCCTCGTCTCGGCGATGCGGACCGGCGGACGGTGCTCCGATGCTCGCGTCATCCCGTGCGGCTGGTCCTGCAGTTGGGGCAGTGTCGCGACCGGGCCGGGCGGAGCGTGCCGGGCGTCGTCCGATGGCACGCTCGGTGCTGCCACGCCCGATGCCACCAGCCGTCGTCTCCGCATGGTGCGGTCGGTACCGAGCCCTGACCATGCTTACGCGGGGCGTCGAGCTTGGTGTCGTCGCGTTCCGGCTGCGGTGCCGGGGTGCTGGACCGATCACCGGGCGGGCATCCGCGTGTTCGAGGCGTAGCCTGGGCGTCGGAGACGGAGGTCCTGATGCCGCAACGTCCCGCGCCGAGCCCAGCTGCACCGCCCCCTGCAGGTGGGCACGAGGATCATCGGCACGATCACGCGGGGCACGTGCACCCGCACGCTGGTGGGCTGCTCGGGCGGTTGCGGGCGCTCGCCCCGCACAGCCATGACGTGACCGATCAGCTCGATGACGCGCTCGCGTCGAGTGCGCGTGGTATCCGCGTCACGAAGCTCACGTTGGCCATCCTGCTGGTGACCGCGCTGTTCCAGCTCGTGATCGCCCTCGCGAGCGGCTCGGTCGCGCTGTTCGGTGACACGATCCATAACGTCGCCGACGCGATGACCAGCATCCCGCTGTGGATCGCGTTCCTCCTCGGCCGGCGTGCCCACAGCCGGAGCTACCCGTACGGCTACCGGCGTGCGGAGGACCTCGCCGGCATCTTCATCGTGCTCATGATCGCAGCGTCCGCGGTCTGGATCGGATGGGAATCGATCAACCGGCTCCTCGACCCGGTCCCGATGCAGCACACCGGCTGGGTGTTGACCGCCGGCATCATCGGCGTGGCCGGCAACGAGCTCGCTGCCATCCTGCGGATCCGGACCGGGCGTCGCATCGGCTCCGCGGCGCTGGTCGCTGACGGCTACCACGCCCGCACCGACACCCTCGCCTCCTTCGCCGTGATCGCCGCCGTCATCGGCACCTGGCTCGGCGCGCCGATCCTCGACCCGGTCATCGGCCTGCTCATCACCGCCCTCATCCTGTGGATCCTCAAGGCCACCACGATGCAGGTCGTCCGGCGGCTCATGGACGGCGTCGAACCCGACACCCTGACCGGCATCGAGCAGACGGCCCGCGACGTCGAGGGGGTCCGAGACGTCGGCACGGTGCGCGCCCGCTGGAGCGGCCACCGCCTCCTCGCCGACCTGACCATCACCGTCGACGGGGACGTCACGCTCCTCGACGCCCACCACCTCGGCGAGCAGGTCCGTCACCGGCTCCTCCACGACATCGACCACCTTGAGGACGCCTGGATCCACGTCAACCCGACCGCACACGCCGACCTCGACCCCCACGCCCTCACCGCCCACCATCGCGGCCCGATCGAGCCGAGTCGCCGAGAACCCTGAGCGCTCGCACCCGGGGATCCGAGAGGACGGTGGCGGCAGCGTTGCCTCACCTGTTCGCGTGGGCCCTGCGCAGCTAGTGGTCGATACGCAGGAAGCCGGGAGGTCGCTTCGCCCCTTCGCCGATGGCCTCCCGTGCCTGCTGCCCCGTGATCAGCCGCGGGGCCGTGAGTTCGATGTGTCGCGTACCGACCGTGAGGCCGGCATGTCCGGCCACCATGGTGTTGCGGACCCAGTCGGACTGGGAGCCGTAGACCAGAATGAACGTGTAGCCACCCTCGACAGGATGCGCATCGAGCGGGGTGCCGTAGGTCGCCCCTGAGGAGCGGCCCGCATGGGTCAGAACAGGCCGGATGCCGCGGCGAAACTCTGCGGGCTTGAAGACCCGCTTGCCGGTCTGTGTCCACCAGTTGGGCATCGGCACGGGACCACCTCCTGCGCCTCCGACAGACCCGCGGCAGGCGGTCGAACGGCGACGGCCTCCACGCGTGGCTGACGGGGCCAGACAGTCCCGTCAGCCACACCCCGAACCGGGCTCCAGATAATCACGGCCCGAGGAGGAAGCGCAGTCCCTCCCAGCGTCCCGTGAGCTCAGCACCGACACGCGTCTCCCAGCTATCGACGACCCGCTCGCGATCGCGGCCTCGAGCGAGCAGTGATGCTGGGTTGCACCCGGTTTGGAAGCGCCATCTGGGAGGCTTCGAACCGGGTTGCCGGCGTGCTGGTGCGCAGGTGGTGAGGTGGCCTCGCCCAGCTCGTCGGCGACGGTTGCCCCCTTTGAGGACGGGTCGGCTCGGCGAGCGTGACCGTCCGCCCCACGAGGGGTGGAGGCCCC
>JBLRWQ010000131.1:0-4270 GCA_047921175.1 Nitriliruptoraceae bacterium | reverse complement strand
CCACCACCGCAGCCTCCCCCCGGGTCGACCCCGCCCCCGACGCCACGCTGCCGCCGACGACCGGCACGATGGCCGACTCCGGCGACGGTGGCGAGGTCCCGGTGGCCATCGCCACGGCGGCGGCCGTGGCCGACCCGACCCCGGGGGACGCGACCGAGGCGTCGGACACCGAGGTGCTCGGCGTGCGGATCGTCGCGCCACCACGAACGGCGTCGACCGCGCCGGAGCTGGCCGGGGAGGACGAGGCCATGGCGTCCGAGGCGCCGGTGGCGGCAGCCGCCGGCAGCCTCGACGGCCCGGAGCGCACGGGGATCCACCCGCTGCTGCTGGCCGCCCTGCTGGCGGCCGCGCTCGCGGCCGGGTTCGGCGTGCTGCGCGGCACGACGCGGCAGCCCGCGCGCAGCACGGCGCGAGCCACCACGCCCGGCACCACCGAAGGGGGACCACGATGACCGGCGCCGACCGCAACCACGCACTCGCGATCGGCGCACGGTTGCGCCGCGTCCGCCACCAGCAGGACCTCTCCCTCGCCGACGTCCAGGCGCGCAGCAACGGACGCTGGAAGGCCGTGGTGGTCGGCGCCTACGAACGCGGAGACCGCTCGGTGACCGTGGAGCGGCTGGCCGAGCTCGCCAGCTTCTACGACGTGCCGCTCGCCGACCTCCTGCCCGACCCCCAGCTGACGCGGGCGATGGCCGCGGGACGGGTCACGCTCGACCTGACCCGGCTGGGGGAGGCACCGGCCCGCCCCGAGCTGACCGTGCTGGCCCGCTACGCCGGCCACGTCGCCCGCAAGCGCGGCGACCACAACGGTCGGGTGCTGACCCTCCGGGCCGGCGATCTGGAGACGGTCGCCCTGGTCGTCGACCGGACGGCCTCGGAGCTGCGTGCGGTGCTCGAGGACGCCGGGGTGCTGCTCCACCTCGATGTCGCCGGTGAGCTGGCCGGGCCGGATGAGCTCGGCACGGGCCACCCCGACCCGCGCACCGCTGGCACCGAGGTGGTCGACGAGGACCTGCCGACGGTGACGATCGACCTGCGCGACGAGGTGCTCGAGCGCGACCGGCGGCGCTGACCTCGACGGGCACACACGCGGCCAGCGGCGAGCGCGCCCCCCGCCCGGCCGACGGCCTGGAGCGGCGACCGGTCGCGTCAGCTCCGCACGGCCAGGCGCCACGCCTCGCGGTCGACGAACCCCGCAGCCGCGTACGCCCGCAGCGCCGGGGCGTTGTCGGCCCGCACGTGCAGGCTGATGACCCGGTCACGGGTGGCCTCGAGCAGCGCCCCGCGCACCGCGGCCGCCACGGCCGACCGGCCGAGCCCCTCCCCGCGCACCTCGGGGTCGACGACGATGCCGGCGAGCTGTACCCCGTACCGGCCCGAGGACACCGACCGCTCGAGCTTGACCACCGGCGCCCCGATCGGTCCGACGCACCAGACCAGCCCCTGCGCCAGGCTGGCCTCGATACGTTCGCGGTAGCCGCGCCAGCCGGCCGTCCCCGGGTGCGGCCCGAAGCGGTCGTCCACGTGCAGGCGCACGGCCAGCTCCGCGAGCCGGTCCAGGTCCTCGGGCTGGGCGCGCCGGAGCCCCGGGTCGGGCAGTGCCCGCTCGTCCGGCACCCGATCGGGGTCCACGGTCAGGAAGCGCTGGTCGTGCACGATCAGGCCCGGCTCGGAGGGCATCCCCGCCAGGGCGGCGTCCCCGGCGGCGCGGTCGGCGACCAGCAGCCGCCAGCGTCGCGACACCGCGGGGGCGGCGGCGATCGCCTGGGCGTCGCCGCAGGGGATCAGCAGGCGACCGGGGAAGACCACGGCCACGGCCCAGGCGTCCGCGGTGGCGGCCAGGCGCAGCGGCTCGGCACCGAAGGACTCCATCGTCGACAGGGCGAACATGTGCCGGGCGGCACCGCTCGGCGTGGCCGGCCAGGTGGTCAGCCGGGCGGCGATCTCGGGCAGCTCGGCGGTGGTGACCCGACGCCAGCGCGAGCGACGCGTCAGCCGGTCGAGGCCCGCGACCATGCTCAGCCCGCCAGGGGCAGGTTGGGGTCCACCGCGAGCCCCAGCCCGACGGTGCGGCCGGCGGCGTACAGGTTGGCGCCGCTGGCCGCGACCATCGCCCCGTTGTCGGTGCACAGCGGGATCGACGGCACGATCAGCCGCTGCCCGTTGGCCTCGGTCTCGGCCGCGAACCGCTCCCGCAGCCGGGTGTTGGCCGCCACCCCGCCGGCGAGCAGGACCTGGTCGAGCCCCTCCGCGGCCGCGGCGCGCAGGGTCTTGGTGACCTGCACGTCCACGATCGCCTCCTGGAACGAGGCCGCGACGTCGGCGAGGACGATCTCCTCGCCCGCCGCGTCGAGGCGACGGAGCTCGCGGATCACCGCGGTCTTCAGCCCCGACAGCGACAACCGGTAGGTCCCGTCGTGCAGCAGCGCCCGCGGGAAGGCGAAGGCGGTCCGGTCGCCCTCGCGGGCCAGACGGTCGATCTCCGGCCCCCCGGGGAACGGCAGGCCGAGGTAGCGGGCGATCTTGTCGAAGGCCTCCCCCGCCGCGTCGTCGATCGTGCCGCCGAGCTCCCGGAACACCCCGTCCTCGTCCATCGCCACGATCGAGGTGTGGCCGCCGGAGACGACCAGGGCGACCAGCGGCCCGGTGAGCTCGCCGTGCTCGAGCTGGGCCACCTCGACGTGCGCCCGGAGGTGGTTGACCCCCACGAGCGGCAGGTCATGGGCCAGCGCCAGCCCCTTCGCGCCCGACACCCCGACGAGCAACGCGCCGGCGAGCCCGGGGCCGGCGGTCACCGCGACCGCGTCGATGTCGGTCAGGTGCACGCCGGCATGCACCAGGGCGGTGTCGATCGTGGGCAACAGCGCCTCGAGGTGGGCCCGGGCCGCGACCTCGGGCACCACCCCGCCGTACGGGGCGTGGAGCTCCACCTGGGAGGCGACGACGTTCGCGCGCAGGTGGAACCGGTCCTCGACGATGCCGACGGCGGTCTCGTCGCAGGAGGTCTCGATGCCGAGCACGAGCACCTCAGCCTCTCCGTTCCTCGTCGCGGCGCCACAGCAGCAGCGCGTCCTCACCGTCGGGGTAGTAGCGGGGACGACGCCCCTCGACCACGAAGCCGGACGCACGGTACAGCCCGAGCGCGGCCCGGTTGCCGGGCCGGACCTCCAGGGTGTGGGCAACCGCGCCGCGTGCACGCAGCCCGGCGAGGAGCTCCTCGAGCAGCCGTCGGCCGATGCCCTGCCCGCGGGCCGTGGGAGCGACCGCCAGATCGATCACATGCCCCTCGTCGAGCAGGACCTGCCCGATGGCGGCACCGAGGTGGTCGGGGCCGTCCACGGCGACGAGCACCACCACCTCGGCGTCAGCTGGCACGGCGCGCTCGAGGTCACGCGGCAGCGCCCGCAGCGTCGAGGCGGACAGGCCGTCGAGCCGGGTGATCGCGGCGGCGTCGGCCACCCTCGCCGGGCGGATCCGGACGGCGCCGGCCGCAGCCGCCGGGCGGAGCACCGGGACGGCGCCGGGACCGGTCACCGGGCGTCGCGCCGGCCCCGGACGCTCACCGCTCATCGGTGACCGGACCGTCGTGCTGCACCCAGCCGATGCGGGCGTCGGCCTGGCGCAGGTAGATCGGGCGCAGGTGCTCCGGCCGGGTCGTCTCCTCGCGCACGAAGCGCGGCACCGCCAGCACGGCCAGGTCGGCGGCATCGGGCCAGGCCAGGTCCGGGCCCGCCACCTCGGCACCGGCATCCACGAGCGCCTGCCGGGCGACCATGGCGCCGTCCCCGACCGCGAGCACCTCGCCGGCATGGGCCTCGATATCCGCAGCCAGCTGCTCCGGCCGGCCGACGACCGGGTCGGTCTCGCGCTGCACCCCGCCGGGCAGGCTGCGGTAGAAGGCCCAGAACAGCTCACCGCGGCGGGCGTCCAGCACGGCACAGATCGGCCGCTGGGTGTAGCGGGCAGAGAAGGCCAGGACGTCCAGGCCGCTCAGCCCCACCGTCGGCAGGTTGCGGGCCGCGGCGAAGGTGGCGGCGGTGGCGAGACCGACACGCAGCCCCGTGAACAGCCCCGGCCCCGTGCCGACGGCCACCCCGTGGACGTTGGCGGCCTCCAGCCCGGCCTGCTGGAGACAGAAGTCGATGGCGGGCGCGAGGCGGTTGAGGTCGATCATGAGCCGCGCTTTCTCGAGTTTGGCGATGCCGCGCAGCGGGGCGTCGCCGGGCACGGCGATGGCGCGGTCGAAGAGGGTGAGCGCTTCATCGCG
>JBLRWQ010000130.1:0-4294 GCA_047921175.1 Nitriliruptoraceae bacterium | reverse complement strand
CCGAGTGCACCGCGCCGATCCGGGCGCAGGCCAGCATCGTGACGGCGAGCTCCGGGATCATCGGCAGGTACACCGCGACCCGGTCGCCCTTGGAGACCCCCAGCTCGCGCAGGCCGTTCGCGGCCCGCTGGACCTCGTCGAGGAGGTCGGCGTAGGTCAGCGTGCGGGTGTCGCCCGGCTCGCCCTCCCAGTGGTAGGCGACCTGGTCGCCGTGGCCGGCGTCGACGTGCCGATCGAGGCAGTTGACGCTGACGTTGAGCTGTCCACCGACGAACCAGCGCGCGAAGGGCGGCTCCCACTCCAGCACGGTGTCCCAGGGGCGGTGCCAGTCCAGCGCCTCGGCCTGCCGGGCCCAGAAGGCGAGGCGGTCCTGCTCGGCCTCGGCGTGGAGCGAGCGGTCGGTGACCAGCGCGCCGTCGGTGAACGACGGAGGCGGCGGGAACGTGCGCCCTTCGGAGAGCAGGTCGGCGATGGCGTCAGCGGGCATGGCAGCTCGATCTCCCGGTCGGTGCGTGCGGTGCGTCTCCCGCCAGGGAGCATACGCAACGCCGCCGCCGCGCCGAGCGCCGGCCGGGGCCAGCCGGGCCGGCCTACCCCTGCGCGCCGCCGGTGAAGGTCCACCCGGCCAGCGCCAGGCTCGGCGTGATCACGACCCCGGCCCCGAACTCGCCGTCGGCGTAACGGTCGTCGTCGCCGATGCCGAGCACCTGGCCCGGGGCCACCGCCTCGACGAACGCTTGCGTGAACCGCAGGTTGCTGACCGCACCGGCGACCCGGCCGTCCTCGATCAGGAACGTGCCGTTGCGGGTCAGGCCCGTGGCGGCGACCGTCTTCGGCTCCAGCACCCGCACGTAGTTGAAGGAGGTCACGAGCAGGCCGCGCTCGATGCCGGCGACGAGCTCCTCCGGCGAGCGGTCGCCCGGGGTCAGCACCAGGTTGGTCGGGGCCGCCCCGAAGCCCGCCCCGAAGGGCAGGGCGTCGCCGGTGGTGACCGCGTCCCCGCCGGCCCGCTTGGCGGTGCGGCGGTCGTGGGCGAGCCGGCGCGGCACGCCGGCCTCGACCAGGGCGTAGCGGGTCCGGGGCGTGCCCTCCGCGTCGAAGGGCAGCCCGATCGCGCGCGGGTCGGTCGGGTCCTGCCACAGGGTCAGGGACGGGTCGAGCTGCTGCTCGCCAAGCTGCACGAAGGAGCCACCGTCGAGGAAGGACTTCGCGTTGAACCCGTAGACGGCGAGGAAGGTCAGCAGCGTCGCCACCGCCTCCGGCCCGAGCACCACCGGGTAGGTGCCGGGCTCGAGGTCGACCTGCTCGGCGCCGTCGAGCGCGAGCCGGGCCGCCCGGGTACCCGCCGCTCCCGCGTCCAGCTCGCGCAGCCGGGTCGAGGTCTGGTGGGCGGAGCCGGCCGAGGTGGGGGTGCGGTGGATCCCGTCGACCGTGGCCCGGGTGGTGGACCCGGCGATGCGCTGGCCGGCGGTCGAGGCGAACGCGACCCAGGACGCCTCGGTGTCGAGGTAGCCGGCGGCGGTCAACCCGGGCCCGGCGGCCACGAAGGCCTCCACGCCGGCGGCACGCTCGTCGGGGCTGGCGTCGGCGGTGGCGTCGTCGTGGTGCCCGGCGAAGGCGGCCTCACCCGGTGGGGTCGCCCCGGGCCAGCCCGGGTCCACCGGCTGCAGCGCCGCCGCGGCCAGGGTCGTGCGCACCAGCGCCGCCAGCTCGTCGTCGGCCACCCGGGTCGTGGTCGCCGAGGAGGTCCGGCCGCCCACCGCGACGGTGACCGCCACCTCGACGCTGTCCTCGCCGACGTGCTGGTGGATGAAGGAGTTCGCGAAGCGGGTCAGGCCGTGCCGGGTGCGGGACGCCCGGACGTTGGCCTCCACCTCGGCGTCGTGGTCGGCAGCCTGCTCGCGCACGTGGCCCACGACGCGGTCGGCGAGCGCCTGGAGGTCGTCGAGGGAGGTGACGGTGGTGGACATCGAGGAGGTCATGCTCAGCCCTTCACGCCGACGCGGATCCCGCGGAACCGGGCGGGTGCGGCGGGGTGCCCGGTGTGGCCGACCTGCATCGGCTGGCCCTTGCCGCAGTTGGGGACCCCCCACGGCAGCCACTCGTCGCGGCCGGCGAGGCGGTCCATCGAGCCCCAGAACCGCGGGGTGATGCCGGTGTAGGTGGGGTTCTTCAGCATCCTGCCGCGCTTGCCGTCGACCACCTCCCACCCGACCTCGCAGCCGAACTGGAAGTTGAGCCGCTTGTCATCGATCGACCACGACCGGTTGGTGGCCATCACCACCCCGTGCTTGGTGTCCGCGATCATCTCCTCCATCGAGGAGTCGCCGGGTTCCAGGCCGACGTTGGTCATGCGCACCATCGGCATGCGGTTGTAGCCGTCGCCGCGGACCATCCCGCCCGGTTCGACACCGGCGAGGTGGGCGGAGTCGCGGCCGGACAGGACCCCGACCCAGATCCCGTCGCGCACGATGTCCACACACTGGGCCGGGGTGCCCTCGTCGTCGTAGCCGAAGGTCGCGAGCGCGCCGGGGATGGTGGCATCCGCGGTGATGTTCATCAGCTCCGAGCCGTAGCGGAGCTTGCCCAGCTGGTCGAGCTCCAGGAAGGAGGTGCCGGCGAAGGCCGCCTCCCAGCCGAGGATGCGGTCCAGCTCGATCGCGTGCCCGACGGACTCGTGGATCTGCAGCGCGACCTGGGAGGACTCGAGGATCAGGTCCAGCTCACCCGACGGGCAGGGGTCCGCGGACAGCAGCTGCACCGCGACCTCGGCGGTCTCCTGGGCGTGACCGGGCAGGTCGAAGCGGCGGATCACCTCGTAGCCGCCGGTCTCCACGTGCCCGAAGGACTGCGGGTAGCTGCGCCGCTGGGTCTCGTGCTCGCCGACGGCGGTGGCGTCCATGCCGCAGCCGGACTCGAGGATGCGCTGGTGGATGCGGTGGCCCTGGGAGGACACGAACCACTTGTCGGTGTCCCAGAACAGCAGCATCGCGGTCGCGACCATGACCCCGTCGACCGCGGCCATGGTGCGGGTCGCGTCGGTGACCACCCGGACCTTCTCGTCGAGCGGCACCGAGAAGGGGTCCTCGGTGAACGGGGTCGTGTAGGTGTCCTGCGCGGCAGGCACGTCCGCGAGCTCGAGCCCCTGGCCGGGGACCCGGGCGGAGGCCTTGGCGGTGGCGGTGGCCTCCCCGCCGGCGCGCTTCGCGGCGGCGTCGGTCAGCTCCGAGGTGGCGGCGAAGCCCCAGGAGGAGCCGATCAGGGCCCGGACCCCGACCCCGGCATCCTCGCTGTGGCTGGCCTCCTCGAGCTCGCCGTTGCGGGCCTGGAGGTTCTCGTGGCGGCGCAGCACCACGCGGGCGTCCGCGTAGGTCGCGCCGGCCGCGAGCGCGGCCTCCACCGCGGCGGTCGCGAGGTCGAACATCGGGTCGGCCGGCACGCTCACGGCGGGCTCCTAGCGTCGTCGGGGTGGGCGCGGGACCCGACGCCGTGGCCACCGGCAGCGGACGGTCGACGTTGACGGCACGCGCAGGTGCCGACGGTAGCCGCCACGCCGGTGCGTGGGACGCCGCCGGTGCGTGGCCCGCGGCCCGGCGCGGCCGTCCGCGGGGCCCTGGCGACGGCGCTGTCGGGCCCGGTCTGGCAGGATGCCGCCATGTCCCGCATCGACATCGAGGCGCTCGAGGACGAGTGGGAGGAGGACCACCACGTCCTCGCCCGCCGGTCCCGGGACCTCTCCGTGGCTGCCCGCCAGCGCATCGACGCGCTGGCGGTCGCTCGTGTGGTCGGCGTCGACCGTGGTCGCGTCACGGTGGTGTGGGAGGGCGACCTGGTGGAGGCCCGCTACGCCGGCACGATGCGCGGGGAGAAGGCTGCGGTCGGCGACCGGGTCCGGATCCGGCCGGCCGACCACGATGGCGGCGAGGCCCGCATCGTCGAGGTGCTGCCGCGCGACACCGTGCTCACCCGTACCGCCGACGACACCGACGACCAGGAGCGGGTGGTCGTCGCGAACGCGGACCAGATCGTGGTCGTGGTCGCCGCGGACCACCTCGATGTCGGCGCCCGGTTCCTGGACCGGGTGCTGGTCGCGGCCTCGCTCGGCGGGGTCGAGCCCGTCCTGTGTATCAACAAGCGCGACCTGGTCGACGACGACACCGAGGTGGTGTCGGTCACCGCCCGGTACGAGGCGATCGGGGTGCCGGTCCGGGTCACCTCGGCGGCGACGGGGGAGGGGGTGGCCGCGCTCGGGGAGCTGCTGGTCGGGATGTGGACCGCCTTCACCGGGCACTCC
>JBLRWQ010000129.1:0-4335 GCA_047921175.1 Nitriliruptoraceae bacterium | reverse complement strand
GTGGCGAAGTCCGTCCAGGACAGAACGCGAGCGAGCAGGACGTTGCGGATCTTCCCGTTCTCAAGGTCGCACGTCTGCGTGACCACGATCGCGTCGATCGTCTCGATCCCGGCCCGGACGGTTGGCTCATCACCGAGCTCGACGTCCTCGATCCTCACGATCGGGAGCCGACGGATGAGGTCACCCTGCTCGTGCCCGGACCCGGTCGTGGCCTTCCACCAGTCAGACAACGGAGGTGTCCGCAGCCTGGTCCTCGACATCGCACGGGTCATCGTGGACCGGGACCCTGGCGCTCGTCACGCTCGTGACGAGCGTCCGCACGGCGACCTCCTGCTCCGGGCGCACCCACACGTACGGCACCTCCCCCACGTCCTCCGCCGAACCGGACGCAAGACCCTCGTCGGCACCCCCCGTGTCGCCCCGGATCGCAGCGACCGCTTCCGCCACGTCGTAACGTCGATGTCCGCCGGGCGTGGTGTCGTAAGGGATCCGGCGTTCCCGGGCGTACTTTCGTACGGCCGCTGGGCCCACATGCAGTGCCGCGGCGACCTGCTCCGTCGTCGCCGTCCTCGCCATGGTGATGCTCCGTTCCGCTTCTACCGTCTATGACGTTTGTTACGGTTCAGGCTACAACATCATCGAGGTGTCCACGAGCGTCACGTCGGAGCCTGTGGATTTGCCCGAAGCCCCAATACCGTTCAGTTAGGGTGGTGTGAGGACTTCGATGGCTGCGAACGGGGTGAGGGTGGGTCGGGGCCAGTTGCGGTGTTCGGGGCGTTTCACGCCGTAGTTCGACATCTTGCGTTTGACGACCCGGGCGGCGGAGCGCAGCCGTCGGACGGGCAGCAGTTCGTGGACGATCTCGCCGACGGTGTCGACCAGGGCCATGGCGAGGTTTGTTGTGGCGGTGCCCAGGCCGGCGCGGGTGGAGCGGCGGGCGGCACGCAGGCTGCGGGTGAACGAGATCCGATCGGGATCGGTCTGCTGGTGATCGGCGGCGCTCGACATCAACGCACGGATGGCGTGATGAGTGCACTGATACCCGTGGATCCGGTGGTCGACCCCTTCGGGGCCCTTGGAGCGCAACACCACCTTGGGGCCGCGCTGGTGGGTCTTGAGCTCATCCAGGGCGCTCTCGATCTCCCACCGTTCGGTGTACAGCTCGGCGAGCTCGTTGGCGGGAGCCGCGACCGGGTCCAGGATGGTGGTGAGCAGCCGGTAGCGCTCTGCAGTGTCGGGCCGTCCAGGATCGGTGATGGTGTACTCGATGACGCGCACGGTGAGGATGTTGGCGCGGGTGCGCTTGTCGGGTGTCGCGACGATCTCGGAACGGAACGATCCGTCGTCGAAGCGTTCGAGCACCGGCAGGACCGCGTTCGACCGTGCCCGCCACAGCAGATCCGCACCGGTCGCCGCCGCGGCTGCAAAGAGCGGGAAACCGGCGAATCCGCGGTCGGCCAGACACAGCATCCCCGGCCCCAGATGCGATAGCAGCCGTCGGGTGAGCACCTGCTCGGAGTCGCTGTAGGGACCAAGGGCTGCGCCAGTCATCGCATGCGTCCCGCACTCGGCGAAGGCCACCAGACGCACCTGGGGGAACGCCGAGCTGCCACGTGACGCACCCGGACGCCCGAAGGCCGCATCGTTGTCGGCCGTGTCGGGCACATCCAGCGTCGTGCCATCGATAGCGACCAGCTTCCACCCGCGGTAGAACGCGCCCGGAGTCTGCTCGGTCGCCAGCGGCACACAGCCAGCCTCGAACAGGCTCTCGAGCGGCTCGGCCCCGAGCCGCTGACGGGCCTGAAAGATCGCCGACTTCGACGGCATCCTCCACTGCTGACGCCAGCCCGACTCCCACGCCAGCCCCTCGACCAGGTTGCGCATCACCTCCTCGTAGGACGACTCGGAGAACAGCGCCAACCCCAACACGTAGTAGACCACCAGCCGTGCCGGCAACAGCCGCGAACGCTGCTCGCCCCGACCCGCCGCTTGGACCACCTCATCGACCAGCCCCGGCGGGAACGTCCGCGTCAGCACCCCCAACGCCACATGATCCGACAACCGCTGATCCGTCTGCGGCTTGACCCACCCTGCCCGCGGCATCCTGCCCTCCCGGTCACCCGGGAGAATAACACACATGTAGTTCTAACTGAACGGTATTGCGCCTAGCCTGAGTTTCGTGTGCCCAGCGACGCGGGCACATGTCGATGGAAGGAGGTGTGGAGATGAGTTGACCCGCGCACAAGCGCGTGTTCGCCAGCCGGTGGAAGTCCGGTCCAGGTAGTCGCCAGGGAGCCTGGTAGCAGGCCGCCGGCGTCGGGGGGAAACGCTCGGCGTCGAAGCGTGGTGTCGAAAGCCCCTGTGGGGGAAGCAACCGACCAGCCCGTAGCATTAAGCGAATCCTGCAGCCTCGTGAGGCTAACCCTCCGCAAGGGGGGACAAGAGGGTGCCGAGCCGCTGAAATTACGGCGAAGGCCATGGAAGACGTCCGAGTTCCTGGAGCAGACGTCGAGGAACCCTTCGGGGTAGGGGGATCGGGATGGTCGGAGGGTGGACACGTGAACTGGGGAAGCCCTCGCTGGCCCCGGCGTCTCGCGGTGCCGGGAGCAGCCGGCGCGTATAACCGCTTCAACGGGAAGTCGCGCCGAGCCGGCAGGGTGGCGGATGGGGTCGTAGTACCGGTGATGGCCGCGGACAACACAACCCGGCCGGAGGGAAGGGCCCCGGCTATGTCACGTGCTTGACGGAGAAGGGAAAGGTCGGTGAATGCCCGATGGCTAACGACACCCTTGATAAGACCCGAGAGCTTCAACGCAAGCTGTACCTGGCGGCCAAGCGGTCGTCGGCCAGACGTTTCCACGCGCTGTACGACAAGGTCTACCGCGAGGACTTTCTGCGGCGCGGGTGGGAGGAGGTCAGCCGCAACCGGGGAGCCCCGGGTGTGGACGGAGTGACCATCGACCAGATCGAGGAGCAGGGGGTCGAGGGGTTTCTCGGCACCCTGGCTGGTGAACTCAAGGACGGGACCTACCGGCCGTTGCCGGTGCGTCGGGTGACGATCTCCAAGCCGGATGGCGGGGAGAGAAACCTCGGTGTGCCCGCCGTGCGTGACCGTGTCGTTCAGGCAGCCGCACGGGCGGTGCTGGAACCGATCTTTGAGGCCGACTTCCTTGACTGCTCCTACGGCTTTCGTCCGAGACGGTCGCCCCAGCAGGCGCTGGAGACGATCCGGACGGAGGTCAACAAGGGGCGCGGGTGGGTGGTCGAAACCGACATCGCCAGCTTCTTCGACACGATCCGGTGGGATGTGCTTGACGCTGCGTTGCGTGAACGCATCAGCGACCGGCGGGTGCTGAAGCTGATCCGAGGGTGGCTCACGGCTGGGGTGCTTGCGGACGGCAGTCTGCTGCATCCTCAGGCGGGAACCCCCCAGGGCGGAGTGGCCAGTCCGTTGCTGGCGAACGTGGTGCTGCACCGGCTCGATCGCGAGTGGCAGCAGCATCACCGCCGGCTCGGGGTGCTGGTCCGCTTCGCCGACGATCTGGTCGTGTTGTGTGCGACCAGGGAACGGGCCGTAGCTGCGCTAGCTGAGCTGCACCGCATCGCCGCCGAACTCGGCCTGGAGCTGAAGGAGGCGAAGACGCGGACGGTGAACCTGCGTGAGCACGGCCAGGGTGTCGACTTCCTCGGCTTCCACCACCGATGGGTGGAGTCGTTCACCCGCAAGGGCAGGTACTTCTGTGCCCGCTGGCCCTCGGACCGGGCGGTCCGGGCGGCCAGGACCCAGATCCGTGCCCGCACCGACCGCAGGCTGCTGATGCTGCCGGTTAACGATGTGGTGCGAAACCTGAACCAGTTCCTGGTGGGATGGCGCAGCTACTTTCGCCACGGCAACTCGACGAAGGTGTTCCACGACCTCGACCGGTTCGCGGTGGAGCGCCTCGCGCGCTTCATCTCGAACAAGCACGGCCACCACGGTCGGGGCTACGGCATGTGGGTCCTGCGCGGCAACAGGAACCTGGGACTCCAACAGCTGGTCGGAAACGTTCGGCACGGCGCGGCAAGACCGACCGTGCATGCCGACAGGTGAAGGGACATGGCTGAGCCGTGTGAGGGAAAACCTCACGCACGGTTCTTTGGGGGAGCGCTGGAAACGGAGCGGCGGCCAGGGCAGCGGACGAACTCTGCTGGGAAAGCCACGGGGTAGGACCCCCAACCCTCCGCCGAACACCCGCCACCGCGCCAGCGCTCCACCCGACCGGGCTAGTTGTCGGCGGGCTGACGTAACCGCAGGTCAGGGCCGGTTTCTGGCTCGGTCGGGTGTATTACCCACAC
>JBLRWQ010000128.1:0-4425 GCA_047921175.1 Nitriliruptoraceae bacterium | reverse complement strand
CCTCGGGCTGTACCGAACTGGCCAGTCGGTGCCTGACCGAACGTCCGTTCCAGGTCATGGCCCACCTGACTGCCGAGCTTCGCGGTCTCCTCACGCGGCCAACGTTCCGCCGCTCGAGCAGCGCCGAGGACAGACCAGGCAGTGTCAACCTGATCGAACAAGAGGCAGATCGAAGCGGCAGCGAGGTTCCGTGCGGCATGGGCTCGCACATCATCGAGATGGCTGTCAGATCGAGCTGTCATGACAGAGCCCCCTGAACGGATCCAGGGGGCTACGTGGGTGGGGCGTAGAGGATCCGAACCTCTGGCCTCTTGCGTGCCGACCAGCGCCACAGGGTCCAGCACGATCCACCTCGGTCCGCGGAACCGGCCCTGACCAGGGGTGATGCTCCACCGCGGCCCAGCGCCGTCCAGCCCCATCCGAACGAGTTAGCTGTCAACTCCGCTGTCGAACGGGCGGGCGCCGAGGCCCGAGCGCCACGGGACGAGACCGTCGCAACACGTGTGGCTGCACGTGGTGTTTCTTGAACTATTGCGTTGCACGCACGGTTCCTTAAACTGACGAGGTGAGGTTCTCGACCGAAGGGGGTGTTGCGATGCCGGTTGCCTTCGCTGGGCTCTCGGTGCGTGAAGCCGCCGAGGAACTCGGCGTGTCACCGTCCGCGGTTCGCCAGCTCATCGCCCAAGGTCAGGTGCGCGCCTCGAGGTTCGCCGGTCGCATCGTGGTCGATCCGGACCACCTCCGCCAGGTCCGTGCGGCAGCCCGTCCTGCTGGACGGCCGTTCTCCGTCCCCGCTTCCTGGGCGCTGCTGCGCTTGCTGGCCGGCCAGCAGCCAGGACCGCTCTCTGCCTCACGGCTCTCGCAGCTCCGCCGGCACCTGCGAGCCGATGACCCGCGACCGTTGGCAGGTCGGCTCCGCAGACGAGCTGACCTCGCCTTCTACTACGTCCATCCGTCACTGCTCGACGACCTCGCAGCCGAACCCGGCTACGTGCTCGCGGGGCGCAGTGCTGCGGAACGGGTCGGGGCCAACCTCGCCGGCGATGGTGGCCCGCTGGAGGTCTACCTGCCACCTGCTGCGGCTGAACGACTCGTCCGTGACGTCGCAGCAGATCCTGAGGTCGCGGTCGGCGTCGCCAACCTCGTCGTCCGCATCGTCGAGCCCGGCCAGCTCCCCGAGCACGAGCCCGGTGTGGCCGCCGCACCCGTGGTCGCCCTCGACCTGATCGAGTCCGGCGAGTCCCGTGCCATCGGCGCCGGTTGGCGGCTGTGGCACGACCAGCTCGACACCTGGCGGGTTCGAGACGCTCATGACCACTGACCGGACCATCCAGCTACCCGACCGCGGCATCGAGGGTCGCTTGTGGGTCGCGGTCCTCGACGTCGCCGATGCGCAGCCGAACGGATGGACCCTCATCGGCGCGCTCATGGTCCTGCTCCACGCCCACGACCACGGGCTGGACGCCGGCCGCACCACCCGCGACGCCGACGCACTCGTGGACGTCCGCGGGATCGCACAGGCCACGCGCCGCCTCGTGGTGACCCTCGAGCGTCTCGGGTGGCAGCTGCACCCGGACCATCCCAAGGCCGACGACATCGCGTTCCGGTTCGCCAAGGACGGCCTGCTCTTCGACGTGCTGGCTCCCGACGGGCTCGGTCAGCGCATCGACCTCACCACCCTGCCGCCACTCAGAACCGTGCCGATGACCGGGGGCAGCAGAGCGCTCCACCGCACAACCGTCCGCGATGTCGCGCTCGGCGGTCGAGCCGGACAGCCCCCGGTACCGGACCTGCTCGGTGCACTCCTGATCAAGTCCCGCGCGGCCACCGCCGATCACGCCGCCACAGCCGACCCCGGGCACCGACCCGAGCGACACCCGGAAGACCTCGCCGTCCTCTACGCCTGCGCCACCGACCTCCGCGCTCTCGCGGCGGACACCACGAACCGCGACCGCCGGAACCTGCGAGACGCGCCCGAACCCCACTGGCACGTCCTCGAGCCCCGACTTCGACCCCAGGCACAAGCCGCCCACCGCTACCTCACCGGCCCTGGAGCGCCCGGCCAACCCCGCGGCAGGCGGTGACCACCCAGTTGGCTGTCAGAACGAGCTATCAAAGCCGTAGCCCCCAGTCGAAAACTGGGGGCTACGGGGGTGGGGCGTAGAGGATTCGAACCTCTGACCTCTTGCGTGTCGAGCAAGCGCTCTAACCAACTGAGCTAACGCCCCGGAGTGCGGCCGCGAACCGTACAGCGACCGCCTCAGCCCGGCAAACCACGGCATCCCGGCCGGGCGGCCACCTCGAACACGGGTTGGCGGTCAGCCGCTCGCTACCGTGGCGTGCGCCCGTTCGGAGGTTGTCGTCGTGACGGCCATGCACCCGCTCCCCCTCGGTTCCGGCTCCGAGCACCGCTTGCGTGACGGTGCCCGCCGGACCTCCTTCGTCGTGCTCGGGGTCTGGGCTGCGGCCCGCCTGGCCGAGACCGCATTCGCGCTGTGGGTCCGTCACGCGGCATCGAGCCCCCCGCAGGATCGATCCGACAGCGCGGGTGCGATCACCGGCTCCGGCGACGCAGGTCGATGATCGCCGACAGCGCCACGAGCACCAGCCCGACGACACCGACGTTGACGAGCGCGTCCCGGTAGGCGTTCGGGTGGAGGTCGACGCCCGCGCGACCGGAGAGCCAGACGCTCGCGACGATCGCGAGCGCGAGCACCACGGACCCGAGCAGCGCCAGGACCGCCAGCGGTGCATCCGGACGTCGCTGCCGGAGCGCGGCGACAAGCTCGAACGCGCCCAGCCCCAGCATCACGAACAGCAGGCGCATGAGCAGGTGGAGGTGGGTGTCCGTCTCCGCACCGGACGCGAGGGCGATCGTGCTGCTCACCAGGGTCAGGACCGTGTAGAGCACGCAGACGCTCACGACGTACCGACGTAGCCGCGCCCGCACCGTGAGGCCCTGGTGTGGGCCGGCCGGCTCCAACCCGTCATGCGGCTTCGTCGAGGTCACCTCGGGCCGTGTCACGATGCGGGCTCCTGGTCGCTGCTGCGGTCGACGGCGGACGAGCACCACCTCGGTGCGAGCACGGGCCGCAGGTCCGTCGGCTGTGGGGATCGCAGGTTCCACGACACGGCGAGCTGGGACCAGAGCAGGTGGTCCCGGCTCGTCGGGGGCCGATGGCTGGCCGCTGCTGGCGCGCAGCACGGTCCCCGCGAACCGGGCGTCTACGGTCACGCCTCCGCGCCGTCCCGGCTGCCGACCACCTCGATCCCCGACCTGCGAGCCGCGCCATGACCGCCACCGGCGACCTCCCCGTCTTCCACCTCGACGGCTCGACCTACGTCGCGACCTCGCTCGCCCGCGGCCCATGGGACCCACGCGCCTGCCACGGCGGGGCACCGGCGGCGCTGGTCGCGGCTGCCGTCGACGCCACCCCCTCGCTCGAGCCCATGCAGGGCGTACGGCTGACCTACGACCTGGTCCGACCCGTGCCCGTGGGCGTCCCTCTCCACCTCGACACCGAGGTGGTGCGTGAGGGCCGTCGCATCCAGGTCGTGGACGTGCGACTGGCGACGGCGGCCGACGACGTGGAGCTGGTGCGCTGTCGCGCGCTGCGGATCCGCACCACGGCACTGGCGCTCCCCGAGGACCGCCCGCTGCCCGGCACTGGCGTCGAGGTGGCACCGGAGGACCTGCCGCGGGTGGATGGGCCGCTGGGGCCGGACCGGGACGGGTTCTGGACCGCGGTGGACGTCCGGGTGGTCGGTGGGGAGCTCGGGGACGCGGGGCCGGGCGAGGGCTGGTTCCGGCTCGTCGCCCCGTTGACCGACGGCGGGCCGGCATCAGAGCTGGTGACCACCCCGTTGGTCCGCGTCGCGGCGACAGGGGACTTCGGCAACGGGATCGGGGCCCCGCTGGCGATGGGCGGCGGCCACCGCTACATCAACCCGGACCTGACGATCGACCTCCACCGCCTACCCATGGACGAGTGGGTCTCGCTGGCGGCACGCTCCGTCGCCGAGCCGCACGGCATCGGGCTGACCACGGGGGTGCTGGGTGATCGGCGGGGGACGATCGGCAGCAGCCTGCAGAGCCTGTTCATCGAGGCCGGCTGACCGCTGCGCGCCGTGCGGTCCCGGATCCGCACGGTGGTCCCGGGCGACCACACCCCTGACCCCCACCACGGACACCCTCCGCCTCAGGTTGGGGACCATCACCCGCGTACCACAGGACCAGACGCCCCCGACCCCGCTGGGTGTCTCGCGCGCCCCCGTGGTTGGGGACCATCACCCGCGTACCACAGGACCAAACGCCCCCGACCCCGCTGGGTGTCTCGCGCGCCCCCGTGGTTGGGGACCATCACCCGCGTACCACAGGACCAGACGCCCCCGACCCCGCTGGGTGTCTCGCGCGCCCCCGTGGTT
>JBLRWQ010000127.1:0-4553 GCA_047921175.1 Nitriliruptoraceae bacterium | reverse complement strand
CTCGACCAGCCAGGCGGTGATGATGCCTTCCTCGACGGACTCGCCCAGCTGGGGCAGCTCGACCTCGGCCACGATGCAGCTCCTGCTCCGGGTCCGGCGCGACCCTCGGGGGTCGTCTCGGACGGTGCTCGGGGATGCCGCGGTGAGCCGCGGCGACGTGTCCGCGTCGACGCTAGCGGACCCCTCCGGTCGTCGCAGTCGGTCCGTGGACGCGCACTAGCGTGGAGGGACCTGATGATCGGACGACCCGTGGACGCTTCCCCCGTGACCACGCCGCTGACCGCCCGGCACGAGGCAGCCGGGGCCCGCCTGGCGGACTTCGCCGGCTGGTCGATGCCGCTGTGGTTCGCGGGCGGGGTCGCCGAGCACACCGCCGTGCGGACGCACGCCGGGGTGTTCGACGTGTCCCACCTCGGCACGGTGGAGGTGGTCGGCCCCGCCGCACGCGAGGTGGTCGCCGCCACGTTCACGGGTGATCCCTCGACGCTGCGGGACGGGGATGCGCAGTACACGCTCTGCTGCGACGACGGCGGGGGGATCGTCGACGACCTGCTGGTCTACCGCCTGGCTGCCGACCGGCTGCTGACCGTCCCCAACGCCGCGAACACCGCGGCGGTGGTCCGGGCGCTCGAGGAGGCGGCGACCGGTCGGGACGCCGAGGTGGTGGACCGCAGCCGCGAGCGTGCGGTGCTCGCGATCCAGGGGCCGGACAGCCTCGAGCTCGCCGACCGGTGCCTGGCAGACCTGGGCGCCCCGCCGGCGGTCGCCACCAGCACGCCACGCAACCGCGTCCGCGAGGTCGAGGTCGATGACGGCACCCCGGCGCTCATCTGCCGCACGGGCTACACCGGCGAGCGTGGCATCGAGGTGGTCCTGGGTTGGGCGACCGCGCTGCGGTTGTGGGAGGGGCTGGTCGCCGCAGGGGCGGCGCCGTGTGGGCTGGCGGCACGTGACACGCTGCGGCTGGAGATGGGCTACCCGCTCCACGGCAACGAGCTGTCCACCTCCACCCTGCCGGGGGAGGCCCGGCTGGGGTGGGCGGTGGCGCTGGACCGGGGGCCCTTCCGCGGACAGGAGGCCCTGCGCGCCGCAGCGGCGGCCGGCGCGGCGCGTCGGTTGTGGGGCCTTGCCGCCGGCGGTCGGCGGCCGCTCCGGGCTGGGCTCGAGGTCCGGGCCGAGGACGGCGGACGGCTCGGTGTCACCACGTCGGGCTCGCTCTCGCCGACCCTCGGGGTGCCGATCGCGTTGGCCTACCTGGCATCATCGACCGGGCCCGGCGACCGGGTCGTGGTCGACGTGCGCGGCCGGGCGGTCCCCGCCGAGGTGGTCCGACCACCCTTCCTGCAGCGGGACCCGGCCGCGTGAGCGGGACCGGTACGGTCGTGCCCTCGCCGGCCAGGGGAGCAGCGTGCGCATCCTGATCGCCCCGGACGGGTTCAAGGGCACCCTCGATGCCGCCACCGCGGCGGACGCCATCGCCGAGGGCTGGCGGGCCGCGCGTCCCGACGATGACCTCGTCCTGCTGCCGCTCTCCGATGGCGGGGACGGGCTCGCAGCCGTGCTCGCAGGCCCCGATGACCGGTGGACCGAGCACGAGGTGGTCGGGCCGACGGGTCGGCCGGTCACGGCCCGCCTCCTGCACCGCAGCGACGGGCTCGCGGTCGTGGAGTCCGCACAGGCGTGTGGGTTGCACCTGGTCCCCACCGAGCAGCGCGATCCCCTGACGACCACGACGTACGGGGTGGGGCAGCTCCTGCTCGCGGCGGTGGAGGCCGGTGCCCGTCACCTCCTGCTCGGGCTCGGCGGCAGCGCCACGGTCGACGCCGGGCTGGGCGCACTCACCGCCCTCGGCTTCCGGCCGCGCCTTGCGGACGGCGCCGGGCTCAAGATCGGGGGTGGCGAACTGGTGGACCTGGACCGGGTCGAGCACGGCTGGGCGCCCGAGCTCACGGATGTCGAGGTGGAGCTGCTCGCGGACGTGACCACGCCGCTCGGGGACGCGGCCCGCGTCTTCGGGCCGCAGAAGGGCGCGGACGAGGCAGCGGTGGCACGGCTGGCGGCCGGGCTCGCGCGGGCCGCGGAGGTCCTCGAGCGCGATCTCGGTGGGGGACGGCAGTGGCACACGCTGCCGGGAACGGGCGCCGCGGGTGGGCTCGGGTTCGGCTTCGCGATCGCCCTCGGTGGCCGGTTCGTTCCCGGCGCGACCCGGGTCGCGGAGCTGGTCGGTCTCCCGCAGGAGCTTGGCCGGGCCGACCTGGTGCTCACGGGCGAGGGTCGCCTGGACGCCACCTCGTCAGCCGGCAAGGTCGTCGGGTACGTCCGTGCGCAGGCGGCCGAGCAGGGCATCCCGGTCGCGGTCGTGGCGGGACAGGTCGCCGAGGAGGCTGCGGATCCCGCCAGCGTGGGGCTCGAGGACCTGGAGGTCGCCTCCCCGGGCGGGCCGGGCCCGGACCCGGCCCGCGAGGTGCTGGCTGCCGCGGCCCGGCTGGCATCGCGCTGGTGATCTGCCCGCCCTCCTGGCCTCCTGCCCGGAGGCCTCGGTAGACTGCCGAGCGCATCCGAGGTGCCCGTCCGAGGTGGCCGGCACCGTCCCGCACCGGAGGAGCCCGCCGTGAGCGCCGACACGACCGTGGACACTGAGTCCATCATCACGCTGACCGAGACGGCTGCGGACAAGGTCCGCAGCTTCCTCGCCGACCAGCCCGACCTCGACGACATCGCCCTGCGGGTGGCCGTCCAGGCCGGCGGCTGCGCCGGGTTCCGGTACGCGCTGTTCTTCGACGACCGGCAGCTCGACGGCGA
Source organism: Nitriliruptoraceae bacterium (assembly GCA_047921175.1). Lineage (GTDB taxonomy): Bacteria > Actinomycetota > Nitriliruptoria > Nitriliruptorales > Nitriliruptoraceae > T1Sed10-7. The sequence continues at coordinate 1,751 of JBLRWQ010000127.1, read as the reverse complement.
CCTCGAGGAGACCCAGCACGGCATCACGATCCGGGTCGACAGGATGTCGACCCCCTACCTGGGTGGGGCCGTCATCGACTGGAAGGAGTCGCTGGAAGCCTCCGGGTTCTCCATCGAGAACCCGAACTCCTCCGGCTCCTGCGCCTGCGGGGAGAGCGCGACCTTCTGATCGCCCCGGTCCCCGGCTCACGACGCGCCCTGCGGGGTGCGTCGTCGTGTGCAGGGGTCAGCCGCGGAGCGTGACGACGAGCAGGACGGTGCCGGCGAGCGTGACCGCGAGGGCGCTGAGCACCGGGAGCCCCTCCCGCGCCCGGCGTGCCCAACGTGTGGTCCGCGCGGCACGGTCGATCGCCTCCCGTCCGGACAGGACGAGCAGCCCGAGCCCCGTGAGCGTCGCGGCCAGCCCGACGCCGAAGGCCGTCACCAGCGCGACACCGAGCATCGGACGCCCCATCGCGACCGTGGTGAGCAGCGCCACGACGGCCGCTGGACTGGGGACCAGCCCACCGGCCGAGGCGATCGCGACGATGCCGGCCCGTGAGCGCGGCGCGACCCCGTCAGCCAGATGCTCGTGGGCGTGCTCGTGCCCCGCGATCGTGTGGGCAGCGGTGCGACCGGGGCGGCGGCGCCACAGCAGCCCCACCCCGAGCGCGATCACGGCCACCGCGGCCAGCAGCCGCAGCACCCGTTCGGCCCGCCGCTCGAGCCCCAACTCCACCGCGCCGACCATCACCAGGCCCAGCACCAGCACGGTGACCGTGTGCATGGTCGCCACCAGGATCCCCAGCGCCAGCGCGTCCCGGGGCTGACCGCGCTCGCCGAGCAGGTACGCGCCCACGAGGACCTTGCCGTGCCCGGGGCCCAGCGCGTGCACCACCCCGACAGCGACCGCGCCGAGCAGGGCCAGGACCACGAGCACCTCGCCCTCGGTGACCGCCTCGACGAGCCAGGTCAGCGCCGCCTCGAGCCCGGACTCGTCGGAGAACGGCAGGCCCCGGGTCAGCAGCGGGGTCACGGCGTGCGCCAGAGTCGGCGTAGCCCCAACGCCGCCAGGCCGGCCACCCCGATCGCGGCGCCCAGCAGCACCGACGCGGTGGAGGTGACCGGAGCGTGGCGCCCGAGGTCCCACGCATGGGTCGGGTCGTCGGCGGTGTGGATCGCGACCCGGCGGGTGCCGTCGAGGCTGAACGTCCGGTAGGCCGGGTCGCGCTCGTGCAGCAGCGAGACGGTCAGCAGGACTCGACCCGGTCGGGTCGGACACCGGAAGGTGACCCGGACCCCGTCCACCAGCAGGTCCTGGGGAGGGTGCACGGTGCCCGGGCACGGCTGCCCGTCCTGCTCCAGACGGACGTTGTCGGTCAGGTAGGCCGGGAGCGCAGGATGGCGGCTGGCGGCGCGGATGTCCTGGGCGGACGGCAGCAGGTCGGCTGGCGCGCCGAACGCGACGTCCAGGTAGGCGCCCGCCACGTCCTCGGGCCACACCCCCGCCGCGACGAGCACCTCGGCAGCGTCGTCCGGGGCCGCGATCCAGTCGATGTGCACCTCCTGCCCATCCACCGAGAGCCGGGCGCGCGGGACCTCGCCCCCGGGATGCGCGAACGCGGTGCCGACGGGGCCGACGGCCGCGGCGACCAGCACGACCACGGCGGTGATCCGGGCCGCCCGGCGGCGGGGTGGCCAGCGGGACACTCGGGTGCTCCTCCACGGTCGGGGGTCGGGGGTCAGGGGTCGGGGTCAGGGGCCGGGGGTCA
>JBLRWQ010000126.1:0-4631 GCA_047921175.1 Nitriliruptoraceae bacterium | reverse complement strand
GCATCGACCAGCGATGCCTCGCCGTGCTGCACGACCCCGGGGAGCCCGTCGATCGCGCGGGGTGCGTCGAGCCCCTCGCGCAGGAACAACGGCAGGACCAGCTGCTCCGGACGCAGCCAGGTCTCGCGGACGAGACGCCGCATCGCCGGGGTGGTGCGCAGCCGGCGGGGCCGGGCGGCGCCGGGGGTCGGGAGGGCGGTGGTCACGGTCGCTCCGGTTCGCTCGCCCCCAGGGTGCCAGTCCGGCCGTTGGGGTCGTCGCCGCCGGGAGGGTCGGCGCCGCCGGGAGGGTCGGCGCCGTCGGGAGGGTCGGCGCCGTCGGGAGCGGCACCGGCGCGAGTAGCGCCGCCGTCGAGGACCCGAACGACGGCGTCGCCCACCGCCGCGGCGGTGGGCCCGTCGCTGACCACGATCGATGCGTCGAAGGCCTCCCGGGCCGCGGCCGCGGTGGTCGGACCACCGCAGACGAGCGTGGTGCTCCCCGGCAGCCGGGGCACGCGGGCGGCGACGGCCCGGACCGCCGTCGGGGACCGCATCACGACCGCGGCGATGCCGCCTCCGGCCAGATCCGCGACGCTGGGCGGCACCTCATCGACCTGCTCGGTCGTGTAGAGCACGACCTCCTCGACCGTCCAACCGTCGTCGCGCAACCCCCCACCGAGCCCCTTCATGGCCTGTGCCCCGCAGGGCAGGACCGCCGACCTCGCGCGCTCGTGCCGACCGGTACGCAGCGTCGCCAGCAGGCCACGGGAGGTCGCGACCTCAGGCTCGATCACCTCGGTGATCCCCAGCGCATGGAGCGCCTGCGCGGTCGTGGGCCCGACCGCCGCACCGACGAGGCCCCGCGCGACGCCGGCGGCGACCGCCGCGCGCACCACCTCGGCCCCGGCGAGCTCCTCCAGCGCACGCAGGGCGGTGCGGGACGTCAACAGGAGCACGTCGACCTCGTCGCGCACGAGCGTGACCACACGCGCGGCCCGGCTGGGAGCGTCCGGGTCGGTGCAGGTGCGGGTGACCAGGTACGGGTCCTGGATCACCGCGATCCGGCGGTCGGCCAGCGCCGCGGCGTCCCGGTCCTCGCCGCCGGTGGCACGCACGAGCAGCACGGGACGCGTATCGCGGTGCGGCGGCGGGGTGCTCATCGGGCCAGGAAGCTCCCGGCGCCCGCGGCCAGGAGCATCGCGGCCACGGCGTGCCCGAGCGCGGTCGCGACGGCGCGGGCTTCCGGGGTACCGGGCGGCAGCGTGGCCGAGCGGGTCACCCGGACGTGTTCGCCATGGAGCCCCGAGGCGTCGGCCGTCAGCGTCAGCCGGTCCCCCGCCAGGCTCGCGAGCGCCCCGATCGCGCTGGCACAGGACGCGTGGACCCCGGCCAGCACGGCCCGTTCGGCCAGGACCGCGAGCCGGGTGGCGGGGTCGTCGAGCGGGGCGAGTAGCGACCGCGTGGCGGCATCGTCCGCACGGCACTCGACGGCCAGCGCCCCCTGCGCCGGTGCGGGGAGCAGGCGGACCGGGTCGAGGTGCTCGGCGATGCGCTCGGTCCGGCCGAGGCGGGTGAGCCCGGCGACGGCCAGCACCACGGCATCGAGGTCGCCGGAGTCCACCCGGGCGAGCCGGCTGTCGACGTTGCCACGCAGATCGACAACCTCCAGGTCGGGCCGCAGCGCCCGCAGCCGGGCCTGGCGGCGCGGCGAGCCGGTCCCGACCCGGGCCCCGGGCGCGAGCCGGTCGAGGCCGTGCCCGTCGGCGGTCACCAGCGCGTCCCGCGGGTCCTCCCGGACCGGCGCCGCCGCGAGCACGATGCCGGCTGCTGGCGCGGAGGGGAGGTCCTTCATCGAGTGCACGGCGACGTCGACCGCACCGTCGAGCAGCGCGCTGCGCAGCGCGGAGACGAACACCCCCTGCTGGGGCATGGACGCCAGCGGGCCGGGATGGTCGTCCCCGAAGGTCCGCACGGTCACGAGCTCGCTCCCGACGCCGTGGTCGTGCAGCGACGCGGCGACGGTGCCGGACTGGGTGGTCGCGAGCTGACTGCCCCGGGTGCCGATCCGCAGCCGGGTCACCCGGCGGCCTCGTCCCCGCGACGCAGGCCGTCGAGCAGCGCGGCACCGACCTCGGGCCCGAGCCCGAAGAGCGTGTCCAGGGCCGCCAGCACCTCCTCGCCGCGGCCCTGCTGGACCAACGCACGGGCCCGGACCGTGGGCACGTGCAGTAGCTCGTTCGCGAACCGGTCGAGCGCGCCGGTGACCGCGAGCACCGTCGCGGCCGGATGCTTGCGCTCCGCCCGGTCCATCTCCCGGACCATCGCCGACCGGATGTGGCGCCGCAGCGCGATGATGGCGGGATCGGCCTGGCGCCCGGCCTCACCGGCGCTGAAGGCGGCCACCGCTTCCTCGACGACCGTGCGGGCCTCGCCCACGGCCTCGGTGTGGGCCGGGGGCGCGTGGCCCTGCACCCGGTCGAGGTCGAACACCTCGGCGATGTCGAGCCCATGGACCGACGGGTCCACGTCGTGGGTCAGCGCCAGGTCCACGATCGGGAGCGGCTGGGCCCGGTCGGCGAGCGCGGCGGACAACGAGTCCGCGTCGATCACGGGGTGCGGGGCACCGCTGCAGGTCACGACCACGTCCGCGGCCGCGAGCGCCCGCGCGAGGTCGGCCTGCGGGACCACCGTGCCCGGGTGGGCCTCGGAGAACCGGCCGGCCCGGCCACTCAGCGAGTACAGCAGCAGCTCGTCGACCTCGCGGCCCCGCAGCGCCGCGTAGGAGATGCGGGCGAACGAGCCGGTGCCGATCAGGCAGGCGGTCCGGCCTCGGAGCGGCCCGTGGGTCTGCTCGACGAGGTCGAGGGCGACCTGCACGATGGAGCGGCCCGCAGCCTGCAGCCCGGTGGCCGAGGAGACCTGGCGGGAGGCCCGGCTGGCGGCGCCGAACAGGCGGTCGAGCGGCGGGGTGGCGGTGCCGTCCCGGCGGGCCCCCGCGATGGCGGCGCGGACCTGCCCGGCGATCTCCGCCTCCCCCACGACCATGGACTCGAGCCCCGCGGCGACGGAGAACAGGTGCCGGGCGACGTCCTCGTCGAACCCGAGGCGGGCCCGCTCGGTCAGGTCGGGGATGCCACTGCCGACGCCGAGCAGCTCCCGCGCGGTGGCAGCAGCCTGCTTGGGGTCCTCGGCATCGAGGTAGAGCTCGACCCGGTTGCACGTCGACAGCAGCACCGCGCCGGAGGCGGTGCCGGTGCTGAGGAGCTCGTGGGGGAGATCCGCCGCAGCGGCGATCCCTTCGAGCTCATGGAGGGCCACATCCGCGTGGCTGACCCCGACCAGTGCGAGCGACATGCCGGAACGATACCGAGCGTGCCGCCGTGACCACGAACCGGGAGCGCCATGCTCGGTAGTCTGCGCGCATGACGCTCCCCGCCTCGCATCCCCTGGTCGATGGGACCACCGCCGCCGCGCCGCTGGTGCGCGCCTACCGTGGCGAGCGCCCTGAGCACCTCCCGGTGTGGTTCATGCGCCAGGCGGGTCGTTCCCTGCCCGAGTACCGCGCCGCCCGCGAGGGCACGGCGATGCTTCAGGCCTGCCTGACACCGGCGCTGGCCGCGGAGATCACCCTGCAGCCGGTCCGACGGCACGGGGTGGACGCAGCGATCCTGTTCAGCGACATCGTGGTGCCGCTGAAGCTCGCCGGTCTCGAGGTGGAGATCCAGCCCGGGGTCGGGCCGGTCATGGGGGCGCCGGTGCGCACCGCGGCCGATGTCGCCCGGCTGCCGGAGCTCGACCCGACCCGCCTGGCCCCGGTCCAGGAAGCGGTCGGCCGTTGTGTGGCGGAGCTCGGGTCGACGCCGTTGATCGGCTTCGCCGGGGCACCCTTCACCGTCGCGTCCTACCTGATCGAGGGCCGCCCCTCGCGCGACCACCTCGTCACCCGCGCCCTGCTGCACAGCGAGCCGCAGGTCTGGCACGACCTGCTGGCGTGGGTGGCCCGCGCGACCACGACCTTCCTGCGCGCCCAGGTCGAGGCCGGTGCCTCCGCGCTGCAGCTGTTCGACTCCTGGGCCGGCACGCTGCCGCCGCAGGACTACCGCGACGGCGCGCTCCCCCACTCCCGTGCCGTGCTCGAGGGGGTCGCGGACCTGGGCGTCCCACGGGTCCACTTCGGGACCCGGACGGTCCAGATCCTCACCGACCTGCGGGACGCGGGCGCGGACGTGGTCGGCATCGACGACCGCACGCCGATGCGCGAGGCGATCGAGCGGCTCGGTCCGGACGTGCCGGTGCAGGGCAACATCGACCCCGCGCTGCTGAGCGCGCCCTGGGACGTGCTCGAGCGCCACGTGCGGCAGGTGATCGCCGACGCCCGCACCGCCCGGTCCCACGTGCTGAACCTCGGGCACGGGGTCCCGCCGACGACCGACCCGGACGTGCTGACCCGGATCGTCGAGCTGGCCCATACGCAGGCCGGCTGAGGTGCCCGAGCTCCGGCGGGCGGTCGTGGCCGGGGGCGGCATCGCCGGGCTGGTCTGGGCGCTGGAGGCGGCCACCCGCGGGGTGGCCGTGACCGTGCTGGAGGCCGCCGAGCGTCCGGGCGGCGCCGTCCGACGAGGCCGCGTGGGACCGGCGACGGCCGAGCTC
>JBLRWQ010000125.1:0-4748 GCA_047921175.1 Nitriliruptoraceae bacterium | reverse complement strand
TCTCCGAGGGTGGCGAGCGCGTCGAGCACGGTCTCACGGATCGCGATCCGCTCCTCGATCGGGGTCGCAGCGCGACCCTCGGCCGAGCGGCGCTGTCGGACGTGCCGGTCGAGCAGCGTGCGGCGGCCCCGCCTGCGGACCACGCCTGGGTCGGGTTCGGCACGGCTCCGGGTCAGCTGCGTGTGATGGTCACGTCCAGAGCGTCGCCGATCACGTCGAGGCGTTCCAGGCCGGCGGTGCTGGCGAAAGGGAGGGCAGGCCCGTCGGCGGTGAGGTCGTGCCGGGCAACACCGCCCGACCGTGCGGCGGTTCCGGTGACGAGCAGCAGGCACAGGCCATCGCTGTCAAGGTTCGCAACCGCGGTCGAGGGTCGGTCGTGCAGTTGTCGCGACACCCACAGCAGCCCGTCGGCGTCCGCGTTCCTGTGGAGGAGTGCTGCCGCGCGCTCGCGGGAGCGGGCGTAGGTGATCGCGTCGCCGTCGACGAGCTCCGTGGCGTCGGGGAGCCCGGCGTCGAGGGCCAGCAGGTGCAGATCCCTGGTGCAGTGGAGCTGGGACCACTGCCAGCTCCGGTAGCGGGCCAGGGGGACGCGTCGGGGTCGGCCGTGTCCGGGGAGGCGGTGGAAGATGGTCTCTGCCGCGGCGGTGCGGTCGTCGGAGCCTGCGTACAGCACGGGCAGGATGCCGTGCTCGCCGGTGAGCGGGGAGAAGCGACGGTCACCGGTGGTCCGTGGGTCGAACTCCGTGGAGCCGAACGCGTGCTCGTGAGCGCGCACGAAGGGCCGTCCGGCTGGCCAGACCACCAGGCTCACAGGTCGGCGGCGTCGTGGCGCCAGCGGTCGGCCTCGTCCTCGGCGAGACGAGCGACGCGCGAGGGGTCGTGGAGGACCTCGAGCGGGGCGACCCATCCGTCCGTCGTTGGCACGGGTGTGTCCCACCACAGCGCCAGCGCCCAACCGGTCAGCTGCGCGGGGAGTCTCGCCAGCGCAGCCGCGACCGCAGGCTGCGGTCTGCCCGTGTCGGGGTCGAACTGGAAGCCGGGGTAGAGGGTGCGGCCGTGGTGCTCGACCCCGAAGATGGACCGCTCCTGCACGCTCCAGCGGTGTGCGGTCTGCCGCCGGTTGCGTGCCGTCGAGCCTGCGAGGTCGGCGATCTCCTCGGCGGTGAGTGCGCCGTGCTCCTCGAGGAACGCCAGCCGTTCGCTCGCGTTCCTCCGGGCTTGGGCGAGCAGGCCCGGGCCGGGTACGTCCCGGTGTGGCATGAGCGCCTCGACGACCCGGTCGAAGGGCTCGTCGAGGTCGAACGCGACCACGCCGGGATCGCGAGCTTGCGCGTCGGCCGCGATCGCGTCGTCCTCGGTGATGAGCACGTGGACCATCGGCACCCCTTCGGAAGTGACAGCTACAAGTCTACGGCTGTACGTCATTCCTGTCACCTGCCTTCGAGTGGATCGCTTCCACCGGCCATCAGTGGGGGTCGGGGCCCGGATCGACCGGCATAGGGAGGACGCGTGCGGCGTGGACGTCGACCGCGGCACGGTCGGCGCCCTTGAGCATGTGGGTGTAGACCTTCGAGGTGACAGCGGTCGAGGCATGGCCGAGCAGGGCACTGATCGTGGCGAGCCCGTTCCCGTTGGCGTCGAGGGCGGACGCGAGGGAGTGACGCAGCCCGTGCGGCCCACCGATGTGCGGCAACCCCGCGCGGCGTGCGTAGGTGGCGAACCGCGTCGAGACGTAGTCGGGGTAGCGGTAGCGCCCGACGTCGTTCGGGAACACCAGGTCAAGATCCTGCCAGTCGGCGCCGAGCAGTCGGCGACGGTCGTCCTGGCGGGTGCGGTGCTCCGCGAGGATCACCACCAAGGCGGCCGGAGTCTGTCCAGGTTGGTTGCGGTTGCTTCGGCGGTCTGGTCGGAGCGGAACGGTTGGGCTGAGCTCGACGTCCTACGGTGCGGCTCGTGGAGGAGTGACTCGGTGGAACGCTCGAGGATCGTCAGCTGTCTGGTAGCGATGACGCTGTTCCTGGCGGCGTGCGGTGGTGATGGCCAGATGTCGGGAGGTGACGGGGTCGCTGCCGAGCTGGCGGGCAGCCTGACGTCCGAGGAGGCGGCCACCGCTGCGGCGGGGGTGAACGCGTTCGGGTTCGAGCTGCACGGTGCGGTCGCCGAGCTGGGGCAGAACACGGTGACGTCGCCGTTGTCCGCCTCGGTGCTGTTGGCGATGGTGGCGGCTGGCGCCGGAGGGGGGACCGCGGAGGAGATGGTCCAGGTGATGCGGTTGGAGGAGGTGCGAGACACGCGCTACGCGGCGCTGTTGGCCGACCTGACCGGCGCGAGTGATGTGACGTTGGGACTCGCGAACTCGCTGTGGGCGGCGGAGGGCTACCCGTTCGAGGACGACTACATCGGCTTCGTGCAGGACACGTTCGGTGCCACGCTGGACGAGGTCGACCTCGGGGCGCAACACAGCGCCGACCGGATCGACGACTGGGTCGAGGAACGCACCGAGGGACTCATCGATCAGATCGCCGAGGACCTGGGACTCCCGGACGCGCAGGCGGTGCTGGTGCTGCTCAACGCGGTGTACTTCCTCGGGACCTGGACGACCACGTTCGACGAGGCCGAGACACGGGACGCGCCGTTCACGCTGGCTGACGGCAGCCAGGTCGAGGTGCCAACGATGCACCGCTCGGACCCGGAGATCGAGACCGCTCCGGGTGAGGGGTTCACGATGTTCCGGCTCCCGTATGGCGAGGACGAGCGGTTCGGGATGGAGGTGGTGCTGCCCGACGAGGACGTGGTGCTCGATGATCTGCTCGCGCAGCTCGATGCCGACACCTGGCAGGAGACCGTCGACCAGCTGGCGTCCTCGACACCGTCACAGCTGGCGCTGCCGCGGTTCGAGCTGGAGTGGGACGCGACCCTCAACGATGCGCTGCAGGAGATCGGGATCGTCTCAGCGTTCGGTGGTGGGGACTTCACCCCGATGTCCCCAGCGAACCCGTGGTTGGACACGGTCGTGCAGAAGACCTACATCCGCGTCGATGAGGAGGGCACCGAAGCTGCCGCCGTCACCGGTGGCGAGATGGCGGCCTCTGACGGACCGCCACCGCTGCTGGTGGACCGGCCGTTCGCGTTCACCGTCAGCGACAGCGAGACCGGCACCATCCTGTTCCTCGGCACCGTGCACGACCCGCGTTCCTGACCACCGCACGGCGCTGGCGGACGGGGCCGATGAGGTCCCAGCTTGGCCGGTGGCGGCAACGAACCGAGCTGACGAATCGGCTTGGCCGACACGGTGGCCGGGCCCGAAGCGCCGCAGCAACGTGGATGATCCGGATGCTGCGCACCGGTCCGGAGCAGCTCTTCAGGCCACACGGGCGTTGGTAGAACATCGTCTGCGTGCAGGGCTGCATGCCGGGCAGCAATCAATCTGTTCCGACGTCGTCGCAGGCGCTTGCGATGACCTCGTCGAGCCAGTCATCCTCGATGGCCGCGAACTCCGTGATCGAGACCCTGCTCCGGTCATCGCCATCCCCCGCGGCGAACAGCACCTCGGCGCTGGCGTTTGCTGAGCAATCAACCTCAGCAGTGACAACCAACCCCACTGTTTCCATCGGTCCGACATCCACCTGCGTGGCCAGGTCGTAGGGTCCGTCGGGCACGGCCGTCGCGACGAACTCGTCGTCCGCGGAAGAGCGAACGAACCCCGCCTCGCCGGAGACTTCAGAGAGAGGCCCACGCAGCTCGACCGAGTCAAGGGCCATCGCCTGGTCGGGACTGGCGTTCAGAACCAGTAGTCGAAGCTGCACGGAGCGCTGCTCAGGGGAGATGCTCACGCCGTACTGCTGCACGGCCAGCGACGGCTGCCCGCCATCTACCGACGATGCGACACAACCTGCCAGGCCGATGCAGCCACCCACGACGATCGCAACCACACCGCGGCGGAACGCGTTTCGTCCAGGATGCACGGGTCTCCGAAGGCTGCGCTTGCAGGCGAAGGGTAGTGCCCATGATCCGAACAGACAGTCCTGGCCCGTAGGCAAGAAGCGAGCCAGTACTGATCGCGCCGCTGATGTGCGGGTTCGGTTGTCCTGGTGAGCTGCCTGCCATCCAGCGACCCGGACCGGGTCAACTCTGCCCGTATGGAAACGATCCGGCCAAGATCCCACTTGACCAGAGAGGGCCCCGGATTGGTCACGGATTGGTCACAGAATCTCCGGGAGGGCTCGTCATCCGGTGGGACGGCTGCGCACTTTGGATCCGCATTTCCCCTGTTCAGGGGCGGTTTCGCGGGATGGGGCAGGATCGCCCGACACCCCGTCCGTGCTACTGGAATCCGTGTTGGGAGTCACATCCCTCGGGGGTTCGAATCCCCCACCCTCCGCCAGCTGCGATGTCCCGAAACACCGAGGACCGGTGTCTCGGGACATCGTCGTTCGTGGGGCTGCTCAGGGGAGGAGGGCGTCGAGGAGGCGTTCCGCGGACACCTCGCCGAACACGGTCACGACGAACACGAGCGTTGGGATGATCAGGCCCCCCGCGGCGTGCAGCGCCGTGTGGCTGGTCGTCGGAGCGCTGGGAGCGTCGCGGATCCTGTCGTGGAGGTCGATCAGGTGGGCGAGCTGCTCGTGCTCGTCGGGCGAGAGGACGGTGTAGCGCGGCTCGAAGGTCTCGATGCGTTGCTGCAGCTCCCGTAGCCGCTGAACGCGGGCCCGCTGCACGACCCTCTCGATGCTGGCTCGGGTGCCGAA
>JBLRWQ010000124.1:0-4869 GCA_047921175.1 Nitriliruptoraceae bacterium | reverse complement strand
GTCGAGCAGCCCGTGCAACGCCTCTGCAGGTCCCGGCGGGGCATCGGCAAGCGGCAGCCCGGCCTGCCGTCGCTGCTGCCAGTGCGAGACCCTGCGGTCGTTGACCTCCAACAGCTCACAGGCACGCCGGGCCGACCAGCCGTGCACCACAGCGTGATCGACCAGTTGCAACAGCCCTTCCTTGATGCCGGCATCGACACGGGCGGGGACCGGGCCGGCGGTCAGTCCCAACGCCCTTTTCCCCGGAACAGGTGCAACTCCACCGCCTGCTCGGTCACCGTCGCACGCAACCGCTCGATCTCGGCCTGCGCATCCTCGAGCGCGAGCTCCGCAGCCGACTTGCCCGGCCGCCCCGGACGTGATGACGCGAGCCGCTCCAACGCACCCTGCTTGGCCAGCTTGATGATGTGGACCACCGTGGACCGGTCGATCCCCCACCGGTCTGCGATCTCCCGCTGAGTGCCCTGCCCGGCCACAACCTCCTGCCACACCTGATACTTCTCCTGCGGCGTCAAACGCCGCTTCCGACGGCGCTGACCGCCGCCCTGCTGCTCTGCCATGATGTCCACCTCCAGGTGGTCCTCACGGACCCTTCCCCGGTGGGGAGTTTCCCAGACCAACCGTCCAACGATCCCAGACGCAGACCAGGACCTACAACCCCGCCGCATGACCCGCCACGACCACGGCGGCCCCGCTCGGGAGTCCCCTGATGACGCCGCACACAACCAGCGCCCGGGCGGGGCCGATCCGACGCTGAGGGTGGCCATCGAACGGTCCGAGTGGTACAACATGTGGGACGGAGGTGGACGATGCCATCGATGTTGCCCACGACCCCACGAGGGGTCCACGAGTTCCGACAGAACCTGACCGGCCTCCGCAAGCGCGTGCGGCGCGAGGGTGACTTCCCCGTGGAGTTCGTCGGCGCCTACCGGCACATCGAAGGGGTGTTCATGTCCCCCAAGCGCTACGAGCAGCTTCTGGAGGCCGAGAACCTCGTGGAGGACATCGGTCTGGTCGACCTCGTCGTCCAGCGTGACGACGGCCGGTTCCACGAGGGCACGACCGCGGACTTCCTCGCGGAGGTCAAGCAGCAAGCGACGTGAGCGAGGTCGTCTACCAGTGGCATCCGGAGGTGATCGCTGACTTCCGCGAGCTGCCTGCGGACCTGCAGGTGGCGTACCTGGAGCAGATCGAGGCGATCAAGGCTGACCCAAGGCTCGGCGAGCATCTCGACCGGCGGGCGAGCACGGGTGACCTGTCCGCCTACCGAAAGGTCAGGTTCGGCCGCGACACCGTGCGTGGGCCCTCGCACCGGATCGTCTACCAACTCTTACCGGACAGCTACACCCCCTCACGGTTTCGGGTCATCGCCGTGCGCTCCCGAGCTGACGTCTACGACATCGCCGCCCGGCGAGTCCAGGGGTAGCAGCCCACGGTGTTGCGCGATCCCGCAGGCGGGTCGCGGGACCCACGCTCGCGCGGTGGTCGTCGGACCAAGCAGGGGGTTCGGTCACGGCTGCCGACGGATCGTCCATGGCCTCCGCGGAGCCCGTCTGGCATCCTCGCCTGGCTTGAACTGCCAGTAGGGGGGTGCCGGGCGGATTTGGGGTCGTAGAGGGGTGTTGCGGGGCAGATCTGGGGTCTCCCGGAGCCCGAAACCTGTACTCAAGGTTGACGGAGAGGGTCGACGCACTCGACCAGGACCTGCTCAAACACTCGTGCCCGCTGACCGTGCCCGCTGACGGCGATCCGCCAGGTCGTAGCTACGTGCGGGCGCGCTCCAGCGCACCCGCAAGGGCAGCGTCACCAGCCCCGTGGCCTTCACGACCGCGGGATCGGCGACGTCGTCGGGGATCACCGGCGGACGCTTGGAGCGTCGGGCCTGCCCGACGGCTGCGGACTCATGCAGCCAGCATTGTCGGCAACGTCCGAATACTGACCCATTGCGCGCCGGACTCTCTCTCTCTGGCCTGCGGCAAGCGTCGTACTCCGCGGCGCTTGCCGAGGAGTACGACGGTCGCAATGCTAAGCGTGCTATGCCTGCGTCTGGGCTATCACCCAACCTGTTCCACGAAACCTATTGCGGAACATCCCGAGACTTGATGACCAACCTGACAACTCGGACCAGGAACCACCCGACTAGGGCTACTAAGGCTATGAAGGCAACAAGCATTCCTGCTGCGTTTAGCCCCCAAAGAGCCTCATTGATCTGTGGAACCAGATCAACGCTCGCGGCCCGATGTATCAACGTCATCTCCGACATCATCCGCCCGAACTGTGCACATGCGTGCCGTTATGTCGAACCTGGGTATCAACCCACGGGGTTCGGGTCACGCCGAGTCCGAGAAGTCGAAATCGTCCCTGCGTGTAGGTGAAGTGAGTACGATTACCGGTCCCGATCCACCCTCGTTCTAATCCGATATGGCCTGTGTAATCGACGTATGCAACATGGGCAGTACCGCCTCGACGTATCGTCGGCGTTCCAACAATTCTGGAACCGTCATAGCACCAGTCCGTCCGAAGGGAGTAGGTATACTGCCGAATGCCTGCAACATGGTAGTACCTTTGCCGCTGCACCCACCGGCACTGCGTCGAACTGAGCATACTGACGTCCGATGCAAGCGGATCACTGGATACGATCGACGCGGCCGCGCTACCGCCCAGCGGGCCCCCACTATCGACCTCGACAATTCCACCGTCACCCGCTGACTCCACAACACGCTCGGTTCGGAACGGCTCCGATAGCGACCCAACGACAGGGTTCAAGCGCAATGCCTCCGATCGTGAGATAGCCAGTGGCTCCGCACCCGCCGAAGGCGCGGTGAAGGCCATCCCTGCCGAAGTGACTATGGTTAGGGCTGCGGTCACAGCCAAAGCTCTTAACATTGAGCTGCAACGAGCATTCCTCATCGGCCTTGCGCGTTGCGTGAAATGGAGCCTTGCTTCCATCTCCGTACCCCCGTCTAGTCGCTTGGGCTACACGAAACTGCAGCCGTAGAGCTGGTCAGCCCGCTCTCGTGGCGAATAGATCACGCAGAATGTATAAAAGCACATGGCCTTGATGGATGTCAAGAGGATGTCAATAGGGGTCTTCTCCTCGGTAGTGGGTGACCCGGTCTCGGTTGCTTGGTGAAGGAACGTACGGCCTCGATGCTCGGGGTGTCTGAAGCCAACCGAGACCGAGGCCTGAGCTATACCTGGAAGTTGTGGATGAGAGGTCGTGAAGAGTAGGCGGCGTACCCTCCCGAATCGTGAAATCCAAGGACGCCGGTTGCAGCCGGCGGGGAAGGTACGCCTGGTGTTGAGAGTAGTGGATGAGACCGTTTCGAACGCCGATCACGGCATCGGGAGCGAGGTGGTCGGGGCCGGTCCGGACCTCGATGAGCTGTGTCGGTTGGCGGCGAAGGAGATGATCGCGGTCGCGCTCGAGGCTGAGCGCCGCGCGTGGCTCGATGCCCACGCCGAGATCGTCGATGCGACGGGCAAGCGGCTGGTGGTGGGCAACGGCTACCTGCCCGAGCGAACGATCACGACGGGTGCGGGCCGGGTCGAGGTGAAGGCTCCGCGGGTGGCCGACAAGCGTCACCAGGACGAGCGTGAGCCGTTCTCCTCGGGGATCTTGCCGCGCTACATGCGCAAGTCGCCGAAGGTCACCGAGGTGCTGCCGGTGCTGTACCTGCGCGGGCTGTCCACCGGGGACTTCGCCCCGGCGCTCGAGGGGTTCTTCGGCTCGGATGCCGGGTTGTCGGCCTCGACGGTCAACCGGTTGACCGAGGCATGGCAGGCCGAACATCACCGGTGGTCGACTCGGGATCTGTCGACGGTGGACTACGTGTACATGTGGGCCGACGGGGTCTATCCGCGGGTCCGGCTCCCGGATGCGGAAGGCAACCGCGATCCGCTGTGTCTGATCGTGATCGTGGGCGTACGGGCCGATGGGACCAAGGAACTGGTCGCGGTCGCTGACGGCTATCGCGAGTCGACCGAGTCGTGGGCTGAGGTGCTGCGCGACCTCAAGAACCGCGGGATGACCGCTCCGGCGCTGGCGGTGGGTGACGGCGCGCTGGGGCTGTGGAACGCGCTCGGGCAGGTCTGGCCGGAGACGGTCCACCAGCGCTGCTGGGTGCACAAGACCGCCCGGGTGCTCGCCGCGCTGCCCAAGCGGCTGCACCCCCGCGCGAAGGAGCTGCTGCACGCGATCAGCTACGCCGAGTCGCGCACCAAGGCGCTCGCCGCAGCCAAGGTGTTCGCGGATGAGCTGGCTGCCCATCCCAAGGCGATCGCCAAGGTCATGGGCGAGCTCGATGTGCTGCTGAGCTTCTACGACTTCCCCGAGCCGCACTGGAAGCACCTGCGTACGACCAACCCGATCGAGTCGACCTTCTCGACGGTTCGGCTGCGAACCCGGGTCACCAAGGGCGCGGGCAACCGCCAGGCCGCGGTCGCCATGGCCTACAAGCTGCTCGACGCGGCCCAAGACCGGTGGCGGCGGATCCGTGCACCCGAGCTCGTGCCACTCGTCCGAGCCGGAGCCAGCTTCATCGACGGACAGCTACACGAAAGGACCGACAACCCGACCGATCAGCACGACGAAGACACCGACGAGGTGTGCGCCGCCTGAACATCACGGACCACCCCGTCCACAACATTTGACAATAGCTCGATCAGGACCTATATACGCACCACAGCAGCCTGACCCACCTCAGTGGGGAAGACCCGGAATGACCGAGGCAGCTGCTAGAAGGACTAGCCCGTTCCCAAGCTTGAATGCTGCTTACCTTTCCATAGGTTTCAAAGGCTTATCGTCAGGGACCCACGTAGTTGCTCACTGTGCAAGGGGCAAGACGTTGACTGCTGAAGCTAAGACCC
>JBLRWQ010000123.1:0-5029 GCA_047921175.1 Nitriliruptoraceae bacterium | reverse complement strand
CCCATCCACGACCACGGCTGCCGGCGTGGCCTGGCCCCGGGTCTCGGCCGGGCTGCGGCCCGCGAGCGGGTCCGGCTCACCCTCGAGAGGACCGCCGTCCGCGCGGCTACTGGGGCTCCAGGTCATCCCGGCGTCGGCGGACCGGGCCACGCGGACCTGGGGGAGCACCCAGGGCCAGCGCAGGTCGCTCCAGACGGCGACCAGCGCACCGTCGTGGGCGAGGACCACGGGGCTGTCGTGCAGGCGCTCGCGCAGCACCCCGGCCTCGGGGTCGGCGTCGTCCACGCGGACCGGCGCGGCGGACTCGGCCCGGTCGGCGCGCACCGCCAGCACGTCCCAGCTGCCGACCGGTGAGCCGAGGTGGACGCACACCGGGGTGCCGTCGACCACGGCCAGCCGGGGCGCCCACCGGCGGGCCGGCACCATCGCCTGCGGCCGGGGTCCGTCCGGCGCCGCGGTCCCGTCCGCCGTGGCGGCGACGTCCTCGGGGCCGGGGCTCAGCGCCCGGGAGGCGTCCCACGTCCGTCCGCTGTCCGGCGAGACCGTGCACCGCACCTGCTGGCGTCCCGCCGTATCGCACGCGATCCAGGCCACCCACACCCGGTCACGATCGACGGCCACGTCGGGGACCAGCTGCAGCCCGTCGTCCGGCACGGGCCCGTCGCTCGCCGCCACCTCGGTGCTGGCCCCGAGGCCGGCGAGACGTGGCACCGACGTGTCGCCGGCGACCGGTCCCCACGGCAGCGCGACGGCGGCGATGGCGAGGTGGTCGCCGCCGCGGTCCGCCGGCGCGGCGGCACGCTCGCTGGCCGCGGTGCGGACCCGGGCTGCCTCCGCACGGCTACCCGCCACCGAGCTGCCCGCCACCGCGCCACTGATGGCCGGATCCCGCCACCACGGCCCGACCGCGGCCCACCCGTCGTCCGCCGGCTGGCCGAGCAGGCCGAGCCCCGGCTCCCCCGCCGGGCTCGACACGGCCACGACCGCCTGGCCGTCGAAGGCCAGCTCGCCGAGGTCGCCCAGCAGCATGGGGGCGAGGTTGACCCGGAAGCCGGGGTGGCGCTGCAGCATCCACCAGCCGCCGCGCTGGAACTTGTCGGGTGGCCACAGGTCGCGCTGCCCGGTGGCCTCGTCGTGGTCGGGGGCACCCCAGCGGTCGAACGCCTCCGGCTGCAGGAGGACCTGTGCGCCCAGCTGCGCCAGCCGCTCGTTGACGTCCGGCATCCAGGCGTCCTTGCTGATGACGGTGCCGAGCCGCCCGATCGCGAGGTCGGCCACCTCGACGCCTGCGAGGCTCGCCGGCTCGAGCCCGAGCCCCGCCTCGGCATCGGCCTCCAGGGGCACGAGGGTGACCTTGTCGTGCACGGCCGCAAGCTCCCCCGTCGGCGCCAGGAGCAGCTGCCGGTTGCGGACCTGCGGCCCGGTAGGCACCGCGACCCGCCGCCGTCCGGGGCCGTCCGGGGCCGGCTGCCACGACCACCGCGGCAGCCCCGCACCGACGGAGATCCACACCCCGAGCCGGGCCGCCACCTGCCCGAGCCCCTCCACCAGGGTGTGCACCACCGTGTCGCAGGTGACGAGGTGGAGCAGCTGCCCGGCGGAGCGGACCTCCGGGTAGCGGGCGGCGAGCTGCCCCAGCTCCTCGCCGTAGCTGCCGGCCAGCGCCAGCAGGATGTCGAGCGTCGTGCCGCCGTCACGCCAGCGGGCCCGGGCCTCGGCGCCACGCTCACCGACGAGCATGGCCAACAGCCCGGTGTGCTCGGGCAGCGCGACGAGCGTCGCAGCGGCGGACGCGCCGCCGGGACCACCATCGGCCTCACCCACGCCCTCTCCGCCGTGGTCGAGCTCCTGGCGCAGCAGCTCCTCGATGCCCTCCAGCAGCCTCGCGGGGGTCGCGGCCCGATCGGGGTCGAGGTGGAGCCCGACCGCGACGCACCGCAGGACCCGGGGCGACCGCACCCGCGACGGTTGCACCCCCGGATCAGCCATCGCCCACGTCACCCGGCTCGGTCCCTTGCGGGGGCACCGAGCGCCGCAGGGCGGCCCGGCCCGCCTCCACCTCGGCCTCGGGGTAGCGCAGGAAGATCGCGGCACCGATCGCCACCGCCACGGCCGCCACGGGGCCGGTGGCCTGCAGCCCGACCGGGTCGCCCCACCACTGCAGCAGGGCGGCGGACACGACCGTGGACAGCCCCAGGTTGAGCTTCAGCACGAGGCCGTTGACCCCGAAGTACATCCCCTCGCGACGCTGCCCCGTGCGCTGCTGCTCGAGATCGGCCACCGCGGCGATGATCGCGTCGGGCACCACGAAGAAGCCCGCCAGCGGCACCCCCGCCAGCGCCATCACCGCCACCCCGTAGACCAGCGGCGCCAGGCCGAACGGCGGGCTCGGGAACGCGGCGATGAGCGGGAAGACCAGGGCGAAGCCCACCAGCGACGCGATCATGACCCGCTTGAGCCCGTGCCGCTTGCTGGCCCGGTTCACCACCGGGAACACCAGCAGGCAGACCCCGAACAGCGCGCCCATCAGCGCGGTGACGGCCCCCTCGGTCAGCCCCAGCAGCGAGGTGGCGTACAGGGGCACGTTGAGCGACACGATGTTGAAGCCGAACCACAGCGCGTTCGCGCCCAGCAGCGCGATCACGAAGGGCCGGTTGGCGAACGTCGCCTTGACCGCCGGCAGCAGCGCCATCGTCGCCGGGACCGCATCGGCGTAGCGCCGTTCCGGGATCGTGAGCGGCACGAGCAGCAGCACCAGCGCCACCGCACCCAGCGCCACGACCATCGTCACGATCCCGACCGCCTCGACCAGCAGCCCGGAGACGATCAACGCGACACCCGCACCCACCAGGGTCGCGACCGCCTTCGCGGTGGACAGGTCGACCCGGTCCGCGGTCGTCACCGACAGGTCCGCGAGCAGGGCCAGGTACGGGCCGACGTAGGCGGTGAACAGGACGAAGTAGACGGCGAGCCCGACACCGAGGTGGAGCGCGTTCAGCGGGGACCGCTCGGCCACCGGAGGCAGGAACAGCGCCACGTAGACGAGCACGTAGGGCAGCGCGCTGAACGTCAGGAACGGCAGGCGGCGACCACGACGCCCGGTGTGGTTGTCGGACCACCGGGCGATGACCGGATCGGCCAGCGCGTCGATCACGCGGCCCCCGAAGAACACCAACCCGAAGGTCAGCGGCAGCATCAACCGCTGCCCGGACGGGGTGGGGGTGGTGACGTAGGCGAAGTACAGCCAGGTCAGCACGACCCGGTCGACGAGCACCCACCCGGCCGCACCCGAGCCGTAGGCCAGCACGACGCGCCGCGGCAGCACCCCGCGCGTGCGCGATCCGGCGCGTGGATCCTGCTGCGCCACGCTCGCCTCCCCGCCCTCGCCTGCGACCGACGCTAGCGCCGGAGCCACACGCGATGCCCCGCGGCGGCACCGGTCACCGCTGGCTGTTGCACCGGGTCTCGCGTCAGCCGTCCGGACTGACCACGGCCACCGGCGGATCGCCGTAGCTGGCGAGCAGGGCGATGTCGGGGTCGGAGGAGACGACGGTCGCGGCGAGCGCTGCCGCGGAGGGCCTCCACCAGGCAGACCGTCGGAACGTGTGCCGCTCCCCCCGCCTGCCGGGTCGCCTCGAGGAGCGCGAGGATGCCCGGGTGCTGGTCCACCCAGCGGGTCGGGGCGTCGGCGTCGAGGACGACGTCGGTCACGGCAGGCCGAGCCGGGTCGCAGCATCCCGGACCGCGTGGGCCACGGGGGCGTCCAGGGTCACCGAGCGCTTCTCCCGTGGCTGTCGCCCGGTGACCTCGGCCGGCTCAGGTGCAGGCGGCAGCCGGGTCGGCGGTACGGACACGACCGCGCTGCGTCGTGCCGCCGCGGTGGTGTCACGGTCACCCTGGCCGGACGGCATCGCCACCTCCTCCACAGGTCGTGCTATCAGCGGTAGGAGAGTCGCTGCGGCCGTGCCAGGCACCTCGAGATGCACGGAAGCCCGGGAGCCGCGCCAGATCGACGCGTGTCCCGGGCTTCCGCGGAGCGAGAGGCGGGGACGGGAATCGAACCCGTGATAAGGGATTTGCAGTCCCCTGCCTTACCACTTGGCTACCCCGCCAGGTGCCCTGAGAGCCTAGCGGGCAGGCCACCAGGGTGTGCTGTGGCCAGCCGGTCAGGCGGCCGGACCCGCACCGTCCAGGGCATCGAGGCCGTCCAACGCGTCGAAGCCGTCCAAGGCCGCGCCGACCGCCGTCCCGAACTGGTCCAGGTCGGCGACCGTGGCCAGCGGCCCCCGCGCTCTCGACGACCCGAGCCACCACGCCCCGCCGACCGCGCCCGCCCACCCCAGCAGCCCGGCCAGCTTCCAGACCGAGCGCCAGCCGTCGTTGGGGCGGCGCGGGTCCACCCCGTGCCACCGCCCGACGCGCCGCCCGGGGTCGATCAGCTCCTGCGGGGTCAGCCGCGCGGCGCCTCCACCCTCCTGCCGGCGCCAGTGCGGATCGACCCGCGCGCCCCGGGCGATGCGCCGCGGGTCCGCCGCGACCGCCCGACCGAGCTCACCGGACGCGGCGCGGCCCGCTCCCGCGAGGGAGCGGCGCAACAGCGTGGTCGCGAGGCCCATGGCGCGCACCGTAGCGGCCCGGTCGCGACCGTCCGCGGGACCGCGCGACCGCCCCACCGCAGCGGCCGTCAGCCGCCTTCGGCCAGCGAGGCCCGCAGCCGCTCGAACGCGGCCAGGCGGACCGGGTCGATCACCGCCTGCTCGATCGCACAGCCCGGCTCGCCGACGTGGGCACAGTCGTCCATCCGGCACGGCAGGCCCGCGAGCTCCGGGAAGTGCTGCGGCAGCTCCGCAGGGGTCAGCGCCCCCAGCCCGAAGGAGCGCACCCCGGGGGTGTCCACGAGCCACGCGTCCAACGCCGGGGCCTCGAGCGCCCAGGCCGCGACGGTGGTGTGCCGTCCGCCGTAGCGGCCCAGCTCCCCGATCTGCTGCGATGCGCCGGGGACGAGCCGGTTGAACAGCGACGACTTGCC
>JBLRWQ010000122.1:0-5036 GCA_047921175.1 Nitriliruptoraceae bacterium | reverse complement strand
CGTGGCGCATGGGACCGAACGCTCATCGCCGAGGGTCACGCCCTGGTGCGCGAGCGGGTCGAAGCGGTCGCGGCCGGCGGGGAAGCGCCCGGGCGCTACCAGGTGCTGGCCGCGATCAGCGCGGTCCACACCGCCGCGCCGTCGGCTCGCGCCACCGACTGGTCCCAGATCGTCGCGCTCTACGAACGTCTGGTGTTGCTCGACCCCTCGCCCATCGTTCGGCTCAACCGGGCGGTCGCGGTCGCCGAGGTCGACGGCCCCGGGGCCGCCCTGACCGAGATCGACCAGCTCGCGGACGCCCTCGACGGCTACCACGCTTACCACGCCGCGCGCGCCGACCTGTTGCGGCGACACGGACGCGGCGACGAGGCGCGGGCAGCCTACGACCGGGCCATCGCATTGGCCTGTAACCCCGCTGAGCGCCCCTACCTGACCCGTCGCCGTGACCAGCTCGCCTCCTGACCGAGCCGTCAAACCAGCCGCTTGCCCAAGGCGTGAGCGAACGGCCGCGGTTCCACCTCTGGCCATGATCCCGCCGCGGCCCCTGAAGGCATCCGAACGACGGAGCGAGCTCGTTGCAACCGCCGCCTGAGCACGGGCCGTGATTTTGAGCGCCGCCGACCCGGTGCGCAGGCACGCATAGCAGGGTGCCGGTGGTTGTCGCCGTGGTGTCCGTCGTGGTCAGCGCGGCGCCCACCGACGAGAAGCTTTGGTGGGTGTTCGGGAGTCGGTGTCGAGCCTCGAGAGCGCAGCGCTCAAAGATCTCACCCGGTGTGTCCCCGCCATCTCACCCGGGTGGCTGAGTCTTTCGTGGTCGTTCTGGTTGACGATGAGATCGCGACGTAGATCGTGTTCGCACCACCGGATCGGACAGGAGCGGCCATGGCCTCCCAGACCCACGTCTCAGGTTCGTCGGCGCTCGCCGATGTGCGTACGCGCCGACCGGGTCTTCGCCAGTTCAGCGACCGCTGGAGCCGCTCCATGGGGGGGCAGAAGCTTCGACGCCCACCACGTCGACGCCTGCACTTCTCGGATCCGGCTGAGGCGTTGGACATCTGGACCCTGAACGGTCAGGAGGTGCGTTCCTTCCTCGAGGAGAGCTGGCGGTAGCGGCCACCCGCCGGGTGCCCCGGTCTCGTCCGCGATCTCGGCCGGGCAGGGGGAGACATGGCGGCGCAGGGCGTGGATGATCGACACGACGACGATGGGAGGACTCCATGGCACGGAAGACCAGCGTCATCGCCGAAACAGATCCCGCCTACGCGGGCCAGGCGATCTATACACGGTCGTTCCTGCGTGTTTACGACATGATCGTTCTGAGGTTCTCGAACCGCTGGCTGTGGCGGTGCCCGACCGCGAAGCTCGTCGTCTTCTACGAGGCGAACGTGGGAGCTCACCACCTCGATGCCGGACCGGGAACCGGCTACTTCCTCGACGTCGCGGACCTGCCGCAGTTGCGCCGGTTGGTCCTCATCGATCCCAACCCGGCGGTCCTGGACCACGCGGGCCGCCGGCTCGCACGGTTCGATCCCGAGTTGCTCGAGGCGAACGTGCTGGTTCCCATCGACTATCCCGGTGGCGCCGACTCCGTGGCGTGCAACTACGTGCTGCACTGCCTGCCCGGGACGCTCGAGGAGAAAGCAGAGGCCATCGCGAACCTCGTCCGGTTGCTTGGGCCCGGGGGCGTGTTCTTCGGGTCGACGATCCTCGCCGATCCGGAGGGCCACACAGCGGTCGGCCGTCGCCTGCTGAAGATGTACAACGGCAAAGGCGTCTTCGGGAACGCAGCGGACACCCGAGCCGAGCTCGAGCGGGTCCTCACCGACAACCTCACCGACGTCGAGATCGAGATGCACGGCGCGGTCGCCGTCTTCCGCGGCACCCGACCGGCATGAACCCGCCTGCTGGGGCCACCACGGTGCCCTGGGCCGCGACGTCCTTGATCGGACGGGACGACGAGCTGCAGGCGCTGGCTGCGATGCTGGGCAAGCATCGGCTGATCACGCTGACCGGGGCGGGCGGTTCTGGGAAGACGCGCCTCGCGCAGCAGGTCGCCCACGATTCCTTGGGCCGCTACGGCGACGGCGTGTGGTGGGTCGATCTGCAAGCGGTGACCGACGAGCGCAGGTTGCCGTCCGCGATCGCGGAGGCTGTGGGTCTGGACGAGGTCGCGGGCCGCGGCGCGGGCATGATGCTCATCGCCGCGCTCGCCGACCGCCACGGGCTGCTGGTGCTCGACAACTGCGAGCACCTCCTGGACCCACTGGTCGAGCTGCTGGCACCCATCGTGGCGTACTGCCCCCGGGTGACCTTGCTCGCCACGTCTCGGGAGCTGCTCGACCTCGATGGCGAGCACGCGCTGCGGGTGCGACCTCTGGCCGTGCCACCGAGTGGTGAAGTGCACGCCGAGGAGCTGTCGCGCTACCCCGCGGCCCGCCTGTTCCTGGAGCGGGCTGCGGCGATCACGCAGCTGTCCCCCAGCGACGACGATGCGGCGGCGATCGCGCGGATCTGCCGGCAGCTGGATGGCTTGCCGCTGGCGATCGAACTCGCCGCCGCCCAGACGCGGGTGCTGTCGGTGCAAGCGGTTGCTGACGGTCTCGAACACCGTTTCGGTCTGCTGGTCGGCCACCGCCGGGCGGCCGCGCGCCAGCGCACGCTCGAGGCCTCGATCGCCTGGTCCTACGACCGGCTCCCACGCGCCGAGCAGGCCGCGCTAGCCAGGCTGTCGGTGTTCCCGGGGGCCTTCGACCTGCGCGCAGCGACCGACGTGATCGGGTTCGGCGGTGAGGGGGGCGACCACGCGGCGCTGCACCTGCTGACCGCACTGGTCGACAAGTCACTGGTCTCGGTCCTGGACGTCAGGACCGAGCGCCGCTACCGGCTGCTCGAGTCGATCCGCCACTACGCCGCCGACCGCCTCGAGGACCGCGACGAACGTGCCGCGGCGCGTGATGCCCACCTCGACCACGTGGTGGGCCGTGTCCGTTGGGGGATCAGGGGTCTGTCATCGACCCGGTTGCGCCAGCTCCACGGGACCCCGGAGCTTCGCGAAGAGTTGGAGGACGTCCGCACCGCTCAGGCCCACGCGCAGGCGGCCGGGCGGGTCGGCGAGGTCGTCGACCTGCACTGGCCGCTGTTCATCACGCATCTGGTCAACGGCACCTACCGCGAGGTCCAGACCGTCCTGCGGAAGCTGCTCGATGAAGACCTCGACCCTCGGCGGCGCACGATCACCGCCTCGATGCTCATCGCGTTCCTCACCTCCGGCGGCCGGCCCGCCGAGGCCGACGAGCTGACAGACATCACCCTGGCCGCAGCGCGCGAACTCGACGACGAGTTGGTGCTGCTCGCCGCATTGCTGGCGGCCTGCCACGCACGGACCTGGACCGGACGAGGGGGGCTCGACCTACCGAGGGAGGCGTGGGCGCTGGCGCTCGAGCATCGCAACGCCTGGGGCGATGCCACGCTCGCGGCCGCCGGGCTCTACGCGGGCGTCTCGCTCTCCCACATTGGTGGCGGACGGGAGGGGCTCGACGTGCTGATGGCCGCCGTCGATGCGGGCCGCAACGCCGGTGACTGGCACCTGGCGGCCATGGCGGCCACCTATGCGGCCGCCGAGGGTTTCCGGCTCCCCCTACCGCCCGACGAAGCCCGCCAACTGGTCGAGATGGCCCGTGCACTGACACCCGAACAAGCCCCGCGGCTCCGCTCTCACCTCTCCTCGCTACCGGCAACGATCGTGGCGCTGTTCAGCGGCCAGCCC
Source organism: Nitriliruptoraceae bacterium (assembly GCA_047921175.1). GTDB lineage: Bacteria > Actinomycetota > Nitriliruptoria > Nitriliruptorales > Nitriliruptoraceae > T1Sed10-7. The sequence continues at coordinate 1,270 of JBLRWQ010000122.1, read as the reverse complement.
GACGAGGCGAGGCAGGCCTGCGCCGAGGGCGCGGCGCTGGCAGGTCCGATCGGCAGCGGCACGCACGCCATCAACGCCGCCGGACGAGCGATGCTCGCGCTCATGATCGATGATCCCGACCAGGCCCTGGAACCGGCGCGGCTCGTCCACGACCTGTTCGCGCACACGAGCAACCGCTGGTGGCAGCTGTTCACCAAGGACCTCCTCGTCTGGGCGCACGTCGAACGGCGTGAGTGGGACGAGGCTCAGCGCGTCCTCGCCGAGGCCTGGGACGCGCTGCCCGACCCACCGGTGTGGCCGGTCATCCGAGGCCGGCTCGCCGCCGGCCGGGGCCTGCTGATGTCGCGAACGGACCCCGCCGCGGGACTCAGGCACCTGCTCGACGAGCTAGCGACCTGCTGGAGCAGCGGCCACCAGGTGTCTGCACCGACGCTGGTCTGGCTGGCAGCGGCCGCGCTGCTGACACTCGATCGCGCGGAGGACGCCGCGCGTGCGCTAGGCGTGAGCGACGCGCTCCGCCAAGGCTGGACGATGGCCCACCGCCGCGTCCTGCCCGACATCGAAGCCACCGCCGTCCAGGCCATCGGCGAAGCGACCTTCGCCCGACTCCGCGCAGAAGGAGCCGCAACACCACCCGACGAAGCCATCGCATGGCTGCTGCGCGGCCGCGGTCCGAACGTTCGCGCCACGATCGGCTGGGATGCCCTGACCCCCACCGAACGGACCGTCGCCGTGAAGGTCGCCCACGGCCTGTCCAACAAGGAGGTCGCCGAGCTCCTCTTCGTTTCACAGAACACGATCAAGACCCACCTACGCAACATCTACAGCAAGCTCGGGATCACCAGCCGGGCAGCCCTCGCCACCGAAGTCGCCCGCCAACAAGCCTGACCTCCACATGGGGACGAACGGACCGCAGGTGAGCTGACCACCGGTCCCCCTCCGACCTCGGGACATGCACCAGGTCAGCATCCGAGACGGCGATCTACCGCGAGCCCGTGCCCAGCACGAGAACCGTGACTTCGGGCGCGTAAGCCCGAAGACCGAGCCACGCGCAACCGCATCCCGAAACTACCGACACCGAGTGGCTGCGAAGTCCGCTGCGAGGAACGGAGGACTCCTCCAGTCAGGCAGCCTCGGCCTGATCCCAGTGGATCTGCGAGGACTCCGCGCCACTAGCAAGCAACTGGTCGAAGAGGGCATCGAGTCGCTTGGCGACGTCCATGGTGAGCCACACCTGTTCGCACGCGGGACACACCTCCACGGGCACGTT
>JBLRWQ010000121.1:0-5091 GCA_047921175.1 Nitriliruptoraceae bacterium | reverse complement strand
GGTGCGGGGCTTGCTGCGATCTGCGCCTCAGCGTCTCGGCGGGCGTTCGACGCCGCAACCGACAGCGTACCGCAGATAGTTGCAGATGCAACGATGCGCGGGCGGGGCGGGGGGAGGGCTGCGGGGCGATGAGCTGTGTGACAGATCGACGGTCCCATCGTCGGATCGTCACGAACATCGGGCACCGAGGTGGTCCGGCCGGACCTGCCAACGCACCCCGCGGCTCGGGCGCCACGCGAGCGAGCGGGTAGGCTCCCCTCCGCCGTCGACCCTGCCGTGCGAAAGGTCCTGGGATGCGTCGCCTGAGCGCGCTGCTGGCCGTGGTGCTCGCCGCCCTGCTGCTCCTGCCGGGCCTCGCGCTGGCCGCCCCAGACGCCCGGGACACCCCGGCCAACGACGCCGACGCGCCCGCAGCCGTCATGGCAGCGGACGTCTCTATCCTCGCGGTGGAGGGCGCGCCCGTCGGCCCGGAGCCGGCGCCGCGCACCCAGGAGGACAACCCGGCCCGCGATCTCGGTGACTACGGCGACCGCGAGACGCCCTTCACCTGGGCCGCGGCCTGGCTGCTGACGGGGCTCGGCTTCGTCGGTGTCGCCGTCCTGCTGCTGATCTACCGCTTCCGTGTCGTCGGTCCGGAGCGGGCGAAGGCATCCAGCTGAGCTCCGAGCCGCAGGACCCCGAGGCGACGTTCGGTACGAACGGCCACCAGCCCCCGCTCGATCCCGCGCCCGAGGCTGACCCCTCGACGTTGCCCCACGACACCGCGCCCCGCGGCACCGCGCCCCACGGCACCGCGCCCCACGACACCCCGGGCCGCGCACCGCTCGTCGACCCGGAGCTGGCGCTGCGCACGGCCCGGTTCGTCGCGCCCTTCCCGCGGCACGACCCGGCCCGGGCCGCCGCGCTCACCCGCGCGGTTCATGCCGAGCTGCCGACGATCGACGCTGCCGCCCGGGCCTTCACCGGGCTCGGCGCCGACCTGCCCCCCACCTCGATCCGGGTGGTCGGTCGCAGCGCCTGGGTCCGCACCAACGTCGAGGTCATCGCCGCCTCCTTCGAGCCCCTGCGCGAGCGCCTGGAGCAGCGCCCCGCCGCCAGCCGCCGGGTGCTCGGGCTGCAGCTCGGCGGGCTGCTCGGGCTGCTGTCCACCAAGGTGCTCGGCCAGTTCGTCCTGCCCCTGGCGGGCGCAGGCAGCGGCCAGCTGCTGCTGGTCGGTCCCAACGTGCTGGCGCTCGCCGAGGAGCACGGCGACCTCGCGGACGACATCCGCCGCACCGTGGTCCTGCACGAGGTCACCCACCGCCTGCAGTTCGACGGCAGCGGCGGCTGGCTCGGCGACCACCTGCGCGACCTGGTGGCGCGCTACCTCGAGCACACCCGCGTCGACGCCCACCACCTCGCCGAGCTGGCGCCCAAGCTCCCCGCCGCGATCGCCAAGGCCAAGGAGACCGGCGACCTCAAGCCGCTGCTCGAGACGGTGCTCACCCCCGAACAGGCCGAGGTGATGGACGAGGCGCAGGGGCTCATGAGCCTGCTCGAGGGCCACGGCAACGCCACCATGTACTCGGCCACCGGCGCCGGCATCGAAGACCCGGAGGGGGTGCGGGAGGCGCTGGCGAACCGGCAGGGCGACATCGCCTCGAAGGTGCTGACGGCGGTGGCGGGGTTGGAGATGAAGCGGCGCCAGTACCGAGACGGCGAGGTGTTCGTCCGTGCCGTGCTGGAGCAGGCCGGCACCGACGGGCTCAACCGCGCCTTCGGCAAGGCCGACAACCTGCCGCGCGGCGACGAGATCGCCGACCCCGACGGCTGGCTCGCCCGTGTCGTCCAGGCAGGCGAGGTAGCCGAGGTGCCCGAGTCACCCGAGGCGCCCGAGGACGGCGAGGACCAGGCCCCATGACCCCCGGCCCGGTCGCCGCCCTGCCGGCCGGACGTCCCCGTGACGACCTGGTCGCCGAGGTGGCACGCCAGCTCGCCGCCCTGCCGACCGAAGCGCCGGTCGTCGTGGCCTGCTCGGGCGGACCGGACTCCACCGCGCTCGCGTTCCTGACCGCGGAGGCCCGGCCCGACCTGCAGCTGACCCTGGTCCACGTCGCCCACGGCCTCAGGGCCGCCGAGGTGGAGGACGCCGAGGCCCTGCTGGTCACCCAGCACGCCCGCTGGCTCGGCGCCGCCTCCCGTTCCGACCGGGTGCAGGTCGCCAGCCAGGGCGCCGGCGGGCCGGAGGCCGCCGCCCGCACCGCCCGCTACGCCGCCCTGCACGACGCCGCCGACCGGCTCGGGGCCGCCGCGATCCTGCTCGGCCACACCGCCGAGGACCAGGCCGAGACGGTGCTCTACCGCGCCGCCCGCGGCACGGGGCTCGACGGGCTCGCCTCGATGCGCGCCCACGACGGGCGCCTGCGTCGGCCGCTGCTCCGGCTGCGCCGCCCGGACATCCTGGCCTTCGTCGTCGGCGACGGCCTGCCGTACGCCACCGACCACACCAACACCGACCCGGCCGTGCGCCGCGCGATCGTCCGGCACGAGGTCCTGCCCGCGCTCGCCCGCGTCGCCCCCGACCCGGTCGGGGCGCTCACCCGCCTCGCGGCGCTCGCCCACGACGACGCCGACGCGCTCGCGGTCGCCGCCCGCCAGGCGATCGCCTGCCACCACCTCGGTGAGCTGACCGTCGTGCAGCGCCCGGCGCTCCGGCGCGCCCACCGGGCGCTCGCCCGCCGCCGCATCCGCGACGCGCTGGCCCCCCACCTCGACCAGCCGCCGTCGGCCGACACGATCGCCCGCGTGCTCACCGCCGAGCCCGGCACCCGTGCCACCCTGCCCGGCGGCGTCGACCTGGAGGTCACCCGCGCGGTGCTGATCTTCGCGCCGACCCAGGCGCCCCCGCCGACGCTCAGGGTGTTGACGCTGCCCGGCGCGACCGCCTGGCCGGAGCTCGACGCCGCCCTGCTGGCACGCACGCCGACCAAGCAGGAGCTCGAGCGGGTCGCCGAGGCCCCCCAGCTCGACCTCGGCATCCCCGCCCGCTGGCAGCCGGAGCCGCTGCAGCCCGAGACCCTGCTCACCCCCACCGGCGGCCACCGAAACCGCGTCCAGGTGCTGCTGCCACGCATGCCCGGTGGGCTGGTCGCCCGTCCCGCCGAGCCCGGCGACCGCATCCGCACCGCCGCCGGCACGCGCCGGGTCGCCGCGGTGCTGCGCGACGCGCACGTCCCGAGGTTGCTGCGCACGCGCTGGCCGATCGTCGTCACGGGCGAGCGGGTGGTGTGGGTGCCGGGCTACGCCGTGGACGTGGCGCTGCAGCTCGCCGGCCACCGCGACCCGCAGGTGGCGCTGGCGGTCGTCCACGCGACCGCGACGGCCGCGCCGACGCCGCCGACCGCGACCGGGCCGACGGCCGCGTCGACACCAGCGGGCCCGACCGGCGCTACCGCGCCCCCAGCACCACCGCACTAGGCTCGCCACCGCCCGAGGTGGTGCCACCACCAGCCGAGCCGAGCAACGACGGGATCCGTCATGAGCGACGCCGCATCCGACCTGGCGCACCTCCCGGAGGAGTACCGCCGCAACGTGGAGCGGGTCCTCATCCCGGCCGAGCAGATCAGCGCCCGGCTGGACGAGCTGGCCGCCGAGGTCTCGCGCGACTACGCCGGCAAGGAGCTGTTGATCGTCGGGGTGCTCAAGGGCGCGATCCTCGTGGTCGCCGACCTGCACCGCCGGCTCACGATCCCCGCCGCGGTCGACTTCATGGCCGTGTCCTCCTACGGCTCGGCGACGAGTTCGTCCGGCGTGGTGCGGATCCTCAAGGACCTCGACATGGAGATCGAGGGCCGCCACGTGCTCATCGCGGAGGACATCGTCGACTCCGGCCTGACGCTCAGCTACCTCATGAAGAACCTGCTGTCGCGCAAGCCGGCGTCGGTCGAGGTGCTGTCGCTGCTGACCAAGCCGACGCGCCGCGAGGTGGAGCTGCCGATCCGCTACGTCGGCTTCGAGGTGCCGGACGTGTTCGTCGTCGGCTACGGGCTCGACTTCGCCGAGCACTACCGGGGCCTGAGCGACATCGTCACCCTCAAGCCCGAGGCCTACGGCGGCTGACGTCGGCTGGCCGGCGGCTGAGGTCGGCTCGACGCCTGCGGACGAAGCACCAGTACCGAGGTGGTGCGCGTCCCGGACCGGCCCGCGATCTCCCCGCCCCGTTGCTCCTCGGGGTTCGCTCGCCCGTTGCACCGAACCTCGTGGAGCAACGGTGGAGCAACGGGAGTGCGCCTCGGTAGCCCGCACGGCGCCGCCGGCCACCATCCCGCCCGGGGGAGCAGGCCTCACCCACTGGTAGCATCGAACCTTCCACGAGAGGGTGCCCCTCCCGCGACGCTGCCCGGCGTTCGCACCGCACCGGCACCCGCAAGGTGGTTGTGACGTGGCCGACGCGAAGCCATCCCAGCGGTTCCTGAAGGGCCCCCTCCCGTGGGTGCTGGCCCTGTTCTTCACCATGTGGATCGGGTGGAGCCTGCTCAGCGCGGCCACCGCGCCGACGGAGCTGACGTGGTCGCAGTTCCAGTCCGCCGTCGAGGCCGGGGAGCTCCAGAACCAGGACCTCGAGGTCACGACGATCGGCAACCGGTCGCAGGTGATCGAGGGTGAGCGGCGCTCCGGCGGCTCCACGACCGCGTTCACCGTGGTCTACAACCCGGAGATCAACGGCGACCAGCTGCGACGCTGGATCGACCAGGGCCGCATCGCCGACGTCGAGTTCAACGCGGAGCAGACCGGCGCCCTGGTCCAGATCCTGGCGACCGTCATCCCGTTCGTCCTGATCCTCGGGATCTTCTTCCTGCTGATGCAGAACATGCAGGGTGGCGGCGGCCGGGTGATGCAGTTCGGCAAGTCCAAGGCCAAGATGGTCTCCAAGGACGCGCCGAAGGTGACCTTCGCGGACGTCGCCGGCGCGGAGTCCGCGGTCGAGGAGCTGCGCGAGATCAAGGAGTTCCTCGAGAACCCGCAGAAGTTCCAGGCCATGGGCGCCAAGATCCCGAAGGGCGTGCTGCTCTACGGCCCGCCCGGGACCGGCAAGACCCTGCTGGCCCGCGC
>JBLRWQ010000120.1:0-5111 GCA_047921175.1 Nitriliruptoraceae bacterium | reverse complement strand
CGGGTTGCCGGCCACCTCGATGGTGATCGAGTCGTGGTCGACATCCACGATCTTGGCCCGGAAGACCTCGGCGATCTCGATGATCTGCGAGCGGGTGACCGGGTCGGCGTTGACCTTGACCAGCTGCATCTCACGCTCGACGGTCTGGTCCGGGTCGAGCTCGATGATCTTGAGCACGTGGACCAGCTTGTTGAGCTGCTTGATGATCTGCTCGAGCTGGACCGCCTCGGTGCCGACGACCAGCGTCAGCCGCGAGACCCGCTCGTCCTCGGTCGGACCGACCGCGAGCGAGTGGATGTTGTAGCCACGTCGGGCGAACATCCCGGCGATGCGGGTCAGCACACCGGGCTTGTTCTCGACGAGCACGGACAGGGTGTGACGGTCATGCATGACGGCTCCTCTCAGGCCTGCAGGGCGGCGAGGCGGGCATGCCACTCCTCCGCCGACTCCAGAAGCTCCTCGTTGCTGGCCCCCGCGGGAACCATCGGGAACACCATCTCGTCGGGGTCGACGCGGCACTCGACCAGCACCGGCTGGTCGGTGATGGCACGCGCCTTCTCCAGGGTGGTGCGCAGGTCCTCGACCCGGTCCACACGGAAGCCCGGGATGCCGTAGGCGTCCGCGAGCTTGACCAGGTCCGGGAGGTCCTGGGGCAGGGCGACCTGGGAGAGCCGGTCCTCGTAGAACAGGGTCTGCCACTGGCGGACCATGCCGAGGTAGCCGTTGTTGATCACGACGAAGGTGACCGGGATGTCGTGCTGGACCGCCGAGGCGATCTCCTGGAAGGTCATCTGGAAGCAGCCGTCACCATCGATGGCCACCACCGGCACGTCACGACCGACCCCCGCCTTGGCGCCGATCGCCGCCGGCACGGCGAAGCCCATCGTCCCGAGCCCGCCGGAGTTGATCCACTGCCCGGCACGGGTGTAGGGGATGTGCTGGGCGGCCCACATCTGGTGCTGGCCGACGCCGGCCACGTACACCGCCTCGTCGCCCCAGACGTCGTAGACGGCCCGGATCGCGGTCTGCGGCTTGAGCACCCCGGACTCGGGCTGCTCGACCAGCAGCGGGTGCTCGGCCTTGAGCGTCGTCAGGCGCTGGCGCCACGCGGCCGTGTCGGGCACGAGCCGGTCGAAACGGCCCTTGGCCTGCTTGTCGTCGAGCACCGCGAGCAGCTGCTCGAGCACGACCTTGAGATCACCGACGATCGGCACGTCGACCTCGCGGTTCTTGCCGATCTCGGCCGGATCCACGTCGACGTGGATCACCTTCGCCTCGGGAGCGAACGCATCCAGCTTGCCGGTCACCCGGTCGTCGAAACGCGCTCCGAGGGTGATGAGCAGGTCGGCCTCCTGCAGGGCCCGGACCCCCGCGTAGTGCCCGTGCATGCCGGGCATCCCGACGAACAGCTCGTGGGTGTCCGGGATGATCCCCCGCGCCATCAGCGTGGTGACCACGGGCAGCTGCAGCAGCTCCGCGAAGCGCACGACCTCGGCACCCGCCCGGGCGCGGACCAGGCCGCCACCCGCGTAGATGACCGGGCGCTCGGCGGTGGCGATCAGCTCCAGCGCCTCCTTGACCATCTTGCCGTGGCCACGGACGGTGGGCTTGTAGCCGGGCAGGTCGACGTGGTCGTCCCAGTGCCACTCGAAGGTCTGGTTGAGGATGTCCTTCGGCAGGTCGACCAGCACCGGGCCGGGACGCCCGGACCGGGCGACGTGGAAGGCCTCCTTGATGGCCTCCGGGATGCGCGCGACGTCACGAACCAGCTCGTTGTGCTTGGTGATCGGCATCGTGATGCCGGTCACGTCCGCCTCCTGGAAGGCGTCGGACCCGATCGCGGTGCTCGCGACCTGTCCCGTGATGGCGAGCACCGGGACCGAGTCCATCATCGCGTCGGCCAACCCGGTGACGAGGTTGGTCGCCGCTGGTCCGGAGGTCACGATGCAGACCCCGACCCGACCGGTGGCGTGCGCGTACCCCTCGGCCATGTGGATGGCGCCCTGCTCGTGGCGGACGAGCACGTGCTCGAACCCGGCCTCGATGAGCGGGTCGTAGGCCGGCAGGATCGCCCCGCCGGGATAGCCGAAGACGGTGTCGACGCCGAGCGCCTCCAGGCTCTTCATCACGGCCTGTGCCCCGGTGATCTGCATGGTTGCCTCCTGTTCCGCCCGCCCGCGGGATCCTCCGCGTGACGTCCGCCCCTCCTACGAGAGAACCTCCCGGGGTCCGGGAGGTTCGCGCGTGCTCGGGGCGAGCACGCGCTAGGGAACGACGACGATGACGTGACCGAGCAGACGTGCCATCACGCCCCGGTCCGCCATCAGGTCCCCAAGCACGCGCGCTGCTCCGTGTGGTCTGGTGCCGCCCGCCGTGAGCGGCGTCGGGATGGTTGCGTGTCCGAGGCCCCAGGTCAAGTCCGTCCGCTCAGCGCTCGTCGCTGAGCGCCTTCCGGGTCGCCGCGGCGATGCCCGCACCGTCGAGCCCGAGCTCCGCCAGGATGCGCGCTGGCTTGCCCTGCGGCAGGTACGCCGTGGGAACCCCGAGGCGCAGGACCGGCGGCGCATGGCGGACGCCGACCAGCTCGTCGATCCGGTCCGCGAGCTCCGCACCGGCCCCGCCGCCGACCAGCCCGTTCTCGACGGTCACGACCAGGGGCGACGCGGCTGCGGCCGCCAGCATGCGTGGGTCCGCGGGCCGCACGCTGCGCACGTCCCAGACGGCCGCGGCGACGCCGTCCGAACCGAGCAGGTCGGCCGCCTCGAGCGCCGCCTCGACCCGGTCACCGACGGCGAGCAGGCAGACATCCGCCCCCTCACGCACACGACGGGCGCCCAGACCGGCGGGTGCCTGCGCACCCTCGAGGCCGAGGTCGGCAGCGGTGACCGCAGCGCCCTTCGGGAAGCGGACCACCACGGGGCCGTCCAGCCCCGCCGCCACGTGCAGCAGGGCGTCGAGGTCCTCGGCGTGGCTGGGTGCCAGCACCGTCAGGCTGGCGATCCGCAGGCTGAGCGCCAGGTCGAGGATGCCGTGGTGGCTCGGGCCGTCGTCGCCGGTGATCCCTGCCCGGTCGAGCACGAACACGACGTGCTCGTCGTGGAGCCCGACATCGAGGTTGGCCTGGTCGAAGGCGCGCGAGAAGAAGGTGGAGTAGATGGCGACCACGGGCAGCTTGCCGGCGTTGGCCAGACCCGCCGCAGCGGTGACCGCGTGCTGCTCGGCGATGCCGACGTCCAGGACGCGCTCGGGCTCCCGCGCCGCCAGGGGGAGCAGCCCCGTGGAGCCGGGCATGGCCGCGGTGATCGCCACCAGATCGCGGTGCGTCGCGGCAAGGTCAAGGAGGCTGCGGCTGAACACCGCGGTCCAGGAGTCGGCGGCGCCGGCTGCGCGCGCACGACCGGTCGCGACGTCGAAGGCCGAGGTGTCGTGGAGCTTCTTCTCCGGGTCGGTCTCGGCGGGGGCGTACCCCTTGCCCTTCTGGGTCAGGACGTGGACCAGCACCGGGGTCTGCAGGCGGGCCGCGTGCCGGAGCGCGTGCTCCAGCTTCCCGAGGTCGTGGCCGTCGTAGGGACCGAGGTAGCGCACCCCGAGCGCCTCGACGAACGACTGCAGCGCCGGGGCCTCCGACACCGCGGACTTGATCGCCTCCAGCCCTGCCTCGGTCAGACGCTCCACCATCGGTACCCGTCGGAGCACCTGATCCAGTCGGTCCTTGAGGGTGCGGTAGCGCGGATCGCTGCGCAGGTCGGCGACCCGCTCCGACAGCCGGCTGACGGTCTCCGCGTAGGAGCGGCCGTTGTCGTTGAGGACGATGATCGCCGGGAGCTGATGATGCCCGAGGTTGTTGAGCGCCTCGTAGGCCATCCCGCCCGTGAGCGCGCCGTCGCCGACGACCGCGACGAGGCGGCGCTGCTGTGCAGCGGGCGTGTCCTGCTGCCCGCGCGCCAGCCCGGCGACCCAGGACAACGCGGTCGAGGCGTGGCTGTTGGCGACCAGGTCGTGGGGCGACTCCTCCCGAGAGGGGTAGCCGGACAGCCCGCCCGCCTGCCGCAGGGTGTCGAAGGCAGCGCGGCGACCGGTGAGCATCTTGTGGACGTAGGCCTGGTGACCGGTGTCCCAGACGATGCGGTCGGTCGGGGACTCGAAGACGCGGTGCAGGGCGATGGTCAGCTCGACGACGCCGAGGTTGGAGCCGAGGTGGCCGCCGACCTTCGACACCGCGTCGATGATCGCGGTGCGCAGCTCCTCGGCGAGGACCGGCAGCTCCGCCGCATCCAGCGCACGCACGTCCGACGGGCCGTCGATCCGCTCCAGCACCACGTCGTTCCCTCGTTCCCACCCTGCGCGCCTGACAGGGTACGTGACCGAGCTTCGGAGCGGCCCGGACCATCGGCCGGTCCGGACCGCGCCGCACCTCAGCCGATCAGCTCCCGCAGCAGCTCGTTGGTCTTGCGCGGGTCCGCCTGCCCACGCGTGGCCTTCATGACCTGACCGACCAGGGCACCGATCGCCTTGGTGTTGCCGCCCCGGATGTCCGCCACGGTGCCGGTGTTGTCCGCCACCACCTGCTCGACGATGGCACGCAGCTCGCCCTCGTCGGAGACCTGCTCCAGGCCCCGGGCGGCCACCACCTCGGCGGGCGAGACCGCACCGCGCTCCTCCAGCACCCCGGCCAGCACCTGCTTGGCGAGCTTGGTGGACAGGGTGCCATCCTCCAGCAGGCCGACGAGCTCCGCCAGGTGCCCGCCGGTGAACCCGCTCTCCGACAGCTCCAGCCCCTCCGCAGCCAGCTGCCCCGCCACATCCCCGGTCAACCAGTTGGCCGCCACCCCCGGTGCCACGCCACGGGCCACCGCGTCGTCGTAGACCGCCAGCGCGTCGGTACCGACCAGCGCCACCGCCTGCGGCCGGGGCACCCCTGCGGCCAGCAGCCGGGTCCGGGTCGCGGCCGGGAGCTCCGGCAGCCGGGCGCGCACCGTCTCGACGTGCGCGGCCGGCGAGGTCACCGCGACCAGGTCGGGGTCGGGGAAGTAGCGGTAGTCGGTGACCGACTCCTTGACCCGGAGCGTCTCGGTCACCCCGCGCCCCTCGTCCCAGTGGCGGGTCTCCAT
>JBLRWQ010000119.1:0-5258 GCA_047921175.1 Nitriliruptoraceae bacterium | reverse complement strand
CATCGGGCACGTCGATGGTCACCAGCGCCGCCAGGATCTCCTGCATCAGGGCGAGGTAGCCCTCCGCCCGGTCGAGGTCGCCCGAGCGCACCCGATCCAGGCTCGCACGCCGGAGCTCGCCGACGGTCTCCGCCAGCCCGTGCAGCCACGACACCTCGTCGACCCCGAGCTCGTCCGGGCCCGGCAGGGGCTCCCCGGCGACCGCTGCGCGGGTCAGCTCGGCCTCGGCGACCTCCTTGGCGGCGTCACCGAGGAAACCCGCGTAGCGGACCTCGGGGTGGTCCTCGCTCGCGTCGCTCGCGACCTGCAGCGCCGACGCGGCCTCGGCGAGCAGGGTTGCGACCCGAGCAGGCTCGCCCCGGTGGACCGCCCGGATCGCGTTGGCCGCGGCCCGGATGGCATCACGGGAGGCCGCGAACGCGATCTCGCGGGCCTCGTGGCGCGCGGTCAGGCCGTCCCGCAGCGGCGCGACGGCCGCCACCAGGTCCGGTACCTCGGGCACCTCAACCGTCCCAGCGGCGCAGCCGGACCGAGCCGGAGCCGACCCAGGCCTCCTCGCCCCCGACGGCGACCTGGCCGGCGTCGGGCAGCGGCTGGTCGTGCAGCTCCAGCTGCTGGACCACGGCCCGCGCCTCGTCCCGCTGCTGCTTGAGGCGGCGGAGCACCGCCACGTACGCCGCGGTCGCCCCCGTGGTCGCGAGGAAGAGCAGCCAGGCGGCACCCTGCAGCAGGAGCGCGAACCCGAGGGTCACCGCGCAGGCGAGCAGCGCCCGCACGAACCAGACCCGCCGCCGGGCGATGACCGGGTCCTCGGCCGGCTGGTCACGCACGACCGGCCCGGACTCGTGTGCCGGTCGCGCCACGATCCGGGCGGGGTCATCAGGCACCATGAGGCGTCTCCCTCCGCCGCGTCGGGAACCATCGCTGCGCAGCACGTTCATCGCGCGTTCGAACCCTCCGACGGTGACGTGGGGGGAGGTGTTGTGGGCGCGGACCGCACCCGGCAGGAACAGCGCGGCCCAGACCAGACCGAGCAGCACCAGCAGCTCCGCCGTCACCTGTCGCCACCGTCCGGCACGGCTCCACCTCCGGGCCCCGGACGGACGCTCTCCCGTCGGGACGCGGGGAACCTAACACCGGTATGCACTCCGACGAAGCAACCACGACCGGCCTCCCGTTCACGGCAACACCACGTCACCGCTGCGCCCACCGCGCTTCTCACGCAACCGGACCTCGGAGACCACGACGTCACGCTGCACGGCCTTCACCAGATCGTAGAGCGTGAGGGCGGCGACCGTCACGGCCGTCATCGCCTCCATCTCGACACCCGTCCGGTCGCTCGCCCGGGCGGTGGCCGTCAGCTCCACCCGGCCGGTATCGCGCGCCACCTCGACATCGATGTCCACGGAGGTGAGCGCTACCTGGTGGCACAGCGGGATCAGTTCGTGGGTGCGCTTGGCAGCCTGGATGCCGGCGACCCGGACCACCGGGAGCGCATCCCCCTTCGGCAACGCGCCATCCAGCAGCAGCGCCGCCGTGGAGGGCGAGAGCCGGACCTCGCAGCTCGCGACGGCGACGCGCTCGGTGATGGGCTTGGCGGCCACGTCGACCATGCGGGCGTGGCCGCTGGCATCGAGGTGGCTGAGTCGGGACGCGGGGGCGCGGCCGCCAGGTTCCGCCGCGGCGGATGGGGCGGGCCGGGTCGGCTCGTTGGTCGCGGTCGGCTCGCTGGTCACAGGCGGCTCATTCGACGAGGAGGTGGACACGGACCTGCCCGCCGGCCGGCACCTCGAGGACGTCCTCGTCGATGACGGCGAGCCCGTCGGCGCGGGCGATGGAGCTGACCACGTGCGAGCCCTGGTGGCCGGTCGGTTTGGCGAGCCACCGCTCCCCCTCGCGGGCCAGTCGCACGCGCAGGTACGAGCGCTTGCCCGGGGTGGAGCGCAGCGGTTCGGCAGCGACGGCATGGACCACGGGGCGCTGCACATCGCGACGCCCCTGGAGTGAGCGGATCACGGGACGGACGAACACCTCGAAGGACACGAACGCCGACACCGGGTTCCCCGGTAGCCCGATCACCGGGCAGCCTGCGATGCGCCCGCGGATCTGCGGCATCCCCGGCTTCATGGCGACCTTCGCCGTCGCGACCTCGCCGAGCGAGCCGATCACCTCCGGCAGCAGGTCCCGGGTGCCGGCGCTGGCCCCGCCGGTGCACACGATCAGGTCGGCGTGCCCGAGGCTCGTGTCCAGCACGTAGCGAAGCGCCTTGCGGTCGTCGCGCACGATGCCGGCGCTGAACGGCACCCCGCCGGCGGCTCGGACCATCGCGGCCAGCATCGGCCCGTTCACGTCGCGGACCTGGCCGGGCAGGGGCTCCTGGTCGGCCGGGACGAGCTCGTCACCGGAGGAGACGACCACCACCCGCGGTGGCGGGATGCACCGCACCCGGGACACCCCGGCGGCGGCCAGCACCCCGAGGTCCGCCGGTCCGAGCCGGCGGCCGCGGGCCAGCAGCCGCTGGCCCGGCTGCAGGTCCTCCCCCGGCTCACGGATGTTCGCCCCCGGTGCCGCGGCGCGGTGGATCCCGACGTCGACACCGAGCTTGGAGGTGACCTCCACGGGCACGACCGCATCCGCACCCGGCGGGATCGGTGCGCCGGTCATGATGCGCACGCTGCGACCGGTGCGCACCGTCGGCAGCTCCTGGACGCCGGCAGCGACCTCGCCGTCGACCGCGAGACGCACCGGCTGGTCGACGGTTGCGGTGCGGGTGTCCCGGGCGATCACCGCGTAGCCGTCCATGGCGCTGTTCGCGAAGGCCGGGACGGTGACCTCGCTGGCGACCGGGTCCGCGAGCACGAGTCCGAGCGCGTCCGCCAGCCGGAGCTCGATCGGGTCCGGGGCGGGCAGCAGCGCCAGCAGCGCCTCGAGGTGGTCCTCGACGCTCACGAGCTCCTCGAGGTCGGTGACCTCCCCGCGGCCGTGCCCGACGAAGCCGCTCACGCCCCGCCCTCGGCGCCTGCAGCCACCAGCTCGATGAGCCAGTCCCTCAACGCCGGGCCGAGGTCGTCGCGACGCAGGGCGAAGGCGACGTTGGCCTGGAGGTAGCCGAGCTTGTCGCCGGTGTCGTAGCGGGGCTCGTCGAGGAGCAGGCCCACGATGGGCTCCTCGGCGGCGAGCAACTGGAGTGCATCGGTGAGCTGGATCTCGCCCCCACGGCCGGGCGGGAGGTCCTCGAGGACGCCGAAGATGCTGCCGGGCAGGACGTAGCGGCCGATCACGGCCAGGTTGGAGGGTGCGTCCGCCGGGTCTGGCTTCTCGACGAGCCCGGTCACCAGGTGCTCACCGGGCCGCTCGCCCGGCGAGACCGTCGCGACGCCGTACAGGCTGACCTGGTCCTCGGGTACCTCCATCAAGGCGATGACGGCCCGACCGGTGCGCTCGTGCACGGCGATCATGCGCTCCAGGAAGTCGCCGTCCGGGTCGAGGATGTCGTCACCGAGCAGCACGGCGAAGCTGTCCTCGGGGCCGACGTGCCCGGCGGCCTGCAGCACCGCATGCCCGAGGCCGAGGGCCTCACCCTGACGCACGCTGTGGACGTGCGCGAGCTCGCCGAGCGCACGGACCATGGCGAGCTCGTCGTCCTTGCCTTTGGCCTCGAGCTCCCGCTCCAGGTCGAGCCGGCGGTCGAAGTGGTCCTCCATGGCGGCCTTGCCCATGGCGCTCACGAAGAGCACGTCGTCGAGCCCGGAGCGCACGCATTCCTCGACGATCAGCTGCAGCGCCGGCGTGTCCACCACCGGGAGGAGTTCCTTGGGCACGGACTTGGTCACCGGCAGGAACCGGGTTCCGAGCCCGGCGACGGGCAGGACGGCCTTGCGCATCACGGGCACTCCTTCGCTCGCGGCCGAGCCTAGCGACGACCCCCGGCCGGACCCGGCGCGTAGGCTCGTCCGAACGCCCGGTGCGTGAGGGAGGGCCACGCTGGACGCCGACGCCAAGCCTCCGCTGCGGATCGCGGCCCGGGCCGCCCGCCGGTCCCTGTCCGACGCGGAACGTCGGGCGGCCTCGCTGCGCATCGTGGCACGGCTGCTGGCGCTCCCGGAGCTGCGCGGCGCCGGCACGGTCCTGCTGTACGCGGCGTTGCGGGAGGAGGTCGACCTGGCCACGGCGGTGGCGCCGCTGCGCGAGCGCGGGGTCCGCACGCTGTTCCCGCGGGTGCGTGGCGAAGCGCTCGACCTGGTGGCGGCCGCCGACCTGCTCACCCTGCAGCTCGGGCACCGAGGTGTGCGGGAGCCTGCCGGCCGCGTGGTCGACCCGGCGGTGGTCGATGTCGCGGTGGTGCCCGGTGTGGCCTTCGATCCGCGAGGAGGTCGACTCGGGGCCGGGGGCGGCCACTACGACCGGCTGCTCGCCCGCCTGCCCGCGGACGCGACCCGGATCGGGGTCGGGTTCACCTGCCAGCTGGTCCCCCACGTGCCCACGGAACCGCACGACCAACGGGTCGAGGTGGTGGTGACGGAAGGCGGCGTGCATCGCGCGCGTTGACCCCGGTGGGTTGCCATCTGACGACCCGTCCGGCATCATCAGCACTCGCGAACCGCGAGTGCTAACCGGCCCCGCCGGACCCCTGCGCCCGGAACGCGCCGCGCGGCGGTTCCCCACCGCCGCCGAGGACCTGGAGTGACGCGATGCCCACCTACGAGTACGCCTGCCGGACCTGCGGGGAGCACCTCGAGGTCGTGCAGAGCTTCCGGGACGACGCCCTGACCGAGTGCCCGGCCTGCCAGGGCCAGCTGCGCAAGGTCTTCAGCGCGGCCGGCATCATCTTCAAGGGCTCCGGCTGGCACGTGAAGGACTACGCCTCGGCCAGCAACCGTGCCGCGAGCGGCCCGACCTCGAACGACGGCGGCGCGAAGGCCGCCAGCGAGAACGCATCCTCGGGTGACAAGGCGGCATCCTCGGGTGACGCCAAGGCCGACACGAAGGCCGACAACAAGGTCGACACCAAGGCCGCGTCCGCCTGACGACCTGACCGTCGGCGGGCCGTCGTCCACAGGGCGCCGACCACCGATCGGCTGGCCATCGCACGGACGTGCTCCACTGGCCGGCATGGAGACGCACCGCCCCGACCCTCGGCCCGGTCCACGACGCGGGACCGCACTGCTGTCGGGCCCGCCGGTGGCCTGGCCACGGCCGATCGATGCGGTGGCCGAGCGGTGGTGGAAAGCCCGGCCACGCACCCGACTCGCGCTGGG
>JBLRWQ010000118.1:0-5305 GCA_047921175.1 Nitriliruptoraceae bacterium | reverse complement strand
GGTCGGACGAACCCCGGGGAGCAATCGCACCCCCGGCGCTCGGCCGGGGCGCCACGGCCTGCAGCCCGCGCCACGCAGCCCGCGCCACGCAGCCCGCGCCACGCAGCCCGCGCCACGCCGCGCACCACGAACCGCGCATCCCGCACCGTTCCGCCCCGTCCGACCAGACACCACGACGACCGCGAGGACCCCGATGACCCACTTCCCCGGCGTCTACGTCGCCACCACCACCGCCTTCACCGCGGACGGCGCCCTCGACCTCGCCACCTACCGCGACCACTGCCGCTGGCTGATCGACAGCGGCATCGACGGCCTGGTCCCCAACGGCTCCCTGGGGGAGTACGAGTCGCTCAGCGACGACGAGCGCCACGGATGCGTGGAAGCGGCCATCGAGGTGGCGGCCGAGGCCAGCGGTGGTCGGGTCAAGGTCGTCCCCGGCGTGTCCGCGCCGGGGTCCCACCAGTCGCTCGCCCACGCCCGCCACGCCGCCGAGGCCGGCGCCGCGGGCGTGATGGCGCTGCCGCCGGTGATCCACAACGCCACCCGCGAGGAGGTCATCGCCCACTTCGCCCAGATCGCCCGCGCCGGCCTGCCGATCATCGCCTACAACAACCCGTTCTCCACCAAGAAGGACCTCACCCCGGACCTCTACGCCGAACTCGCGGAGATCGACGAGGTCGTCGCGGTCAAGGAGTTCTCCGGCGACGCCCGCCGGGTGCTGGAACTGAAGGACACCGCCCCGGAGCTGGAGATCCTGTGCGGCGCCGACGACCTCGCGCTGGAGTCGGCGCTGCTCGGCGCCACCGGCTGGATCAGCGGCTTCTCCGGTGCGCTGCCGGGCCTGTGCGGCGAGCTGTGGGCGCTCGGCCGTGAGGGCCGGCTCACCGACGCCCTGCCTCGCTACGAGGCCGCCCTGCCGCTGCTGCGCTGGGACACCGGGCCGCGGTTCGTGCAGGCCATCAAGCTGACCCAGGAGCTCGTCGGCCAGCCCATGGGCCCGACCCGCCCGCCTCGCCTGCCGCTCCCCGACGCCGACCAGGCCGTGATCCGTCAGCAGCTCGACCGCGCCCTGGGCGTCGCCTGACATGCGCTCCACGAACGTCTTCCACGCGGTCGACTCCCACACCGAAGGCATGCCGACCCGCGTCATCACCGGCGGGGTCGGCGTCCTGCCCGGCGCCACGATGCTCGAGCGCAAGCTCGCCTTCGAGCGCGATCGCGATCGTCTTCGCACCCTGCTGATGTACGAGCCCCGCGGCCACAGCGCCATGTCCGGCGCGATCCTGCAGCCACCCACGCGGCCGGACGCCGACTACGGCGTCCTCTACATCGAGGTGTCCGGCTGCCTCGCCATGTGCGGCCACGGCACCATCGGGGTCGCCACGGTCCTGGTCGAGACCGGCATGGTCGCGGTCACCGAACCCGTCACCACGATCCACCTCGACACCCCCGCCGGGCTCATCAGGGCGGATGTCGAGGTGGCGGACGGCCGGGCCGAGGCGGTCACGATCACCAACGTGGCCTCCTTCGTGGACACCCTGGACCTCGAGGTCGAGGTCCCCGGCCGCGGCACCCTCACCCTGGACCTGGCCTTCGGTGGGAACTTCTACGCGCTGCTCCCGGCGGCGGACCTCGGGCTCGAGCTCGACCCGGCCCGGGCCCCGGAGCTGATCGCCGCCGGGCTCGAGGTCATGCAGGCCCTCAACGCCCAGCACCGCCCCGTCCACCCGACCCAGCCGGAGATCGCGGGGGTCAAGCACGTGGTCCTGACCGGCGAGCACAGCGACGATGCCCACGCCCGCGGCGCCACGGTCATCCACCCCGGCTGGATCGACCGCTCGCCGTGCGGGACCGGGACCTCGGCCCACCTCGCGGTCCTGCATGCCCGCGGCGAGTGGGGGCTGCAGGCCCCCTTCGTGAACGAGTCGCTGATCCGCAGCCGGTTCACGGGCACGCTCATCGAGGAGACCACCGTCGCCGGCAAGCCCGCGGTCATCCCGACGATCCGCGGGCGGGCGTGGATCACCGGCACGGCCCAGTACCTGCTCGACCCGACCGACCCGTACCCGGACGGCTTCCTCATCGGCGCCGCGAGCGACGACTGCCTGCTGCCACCCGGCGCCGCCTCGTGAGTCAGCCCCTGGCCCGCACCGCCGACGCCGTCGTGATCGGCGGCGGCATCGTCGGGGCCTGCTGCGCCGACGCGCTGGCCGGCGCGGGCCTGACCGTGGCCGTCCTGGAGCGCCACGGACTGGCGGGCGGGACCACCGCCGCGGGCGAGGGCAACATCCTCGTCTCCGACAAGGAGCTCGGCCCGGAGCTCGACCTGGCGCTGCGCAGCAACGACCGCTGGCGCCAGCTCGGTGCGGAGCTCGACGACGACCTCGAGCTCGAGGCCAAGGGCGGCCTGATGGTCGCCACCACCGGTGCCGGCCACGCCGCCATCACCGAGCTGGCCGTCCACCAGCGCGCCGCCGGCGTCCAGGCCGACCCGCTCGACCCGGCCGAGGCCCGCGAGCTCGAGCCGCACCTCACCCGCGACCTCGTCGGTGCCATGGCCTACCCCCAGGACCAGCAGGTCCAGCCGGTCAAGGCGGCCGCGGCCATCCTCCGCCGGGCCCGTCGGCGTGGCGCGACCGTCCACCCCCACACCCGTGTCACCGCGCTCCAGCTGGACGGCTCGCGCGCCATCACCGCCGTCGCCACCGACCTCGGCACGATCGCGACCCGCGTGGTCGTCAACGCCGCCGGGGTCTGGAGCCGGGACATCGCCGCGCTGGCCGGCGTGGACCTCCCGATCCATCCGCGCCGCGGCCAGATCCTGGTCACCGAGCCGCTGCCCACCCTGATCCGCCGCAAGGTCTACGACGCGGACTACGTCGGCACCGTCGGGGCGGCCGACCCGACCGCGCCGGGCATCTCCTCGGTCGTCGAGGGCACCCGTGCCGGCACGGTCCTGATCGGCTCCAGCCGCGAGCTGGTCGGGCTCGACCGGCGCCCCAACCTGCCGCTGATGGCCGCGATGGCGGCCCGCGCCATCGAGCTGTTCCCGGTGCTCGCCGACGTCCACCTGCTGCGCACGTACCTCGGCTTCCGCCCCTACTCCCCGGACCACCTGCCGGTCATCGGTCCCGACACCGAGGTGGCCGGGCTCCACCATGCCACCGGCCACGAGGGCGCCGGTATCGGTCTGGCACCGGCGACCGGCGACCTCGTCGCCGCGCTCGTCACCGGGGCCGAGCCGGCGCTCGACCCCGCCCCCTTCGCCCCCGACCGCCCCAGCCTGCACCCGGCCGCACCCGAGCAGGAGCCGCACGATGCCTGACACCACCGACCTGCGCGTGGACCCACCGGCCGGTCACGAGCGCGGGGGGTCGTTCATCTTCCGCTTCGACGGCCGGCCGTACACCGCCTATCCCGGCGAGACGATCGCCGCCGCCCTGCTCGCCGCCGGGGTGCGGGAGCTCCGAGCCACACGCTTCCAGCGCACGCCACGTGGCCTGCTGTGCGGCATCGGGTCCTGCTACGACTGCCTCGTCACGGTCGACGGCCGCCCGGGCCAGCGTGCCTGCCTCACCCCCGCCACCCCCGACGCCGAGGTGGAGCGCCACGATGTCGCCGACCTCGTCTGACCCCTGGCCGGGCAGCGCCGGCCCGCCGGCTGCCGCGGCGGGCCCGCACCCCGAGGTGGCGGTCCCCGCCGAGCTGGTTGGTCCCGCCGAGGTGGACGTCCCCAACGAGGTGCTGGTCCCGGCCGTGGTGGTCGGCGCCGGTCCGGCCGGGATGGCCGCCGCCGTGGCGCTGGCTGAGGCCGGCGTTGCCGTGCACGTGCTGGACACCTACACCCAGCCGGGCGGGCAGTACCACCGCACCCGCGCCGGCGGCCTCGCCCCGACGCACCCGGACCCGGTCGTGCGGTCCTACCTGCACCACCTCGACGTCGGCACCGTCACCCACCATCCCGGGACCACCGTGTGGACGGCGACGGTCGACGAGCAGGCCGGGACCCCGGACCGCCCGCCGTCGTTCGCGCTGCACCTGGCGGGGGTCGCGGGCCACGAGGCGCCCGCAGCGACGATGCGGACCGAGGTGGTGGTGCTCGCCACCGGCGCCACCGACCGGGTGCTGCCCTTCCCGGGGTGGGACCTGCCCGGCGTCGTCACCGTCGGCGCCGCCCAGGCGCTGCTCAAGGGCCAGGGCGTCCGGGTCGGCGACCGGGTGGTCGTCGGCGGCTCCGGGCCGTTCCTGCTGCCCGTGGCCGCCGCGCTGGCCGAGGTCGGCACCCACGTGGTCACCGTCGCCGAGGCCCAGCCCGCGACCGCGCTCGCCCGGGCCACCTCGCTCACCGGTGCGGCGCCGCTGGCCTGGCAGCACCGGCGCACCCTCGCCGAGGGCGCCGGGTACGCCGCAACGCTGGCCCGCCACCGCGTGCCGATCGCCACCGCGACGGCCGTCACCGCCGCCCGTGGCGACGGCCGCCTCGAGGAGGTCACCCTGTCCCGGCTCGCCCCGGACTGGTCGCCCCTGCCCGGCGCCGAGCGGACGGAGGCGGTCGACGCGGCGGCGGTCTCCTTCGGGTTCGTGCCGCAGGTCGGGCTCGCCGCGCTGCTCGGCTGCCGCCTGGTCGCCGACCCCGACTGGGGCGACCCGGTCGCCGAGGTGGACGGCCACCAGACCACCTCGGTGCCCGGGGTGTTCGCCGCGGGCGAGGTGACCGGCGTCGCCGGCGCGCCCGCTGCCGCGGCGGAGGGGGCGCTCGCCGGCTTGGCCGCAGCGCACCACCTCGGTGCCATCGACGTCGAGGCGCTGCGCGGCCGGGGCCGCCGCCACCGCCGGGACCGGGCCGCCCGGCGGACCTTCGCCGCCGCACTCGGACGGGCCTACGCGCGCGGGGACGGGTGGGTGGACTGGCTCACCGACGACACGCTGGTCTGCCGCTGCGAGGAGGTCGACCACGCCACGGTCCGGGCTGCGATCGCGGAGCACGGCGCGAGCGACCTCCGCTCGGTCAAGCTCACGACCCGCTGCGGGATGGGGATGTGCCAGGCTCGCATGTGCGGTGATGCGGTCGCGACCCTGGTCGCGCACCACACCCGGACGCCCGCGAGCGACCTCGGTGCCCTGTCGACCCCGACGGTGCTGACCCCCGTGCCGCTGCGCCAGCTCGCCGCCCTCGCCCTGGCTGGCATCGATTGTTTGCCGGAAGCGCTGACGCGGGACGCTGCCGCCCCGCCGACGCGCGCTATGTTATCCGGTGTTGCCGGGCGCGCCGGAGCGCAAGGCACGGCCACTGACCAAGCCGGCT
>JBLRWQ010000117.1:0-5383 GCA_047921175.1 Nitriliruptoraceae bacterium | reverse complement strand
GTCACCGTCGCCGGTCCGAGGCTCGTCGTTGGTCATCCCCACACCTCCCTGCCATATCGAAGAACGATAGCGTATCGAGAATCGATACGGAAGGGTCGTGCATCGACCGTGGATCTCGCGCGCGGCGGCCGGAGCGCGGCACGGGTCACGTAGGCTGCCCCCCGACCACCCGCGACCACCCGCGATCAGGCGTGCCGACGTGTCCGACAGCCCCACCTCGCCGTTCCCGCCGGAGGAGACCGTCAGCCCCGAGCGGGCCCGAGAGCTCGGCCACGAGCTGGGCCTGCGTGGCGACGAGTACGACGACCTCGTGGCCATCCTCGGCCGCACCCCGACCGTCGCCGAGCTCGGCATGTACTCGGTGATGTGGTCCGAGCACTGCTCCTACAAGTCCTCCAAGATCCACCTGCGCGGCCTCGCCCACGACGAGCCGTGGGTGATCGCCGGACCCGGGGAGAACGCCGGGGTCGTGGACGTCGGGGACGGGATCGCGGTCGCGTTCAAGATCGAGTCCCACAACCACCCCTCCTACGTCGAGCCGTTCCAGGGCGCGGCCACCGGCGTCGGCGGGATCCTGCGCGACATCTTCACGATGGGGGCCCGGCCGATCGCGGTCATGGACCCGCTGCGCTTCGGCGACCCCGGCGGCTGGACCGACGGGGCCGGCGTCCACCACGAGGTCGACGCCCTCCAGCGCCACCTCGTCGACGGGGTGGTCCGCGGCGTCGGGCACTACGGCAACTGCGTCGGGGTGCCCAACATCGGCGGCGAGGTGGTGTTCGACGACACCTACGCCGGCAACCCGCTCACCAACGTGCTCGCGATCGGGGTGCTGCAGCGGGACAAGCTGCAGCTCGCCCGGGCGGAGGCGCCCGGCCACCTCGCCGTCCTGCTCGGCTCCGCCACCGGCCGTGACGGCATCGGTGGTGCCAGCGTGCTCGCGAGCCAGGAGTTCGACGAGGGGCTCGACGCCAAACGTCCCAACGTCCAGGTCGGCGACCCCTTCGCGGAGAAGCTGCTGATCGAGTGCTGCCTGGAGCTGTACGAGCGGGACCTGGTCTCCGGCATCCAGGACATGGGTGCGGCCGGGATCGCCTGCTCCACCTCGGAGCTCGCCTCCGCCGCGTCGATGGGCATGGACGTCGACCTCGACCGGGTCCACCTGCGCGAGCCGTCGATGGCGTCCTGGGAGATCCTGTGCTCGGAGTCGCAGGAGCGCATGCTCGCCCTGGTCGCCCCCGAGCAGCTGGAGGAGCTCCAGGAGGTCGCGGCCCGCTGGGGGGTGCCGGCCGCGGTGATCGGGGAGGTGGTCGAGGGCGACGCCCTGCGGCTCACGCGCAACGGCCAGCTGATCGCCGACCTGCCCGCCCGCTCGCTCGCCGACGAGGGCCCCGTCTACGACCGCCCCCAGGCCCGCCCGGACTGGCTCGATGCCTACGCCGAGGTGGCGGCGGAGACGCTCGATCTGACCCTGCCGGGGGGCACGCGCGAGGCGGCCGACGGGCGGCCGGCCCGCACGCTGGAGGAGGCGGCGCTCGGCTTCCTCGCCTCCCCGAACGTGGCCTCCAAGCGGTGGGTGTTCGAGCAGTACGACCAGCACGTGCGCTCCGGCACGGTGCTCGGGCCCGGCATGGGCGACGCCGGCGTGGTGCGCCTGCCCGGCAGCCGCCGCGCGGTGGCCTGCGCCACCGACGGCAACGGTCGCTGGTGCGAGCTCGACCCGGAGCAGGGCACGATCCGGGTGGTCGCCGAGGCCTTCCGCAACGTCGCCTGCACCGGCGCCCGGCCGCTCGCGACCACGAACAACCTCAACTTCGGCAACCCGGAGCGGCCGGAGATCATGTGGCAGCTGGCCACCTCGATCCGGGCGCTGGGGGCCGCCTGCCGGCAGCTCGGCGTGCCGGTGACCGGCGGCAACGTCTCGCTCTACAACGAGACCAAGGGCGAGGCGATCCACCCCACGCCGGTGATCGGGATCCTGGGCGTGCTGGCCGACGCCGAGGACGCGCTGGGCATCGCCTACGAGGACGAGGGGGAGCTGCTGCTGCTCATGGGTGCCCCGACCGTGCCCGGCCTGGCCGGCTCCGAGGTGCAGCGCTGGCTCGGCGCGCCGCTGGGCGGTGTCCTGGCGCCGGCGGACCTCGAGCTCGAGGCGGCCATCTCCGAGGTGCTGCAGGAGGCCGCCCGCGAGCGGCTGGTGACCTCCGCCCACGACGTCGGGGCCGGCGGGCTGCTGGTCACCCTGGCCGAGTCCTGCCTGGCCGGCGACATCGGCGCGGACGTGGCGCTCGAGGGGGAGCTGGCAGCGCTGTCACCCACCCAGCAGCTGTGCAGCGAGTCGCCCGGCCGGGTGGTCGTCAGCGTGCCGTCCTCGGCGGTGCGCGAGTTCGCCGCCCTGTGTGCCGACGCGGACGTGCCGCTGAAGGACATCGGCACCGTCGGGGGCACGCGCCTGGCGATCCGGGGGCTGGTCGACCTCGACCTCGACGAGGTACGCGCGGCCTACGAGGGCGGCCTGACCGAGCTGCTGGAAGGCTGAGCGGTGACCACCCCGGATGCGGCCCCACCGGCACCGCCCGTGCCGATCGGCGACCGGCCGGCCACGGCCCGGGTCGGGATGGTCGGCGGTGGGCAGCTGGCCCGCATGACCCACGCCGCCGCGATCGACCTCGGCGTCGATCTGCACGTGCTGGCCGTCCACGCGGACGAGCCCGCGGCGCTGGCCGGTGCGGTCACCCGGCTCGGCCGGCCCGACGACGAGGCGGCGCTGCGCGCCTTCGCCGCCGAGGTGGACGTGCTCACCCTCGACCACGAGCTGGTCGCCGACGACGTGCTCGGGCTGCTGGCCGCCGAGGGGGTCGCGGTGCGGCCGAGCGCCGCGGCGCTGCTGTTCGCCAAGGACAAGCTCTACGCCCGCACGCAGCTGTCGGCCCGCGGGCTGCCGGTGCCGCCCTTCGCCGCGGTACGTGAACCCGAGGACGTGGCCGCCTTCGCCGTCGAGCACGGCTGGCCGGTCGTGGCCAAGTCGACCCGCGGCGGCTACGACGGCCGCGGGGTCGAGGTGGTGTCCACCGTGGCGGAGGCCACGGCGGTGCTCGCCCGCGGCGGCAGCTGGATGGTCGAGGCCCATGTCGACATCGCGATCGAGCTCGCGGTGGTCACCGCGCGCCGGCCCGGCGGTGAGCAGGTCACCTACCCGGTGGTCGAGACGGTGCAGCACGAGGGGCAGCTGGTCGAGCTCGTCCAGCCCGCCCGCGTCGCTCCGGCACTCGCCGAGGAGGCCGCGCGGCTCGGCACCGAGGTGGCGGCCGCGATCGACGGGGTCGGGATCATCGCCGTCGAGCTGTTCGTGGACCGCGCGGGGCACCTGACGCTCAACGAGGTGGCGGTGCGCCCGCACAACTCCGGGCACGCCACCATCGAGGCGGCCACCACCTCGCAGTTCCACAACCACCTGCGGGCGGTGCTGGACTGGCCGCTCGGCGACACGGCGTTGCGTGCGCCCGCGGCCGCGCTGGTCAACCTGCTCGGCCCGGCCGGGCCGGACCGGATCGCCGAGCGGCTGCCCGAGGCGCTGGCCGTCGGCGACGCGGCCGTGCACCTGTACGGCAAGGCGTCACGACCGGGCCGCAAGATCGGCCACGTCACCGTCCTCGGGGCGGATGCCGAGGTGGC
The DNA here is from genome assembly GCA_047921175.1 of Nitriliruptoraceae bacterium. Classification (GTDB taxonomy): domain Bacteria; phylum Actinomycetota; class Nitriliruptoria; order Nitriliruptorales; family Nitriliruptoraceae; genus T1Sed10-7. The sequence continues at coordinate 1,708 of JBLRWQ010000117.1, read as the reverse complement.
GCTGGCCCGGGCGCGGGAGGCCGCCGCGCGCCTGCTCGCGCCGTGACCGCCACCGTGGCGCGCGTCCACCACCTCGATGCCCGCCCTGCCGACGCGGCTGCCCGGTACCGGCCCGCAGCCCGCCCCACCGCCGAACGGAGCCGATGATGAGCGAGACCGCCGCAACCCCCCGGGTCGGGGTCGTGATGGGCAGCGACTCGGACCTACCCACCATGGAGCCCGCGGTCGAGGCGCTGGAGCGCTTCGACATCCCGCACGAGGTCCACGTCGTCTCCGCGCACCGGGATGCGGCGCGGATGCTGGCCTACGGGCAGGAGGCGGCCGGACGCGGGCTCGAGGTGCTCATCGCCGGCGCCGGTGGGGCCGCCCACCTGCCGGGCATGCTCGCCTCGGTGACCTCGCTGCCGGTGATCGGGGTGCCGGTGCCGCTGCGCCACCTCGACGGGCTGGACTCGCTGCTGTCGATCGTGCAGATGCCGGCCGGGATCCCCGTGGCGACGGTGGCCGTCGGCGGGGCGCAGAACGCCGGGCTGCTGGCGGTCCGGATCCTGGCGGCCGGGGACGTCGCGTTGACCGCCCGCCTCGACGAGCACCGCGAGGAGCTCCGGGAGGCCTCGCTGGAGAAGGACGAGCGGGTCCAGCAGCAGCTCACCGCGAAGGCACGCGGCTTCGGCTTCGCTGGATGACCCGACCCGAGGCGGCCGGAGCCACGGTCCCGGCGCCTGGCCGCCGCAAGCGGGACCGGGTCCTCATCGGGGTGGCGGCGCTGCGCTTCGTCGTGCCGCTCGCCGCGGTGCCGTTGGTCGCGGTCCTGATCCCCGAGCATGTGGTCTGGATGCTGCTGCTGCGGCCGACGAAGGAGTTCCAGCTGATCGGTGGGGCGCAGTACCAGCTGACCGGGGCGCCGCACCCGCTGCTGCTCCTCGCCGCGTTCGTGCCGCTGATGGTCCTCGCGGTCTGGGCCTACTTCGCGGTTGGGCGGATGGAGCGCAAGGCACTGGCGGCGGGGACCGCACCGAGGTGGCTGCAGCGGGCCCTGCCGGAGCGTCAGCTGGCGGTCGCGCAGGCGGTGCTGGCCCGGCGCGGGGCCACGATCGCGGTGCTCGGCCGGCTCGGCGGGCTGCCGCCCACGGTCCTGGCCGCGGCCGCTGGCGCCTCCACTATCTCCGCCCGTCGCTACCTCGCTGCGGACACCGCAGGGGCCTTGCTGTCCTTCGCGGTGATGGTCCGTGCCGGCATGAGCGTGGGTCGTGCCTGGGAGGAGGGGGTCAGCTGGCTCACCGCGGTGACGGCGGTGCTGTTCCTGACCGTGCTGGCGCTCCTGGCGCGCTGGATCCGGGCCGAGGCCCGCGCGTACGACGCCTCCGGCACGGCCGCCGACGCCACCTGAACCGGGCCGGTTGCTGACCCCGTGGACGACCCGGCCGCCGACGCCACCTGAACCGGCCCGGTGCACGGAACCGCGCATAGCGGCGGTTCCGTGCACCGCACGGTGTCGATCCTCTCCGGCAGTTGCACGAAGCCGCGTATGGCGGCGGTTCCGTGCACGTACGGGCCGGTGGTGCGCTCTGGGCTGTGGTGGCCGGCCGGTCGCTCCCAGCAGGACCGCGACCCTGGGGACCCGGCGGGCCGGGGCCGGTGCGGGTCGGGCCGACGCCGTCGCGTCGCCGGGGGCTACCATCGCCTCACCGCGGCCGGCGCGCTGCGG